>JAFWOB010000190.1 GCA_017510065.1 Parasporobacterium sp.
GACATTTTCCAGCCAGTCGCCGAAGCGGCCTTTGCCGATGCTTTCCGGGATCCAGTTGACGGTATTGTTGTTGCGGATCAGATCGTCCTTGACCGCTGTCATCTTGATGAACCAGCTCTCGCGGGCATAATAGATCAGCGGCGTGTCGCATCTCCAGCAGAAGGGATAGCTGTGCTCTGCCATCGGCGCGGCGAACAGGCGGCCGGATTCCTTCAGGGCATCCAGGATCATACCGTCGGCTTTCTTGACGAAAACGCCTTCCCACGGGGTCTCTTTGGTCATGCAGCCCTTGCTGTCCACGTACTGCACGAAGGGCAGACCGTATTTGCGTCCTACCCGGGAGTCATCTTCACCGAAAGCAGGGGCAATATGAACGATACCGGTACCGTCATCCATGGTGACGTAGCCGTCGCAGACCACATAGTGGCATTTTTCCTTTACGCCGGAGTAGTCCACGTTGTCAAACAGCGGATGGTACTCTTTGTACTCCAGCTCCTGGCCTTTGTATTTCTTGATAATGACGTAGTCTTCTCCCAGTACCTTGTCCAGAAGAGCTTCCGCCATATAATAGAACTCGTCTCCCTTCTGCACCTTCACATAGGTCTCCTCCGGATTCACGCAGAGAGCCGTATTGGAAGGCAGCGTCCATGGCGTTGTCGTCCATGCCAGGAAATACGCGTTTTCCCCGGATACTTTGAACTTGACGACAGCGGTTCTTTCCTTAATATCTTTATAGCCCTGGGCCACTTCGTGGCTGGACAGGGGCGTTCCGCACCGCGGGCAGTAAGGAACGATCTTGTACCCTTTATACAGAAGGCCCTTTTCCCAGATCTGCTTCAGAGACCACCAGACGGACTCAATATAATCATTTTCATAAGTGACATAGGGATGTTCCATATCAGCCCAGAAACCGACGGTGTTGCTGAACTCTTCCCACATGCCTTTATATTTCCATACGCTTTCCTTGCACTTCTGGATGAACGGTGCCAGGCCGTACTGTTCGATCTGCTCCTTGCCGTCGAGGCCCAGCATTTTCTCTACTTCGATCTCCACCGGCAGGCCGTGGGTATCCCATCCCGCTTTTCTGGGCACTTCATAGCCTTTCATGGTCCAGAATCTGGGAACCAGGTCCTTGATGACACGGGTGAGTACATGGCCGATGTGGGGCTTGCCGTTTGCCGTCGGAGGTCCGTCATAGAACATATACTGGGGGCCGTTTGCCCGTTCCCTCATGCTCTTTTCAAAGATCTCCTTGTCTTTCCAGAACTGCTCGATCTTTTTTTCCCTTTCGGTGAAATTCAGATCCGTAAATACTTTCTCGTACAATTTGTCCTCCTCTCCCCATGGCTTTCTCGTCACCATGGAGTGGTACTTGTCTTAAGGCTCGTTCCGGCTGTTTCGGCCGACGGCCTTATCTGTGATTTCCAACACGTGCATGCTATTTTAGCAAAGATGCCGTATTTCCGCAATATGACATTGTATTTTCCGGAAAAGATCCGATATGTTTCCAATGGGATCTGTAAGCCTGTTCGCCCTGCTCTTGCACAACAGTATGGCAGATGATAAAATGTATACACTATGTTCAGATTAATATTATTCGGCATCGGCGCACTGATCATCGCCCTTGCTACGATCATTTGCTATCCGTTGTATCGGATCATAAGAAAAATCAACCGCAAAAAGGGGGACTGGTTCGCCCTTCATTTTGTGCAGGCAGGATTTGCCCTGTTTGTTTTCATGTGCGGAGTCAAGGTCACTTATAAGGGGCTGGAGAATCTTCCGAAGGACGGTGAGGCCGTCCTCTTCGCCTCCAACCACAGAAGCCTCTTTGACGCCATCCTGACATACCGCGCATTTAAAGGACTCACCGGCAATCTGTCCAAGAAGGAGCTGAAATCCTACCCCATCATCGGCTGGTGGATCGGCTCCATCTACGGCGTGCTCCTCGACCGGCATGACCGGCGTCAGGGAATGGAATGTATTCTGAAATGCATCGAGTACATCAACAACGGCATCTCGATCCTGGCTTATCCCGAGGGCACCAGAAGCCATGTGGAAGGAGAGCTTCTGATGTTCCATAAAGGCACGTTCAAGATCGCCAAACAGCCGCTGTGCCCTGTCGTGCCCGTTGCCGTCAGCGGCACTGGTGACATATTTGACGATCACCGCCCTTATATCAAGGCGCGCAAAGCCATCGTGGAATTCTGCCCGCCCATCGACACGGCATCCCTTACGCAGGAAGAACTCGGCGAGCTGCACAACACCGTACGCGATACGATCCAGGAACGCCTGAACGTCAATACCCCGGAGGTCATGTGACATGGAAAGAAACCATCTTCCCATCGGTGTATTTGATTCCGGCGTAGGCGGCCTTACGGTAGCCCGGGAGATTTTCCGGAATCTTCCCAATGAAAAGATCATCTATTACGGCGACACTGCCCGTGTGCCTTACGGCAATAAATCTGCTGACACGATCAAGCGCTATTCCCGGCAGATCACCCGGTTCCTTCTCTCCAAAAATGTGAAGGCCATCGTGATCGCCTGCAACACGGCGTCCGCTCTGGCTCTCGACGCAGTCAGGGAAATGACGGATATTCCCGTGATCGGCGTGGTGGAGCCCGGCGCCCGCGCCGCTGTCAGCGCCACTTCTTCCGGCCGCATCGGCATCATCGGTACATCCGCGACCATCACCAGTGGACTGTACGACCGCTATATCCACGAAATGATGCCCTCCGCGCAGGTTTTCGGCAAAGCCTGCCCGCTCTTCGTCCATCTGGTGGAGGAAGGCATGCTCGATGACAGCGTGACCGTGGAAATGATCCACCGCTATCTGGATGATCTGATCAAGACCGACAACATCGACACCCTGATCCTGGGATGCACTCACTATCCGCTGCTCCGGAGCGTGATCGCGCGGGAGATCGGCGGGGTCTTTTCCGGGTATGCCAAGGAGCTCCCGGATGCTGACAGTGCAGGGGCTGCAGATGGTTCTGCTGCGAGCGGTGCAGCGGCGGCGGAGGGCGCTGCTGACGGTATAGCCGCGGCGGAGGGCGCCGGTAAGATCACCCTGGTCAATCCCGCCTACACAACTGCCATGGAACTCTCCCGGGTGCTGAAGGACTATGGCCTCGCCTCAGAGACTCCTGTCTCTTTCAGCGACCACCAGTTCTATGTCTCTGACGGCCCGGACAACTTCCGTGCCTTCGCTTCCGAGATCCTGGAGCTTACCATCGACGACGTCAGCCTGATGCTCACTGACCAGCTGTAGTCATTTTGTGATATCGCTTAAAAGCTGCCTCTCGGTATACGAAGAGACAGTTTTTTTATGTTTCGTATCACGGAAAGATCGAAGAGAACATATTTTCCTGTTTTCGTATACTCGAAATATCGAAGAGAGAGAAAAACTTCTTTTTCGTATACTCGAGATATCGAAGAGAAAGAAAATCTCCTGTTTCGTATACCAAAATATCGAAGAGAGAAAAAAACTCCTGTTTCGTATACCGGTCAGTATACGAAATCCGGAAAAAACCTTGTCTTTGATATTTTAAGTATCCGAAATCAAAAGGAATTCCTCTCTTCGATATTTCAGGTATACGAAATCAAAAAAAATTCCTCTCTTCGATATTTTCCGCATAATTTTCGAAACTCAGTGCTCGACTCGCAGCAAAAAGGACGGCACCAGCAGCCCATCCAGCATCGCAAAGCGTCACCAGAATACTGCTTCGTCCTGTGTAGCTTATGCTACAGGTTCCTGGTCGGACCATATGTTATAATTCACGTAGAATTATCAATCAGCATACAAAGGAGGTCTTTATGCCACCGATCATTGATGTAAAAAAATGTAAGGCCTGCGGTTATTGTGCGGAGATCTGCCCTCTCGATGTCCTATATCTGAACAAGCAGATCCGGAAGCTGATCGTCCGATATCCGGAGGAATGCTGGCATTGCAAAGCCTGCGTAAAGGACTGTCCTGTTAATGCAATCTCCATCCGCTATCCGCTATCTCACATGATGCTTCATTTTCCAAAGGAGGGCTTGAAATGAAAACCTACAATTGTGAGTTTCTGTGTGTCGGAGGCGGTGTCGGTGGTCTGATGGCTGCGATCGCTGCCGGAAAAAAAGGCGCGGACGTGATCATTGCAGAGAAAGCAGATACTCGTCGTTCTGGTTCCGGGGCAAATGGAAATGATCATTTCCATTGTTATATTCCCGAATGTCATGGGACAGATACAGAGCGGGTGTACCGGGAGATCGGATCTTCCTTTGATGCGGGTCCCTGGGTGGATATGGAACTGACGAAAGTCTGGATTGACCGGAGTTTTGAAGTCATCCAGATGTGGGAAGACATGGGGATCAACATGCGGCCCACCGGAGTATGGAAGTTCGAAGGCCACGGTATGCCTGGCCAGCAGCTGTACAACCTGAAATTTGACGGTGCTCTCCAGAAAAGCTGTCTGACCAGAGAAGCAAAACAGCAGGGAGCCAGGATCCTGAACCACATCATCATCCACGATCTTCTTGCAGATAAGGATGGCCGACTGGCAGGTGCCATTGGGGTCGATATCAGTGAAGAGATCCCGGAAACCGTTATGATCCAATGCGAAGCGGTCCTTCTTGCCACCGGAATGGTATCCCGCATGTATCCGAGCATTACGCCTGCTTACATGTTCAATACCCCATGCTGTCCCGCCACAACAGGAGACGCACAGGCGATGGCATACCGGTTCGGCGCCAGACTGGTCAACATGGATATGCTCAATGGACATGCAGGGCCCAAGTATTTTGCCCGCGGCGGAAAAGGCACCTGGATCGGCGTTTCCACTGACATCCGCGGCAACACCTTTACGCCGTATAACAGCAAGCCTTCCCGGGCAACCGGTGATATCACGGCAGATGTCTGGCCGACCTGCTACCGGGACCGCCTGAAAAAAGGCAAGGGGCCAACCTTTATGAACTGTACCGAGACCTCTCCGGAGGATCTGGACTATATGCTGCATACGGCCATGGTCAGCGAAGGGATCGATTCGATCACGGATTACTGCGAGCACTACGGCATTGATCTGAGCAGTGACATGGTGGAATTCGGCACCTATCCGATCATGATGGGACAGAGAGGCATTGAGATCGACACGCATGCCAGGACCAGTGTCCCCGGTTTATATGCCGCAGGCAACTGTACGGGAAATGTGAACGGCAGCCTGTGCGGTGCTGCTGTATTTGGTATGACTGCCGGAGAAGATGCTGCCGATTATGTAAAAAATACAAAGGACATCTCCAGGATCGACCCGGCTGATATCCAAAAGTATGAAGATCTCTACCAGGATCTGTTATCCCGTTCAGACGGCGCGCACTGGAAAGAAGCAGCATCTTCGCTCCAGAATATCATGAATGAATACGCCAGTGCAGACCAGCAAAGTGAAGACATGCTGAACGCCGGCATCGAATATATGCGTCAGTTGAAGGCAAACTGTTATAAGGAACTGGGCTGCAGCAACTCCCACGAACTGATGCGCAGTCTGGAAGTATTGAACATGATCGATCTGTCGGAACCGATCTTTCTGTGCAGCAGAAACAGAAAAGAAACCCGCGGCCCGCATGTCAGATGTGACTATGATTTTACAGATATCACATTAAACGGGAAATTCCAGACGATCTATAAGGAAAGAAATGGTACGGTCCATATGGACTACCGGTATAAACGCTGAACTAAAATAAATGAGGTGAAAATATGTTTCTCGGATTAAATGGATTTTCATGGAGCGTCGTACTGATCTGCGCAGTGATCGCCTTCCTGTATGTATATATCAGCGACAGCGCGAAAGCAAAAAAGGAACGCCGGAAAATGCGTCTGTCAGGACCCCGGTATCTTGCGATCCTGTGCTGTTTCCTGATCGCGCTGGTCTCTACGATCATCAGCAAATTTGAAACCTTTATCGGATCTCCCATGCTGGCATTGATCATCGGGATCCTGATTGTCAATCTCGTGCCCGCGGATAAGATGAGCAGTGAATTTAAGAGCGGTACCACATTTGCCGGAAAAAGCTTCCTGAGTGCCGGTATCATAGGACTTGGCGCGACCCTTGCGTTTACGGATATCTTCAGCGCCGTGTACGCCCTGCCCCTGATCATCTTCAATATCCTGCTGGCGCTGGCTGTCGGGTATCTGCTGGGACGAAAAGTGTTCCACGTCAGTTCCAATACCTGCGCCCTGGTAAGCAGCGGCACCTGCATCTGCGGCGGGACCGCTATCGCAGCGGTTTCCCGGGTGATCCGCGCAAAAGAAGAAGAAACAGCCTACGCGATGACAGCCATCTTCCTGTTCGATCTGCTGGCATGCCTGTCTTATCCATACCTTGCACTGCAGATGGGTCTTAGTGATGTCCAGTTCGGTTTCCTGGCAGGCACCGCGATCAACGATACGTCTTCGGTCGTTGCCGCCCAGGAGACATTTGCCAACCTGAAGGGACTGGAAGGCTATGCCCTTCCCGCTGCCATCAAAGTAGTCAGAACGACGATGATCATCGTGATGGCGCTTCTGTTTTCCATTGTCACCCTCCGCAAAGACGCAGCCGCAAAGACCGCTCCCGCTGACAGCAAAAAAAGTTCCATCGGGGCTGTAGTATGGAAATCGTTCCCGAAATTCATCCTTTTCTTTATCCTGGCGGTGGGGATCAATACGATACTGGTCAATACGGTCTCCGGGACACCTTTTTACAAAGAATTGTTCAAGCCTTTCTTTTCTTTCGGCTATAAATTCTTCGTGACCATGGCGCTGGCCGGCGTCGGATTCAAGATCCGCTTCCGGGACCTGTTCACAAAAGGACTGTAGCCGATCGCACTGGGAGGATGCGTCTGGCTGGCGCTGTTCCTTTCTTCCCTGGCTTTCACCCTTCTGTTTGCGGAACGGATGCTGTAATGAAAGCCCATGTATGAAAGACTGTGCAATTTAGCCAAAAAATACCCTCTGGTTATATATATATGTAGAAAATACAAGATATAGTTTAAGCTGCATTGTGCGGACAGCGAATCGTTGTATAATACTGCTCAGGAGGTGTCTGATTATGAAGACCATACCGAAAATCCTTCAGATCATCGCAAGATTTCTATCCTATTTTTCTATTATTTCCACGGCAGTCATGGTCCTGTTATCCGTAGCGGACGTACTGGCCAGAAATTTGTTCGGGCATCCGATCACCGGAGCAACAGAGATCGTTCAGATCTTCAATGTAGGAACGATCCTGGCCATGGGCATGGGATGTCTCACCAATCAGAATGTTTCCGTCGACTTTGTGATGGATGCCATGCCGAGAGTACCGAAACATACTGTACAGATCATTGTCAATCTGATCTCCATCTGTATCTTCGGGATCATCATCTGGCGATCTGTCCTGACAGCGCTCGATTATAGCAGTAAAGGTTACGGATATACCCTTCTGAACATCCCGTACTGGCCGTTCGTGATCGTCGTCGCCATCGGTTTTCTGGGAGGTCTCATCGCAACGATCTTTATGACCATCAATGAAGCCAGAGCGCTGAGAGGCGAAGCGCCTTATAAAGTGAAAGGGATCATGGAAGAAAAGGCCAAAGGGGAGGTACGCAAATGAGCAAGGAACTGATCGGATTATTAGGCATTATCCTGCTGTTTGTTTTTCTGGTTGCCCGTATGTGGATCGGCGTTGCCATGACTCTGATCGGTATGATCGGCATCATGATCATCCGCGGACAGACCCAGGCGCTGAATGTTTTGGGCACGCAGCCGTTTATCACAGCCAATAACTACAGCCTTACCGTAATCCCCATGTTTATACTGATGGGACTTGTGATATCGGAATCCCGTATGGGGTCGGACCTGTTTACCACTGCCAACGCCTTTCTGGGGCATCACCGGGGCGGACTCGCCTCGGCTACGACAGTTGCATCCGGTATCCTGGGAGCTATCACCGGCTCTCATATGGCTGGCACGATCATCATGAGTAAGATCGCGCTGCCGGAAATGAAGCGCTACCACTATTCCGACGAATTGGCCTGCGGCTCGGTAGCCGGCGCTGCCCCGCTGGCGATCATCATTCCGCCGTCGATCCCCATGATCATGTACGGGATCATTGCCGATGAGAATATCGGCCGGCTCTTTATCTCCGGCATCATTCCCGGGATCATGCTGGTCATTCTGGATGTTGTATTTATCTCCATCCTGACCAGGATCCATCCGGACTACGGCCCGGCGGAAGAACGGACTCCCTGGAAAGACCGTTTTAAAAGCTTCAAGACTGTATGGCCCATCGTGATCCTGTTTATCCTGGTATTAGGAGGCATCTATGGCGGATGGTTCACCGTAACGGAATCCGGCGCGATCGGAGCTGCGGCTGCAGTGCTGATCGGCGTCCTGTCTAGGCGCCTGACCTGGAAGAAGATCGTCAAATGTCTGGTGAATACCGCATTACTTACAGGTACGATCCTGCTCCTGATGATCGGTACCAATATTTTTACGACCTTTATCACATACAGCAAAGTTCCGGCGTTTCTCGCCAATGCGGTAGTCAGTTCCGGTCTGCCGGTCGGCGTGATCATCGTGCTGGTCGCCATCATGTATATCATACTCGGCATGTTTATGCCTGATAATCCCATGATCATGCTGACCGTCCCGATCCTGTACCCGATCATGGTCACCACGCTTCATTTGAATGGAACCTGGTTCGGACTGTTTGTCGTTCTGATGACCGCTCTTGGTTCCATCACTCCTCCGGTAGGCATGGTCGTATTCCTGCTGGCCGGATTGTCCAAAGTAGATGTCAGAAAGATATTCAAAGGGGTTATTCCTTTTATCGCAGGTCTGATACTGGTAATCGTGCTGATCAGCCTGTTCCCGGAAATCGTTTTATGGCTGCCGAATCTTATGTAGTAAAATGCAGCTGAATAATATATTAAGGAGGATGTAGAATGAAAAAACTATTAACACTTGTATTGGCGGCAGTTATGGTATTTGCTATGGCTCTGACCGTCATGGCAGAAGCACCAGCTGAGATCGACATCGACAGTATCGAGCCCATCACGATCATTGCCAACTCCACCCGTGGAGAGCAGATTGAAGGAGCTTATATTGCATTCCTGGAAAGACTCAAAGAAAAATCCGGCGGAAAGATCGATTATGAATTCTATGGATCCGGATCTCTGGTATCTGCTCCGGAATCCGTCGACGGCCTTCTGGACGGAAGATGCGATATCGCCAACCTGAACATCGCAAACTTCGAGTCCCTGTTCCCCATTACTTCCAATGTAGTTTCCATTCCCTTCATGGGCATGACGACCGAAGGTGCGGAAGTATTCGGCGAAGTGATGGCAAAATATCCGGAAGTACTGGAGAAAGAAGTAGAAGGCAACGGCCTTCATCTGATCAGCTATAATATGACTCCTGCTGTCAACCTCCAGATCAATTCCGATACCCCGGTCCTTACTCCGGGAGATATTGCCGGCAAGAAGATCATCGGTATGTCCGCAATGATGATGAAGATCATCGAGTCTCTCGGAGCTGCGCCTCTTCAGGTTGCTTTCGCAGATGCTTACCAGTCCCTGCAGGGCGGCGTAGCAGATGGTATCTTCCAGAACGGCGGCGCCATCGTTAACACCGGTCTTTATGAAGTTGCAAACCAGAGTATCATTTTCCAGGAGCACGGCGGCATCTACTTTGATGTTTCCATGCATTGCTGCAGCCAGGCATTCTGGGATTCCCTGTCTCCTGCCGCACAGGAGCTCATTACTCAGGAAGCAATTGCTTTCCACGAGGAAGAGCAGGCAAATCGTTTCGCCGATATGGATAAATTCGATGAAGTAGTCGGCAATTCTGACAAGAACACGATCACGATCCTGACCGCAGAGCAGGTCGATGTATGGAGAGAGGCAGCTCAGCCGGTGATCGACGCCAAGATTGAAGAGATCTGCGCTATGCCAGGATGCGAGAACTTTAAAGAAATGTATGAATATGCATTATCCATCATGAAATAAAATACTTCTGCAATACAGAAGAAAACAGAAGGAGAAAAGGCACTGTCCTTTTCTCCTTTTGTAAACAGGCTTCTTGAGAAAGGATAAACGTATGATCCAGAGAATTGATACCGATCTTTGCATCGGGTGCGGCAGCTGTGTTGAACATTGTCCCTTGGACACTTTGCGGATGAACCCGGAAGGAAAAGCATATATCGCTTATCCGGAGGATTGTCATACCTGTTATCTGTGTGAACAGAGCTGTCCGACAGGCGCAGTGACTGTTCACCCGTTTAAGAGACCTTTTCCTTCTGCTTTTCCTGCAGAGGTAAACTGCAGTACTGATCCCGGCTTCATAAAGGATCTGTCTGTTCCTGCCCCGCTCGAAAGCAATAAACCATATATCGCTGCCACTCCCCCGACACAGACAGAAATGGAGATCCTCCGGACGGATATCCTGATCATCGGCGGGGGATCTGCCGGTCTGTGGGCAGCCAAAGGCGCCAAAGAGGAAGATCCCGGCCGGGATGTCCTGATCGTGGATAAATCGTTCCCTGACTGGGGAGGGCTGATGTCCCTGTCCGGCGGCGATCTTGAAGTATGTCTGCCGGGAGATTCTCCGGAACAGTGGGTCCGTGATTTTGTCTACTACTGGGACGGTCTCTGCGAACAGGATGTCATGGAGGAACTGTGGAAAGAATCTTTTGATATCTTCGAGAGTTATCAGAAAATGGGATGCACCTATCTGAAAGATGAACATGGCGAATACCGTTCCGTGCTCCAGAGAGCCCTTGATCATGTTCGCCTGTTTCCGGTACAGATAAAAGGGACCGGCGGACAAAACATGCGGAAAGCTATGATCTCCGAGATGGACCGGCTGCATGTCCGGCGTATGGGGCGGATCGAGATCACGCGGCTCCTTACGGAAGATGAACAGGTAACCGGTGCTGCAGGATTTGATTATGTCACGGGGAAAAAATATCTCTTTGAAGCGCAGTCTGTGATCCTGGCAGCAGGAATTGCCAGCTGGAAACCGTCCTATAATCAGAATACTGCTTCCGGAGAAGGGGCTTGTCTGGCGTTTCAGGCCGGAGCGGTGCTTCGGAATTTTGAATTTCTCCATATCTGGAATGTACCGAAGTATTTTGAATGGGAAGGCCAGACGGTTTTGATGCCTCTCGGCGCCAGGTTCGTCAACAAGGATGGGGAAGCGTTTATGAACAAGTACTCTCCGGTCCTGGGCCCCAATACAGATCCCCATTATATTACCCGCGCGATGGCGCTGGAAACGCTGGCCGGAAAGGCACCGATCCACCTGGATCTGAGTTCTATCCGCGAAGAGGATTATCCGATCATCAAACCCAGATCCGGCAGGCATCTGCTGCATTATCAGAAACTGATCGAACAGGGGATCGATTTTTTCAAAGATCCTTTTGAATGGACCACAGTCGTACAGTTATCCAACGGAGCCGTACGGACCGGTCCTCACGGGGAGAGCGGGGTCAAGGGACTGTATATCGCAGGCCGTCTGAGAAGTCTTGACCCGGGTGTCTACATGGGAGGATTCGCTCTGATGACAACGGCGATCACCGGAAGACAGGCAGGAAAAGCGGCAATACAGTATATCTCCGGATCCGGAAGCAGAAGTGCAGATGCAGCAAAAGCCCGGGAAGCTCTCGCTGAAACATTTGCGCCGCTCGGAAAAGAAGGCTTCTCTCCCTCACAGATCCTGGAAGAACTGCAGAAGATCATTGCTCCTTATGATGTCAGTATCCTGAAAAACGAGAGCGCCCTGAAAGCCGCCGGTCAGAAGCTGCAACATCTGAAAGAAGAAAAGCTCAGCCGGATGGCTGCAAGAGATACACATGATCTGCTGAAACTGGAGGAAGTGCGGTCGATCGCGCAGGTCACCGAGTTCTACCTGACATCTGCCCTGTTTCGGACAGACAGCCGGGCCGGACATTATCGGAGCGATCATCCGGAGCATTCGAAAGACTGGCTCTGCTGGGTGGAACTGCATAATGAAAACGGAACACCGGTGCCTTACAGGCAGCCGGTGCCAATAGATCGCTATAAATTCCCGATCGAAAGGTATTATGCGGATAACTTCCGGTTCAGCTGATCGCTTTCGGGTTTAGTGTCAGGATTCCCTGCTGATATTTTTCCAGTTTTTTGCGGTCCGTGATATACCAGACTCTGCCCCTTTTTTCCAGGACCTTTTTTTCCACCAGGCCATGCATGATCCTGGACACTGTGACCCGGTGAAGCTGCAGGATCCGGGAAAGATCCGTGATCGTAAAATAATCAGACAACCGATAGAGTCCCTCCGGACATCCTTCCGAAGACATTTCATGCAGCAGGGTGTTGCAGACGATCATGACAGAATTGCCTTTGCCCCGCATATTGGATGTTTCGATCACTCTGTCCAGAGAAAGGATCACCGAACGGGCCAGTCTTTTGTATGCTTCAAAGTCCGTCTGCAGCAGGTCACGGATATCCCTGATCGGGATCTTATATACTTCCACATCGGTATGTGCCGATACTTCACTCAAAGACCGGTTTTCTTTCACGCCAAGCAGTTCCATGCGCGCGCCGATCAGCTCATCTTTCCTGAGAAGCAGAGGGATGATCAGGTTTCCATCCAGATGAATGATAGAACAGGCGCAGACGCCGCTTTTGATATAATACAGATAATGGTTGATCTCTCCGGGACGCAAAAGGATATCCCCTTTGTTAAAATGAACAAGGGGATATCTTTTTAAAAAGGTATCGTTTAATGCAGTGTTGTCAGTCGGCATTTTCTTCTTCCAGCTTTAATGCATCAAATGGACAAACGGCGACACAGGCAGGGGAAAGCCCCACTTTCACCCGCTCATTACAGCCGTCACATTTCGACATTTTTCCATTCAGATCCATAACAGGAGCACCATGCGGGCAAGCCATGGAGCAGCTTCTGCAGCCGATGCAATTGGTATTATCATAAACAGTAAAGCCGGTTTCCGCATCCTTGCTGATACAGTTTGACGGGCAGGCATCGATACAGGGTGCATCATCACAATGTTCACATGCAGCGGAAAAATAGCCAATATGGGGATTTCCATCTGCATGATAGTCGATCTGATAGGATCTTCGGAAGGGCTGTGCACCGTCCTGTACCTGAATATCATTCTGATCCATGCAGGCAACCGCACATGCGCCGCAGGCAACGCACCGCTCCGGATAAAAACTGATCTTATAACTCATTACGCATCCTCCTTTTCGATGGCGCACCGAAGCTGTTTATAGCTCGGAAATCCTGAATAGGGATCCAGATAGTCAGTTGCAATAAGATCACTGGCATTTGCCTCCTCGTATCCATGGATCAAATGTAATTCTCCCTGACTGGCGACCTCTGTCACATTGGCCAGTAAATGGATCTCTCCGGTCTCGCTGTACAGCCGAACCTTATCTCCCTGCCGTATCCCAAGCGCACGGGCATCTTCGGGACTGATATCTACCATTGGATCAGGTCTCAGACTCCTTAGCCATGGCACTTTATGTCCCCTGGAGTGGATCGTATTGGGCAGCCTGGCACCGGTCATCAGCACAAAAGGATATTTCTCCGGATCAGTACCCCGGTTGCCATCGTAATAGACAGGAAGCGGATCCAGGTGATAGTCCGGATCGATCTCCCGGATCAGTTCACTGTATAATTCCAGTTTGCCGGTTTTGGTTTCCGGTCCGTTTTTCAGGTAAGTTCCGGGAATATAGGGTTTAAATTTGGAACAGCGATGCGGCATGCCCGTTTCCCTGGCCTTTTCCAGGTCTTCCAGTTCATCCCGGAACATGTATCGCAGGGACTCGTGATATCCCGCACACAGAAGTTTGTCTTCCGGGCACAGCCGTTTTGCCAGTTCGGTCATAACCTCTACATCATCGCGGCTTTCATACAACGGCGCAATCGCAGGCGAGACATAATACATGACTCCGCCGGGATAACATTTCAATTCGCTCCGTTCCAGGGAACTGCACAC
Source organism: Parasporobacterium sp. (assembly GCA_017510065.1). Classification (GTDB taxonomy): domain Bacteria; phylum Bacillota; class Clostridia; order Lachnospirales; family Lachnospiraceae; genus RGIG5612. The sequence goes on from JAFWOB010000190.1 coordinate 13,992, forward strand.
CGGCAGTACGATATCTGCATATTTACAGGCATCTGTCCAGAACAGATCCGTTGCAAATATAAAGTCCAGTTTTTTCATGGCTTCCCGGAATTTCCCCGGTTCCGGAAAGATCATGGTATTAACGCCAAACGCTGCAAGGGCATGGATCTCATAGGGTTTTCCTTCCAGCACCTGTCTCGGAAGGTCCATGGTCTGTGCATCTGAGGTCATACGGTTCCAGAGCGGGAATCGTTCTTCCCCGATCTGCGGTACGGTCTTGGGCGTACTGGTCTCGTTCATGAACTCCTCTTCATAGGTGGAAAATCCCGAGCCTATATCGCAATAGGTATCGTAAACCGGAAGAATAGTTCCCGGTTTATCTACATTTCCGGTTATCAGATCCAGACACATAACAGCCCTGTGTGCGTTATATCCATTGATATGATGGACGATCCCATTACTGGGGGTAATACATGCCGGTTTGATCTGAGACATCCATTCAGCAGCTGTCCGGATATCCTTTTGAGGAACCCCGGTAATTCTCTCTGCAGTCTCCAGATCATAGGCAGATACCATATTCCTGTATTCCTCAAATCCATGCACATATTGATCAATAAATGCCTGATCCTGCCAGCCGTTCTGGATGATCAGGTTGGCGATGGCATGCGCCAGCACGATATCCGTTCCGATCCTCGGACGCAGGAACAGGTCTGCCAGCTTTTCTGCTGCCTGCGTATGGCGAACATCAATAATAATGATCTTGGCCCCTGCCTCTTTTGCGCGGACAAATCCCTGTCCCATCACATAGGCGTTGATATAGGGATTGCAGGCCCATCCCACCAGAAGCTGCGGTCTGCCCATCAGATCGCCCCGCATGTCCCGGCCGAAGATGGTCTCATTGGCCATACGTCCCGACCGGAAGCAGGTACTGGACTCGGTCATATAATTATGGCCCCCAAAGCTGTTGCACAGGCGGCGCAGCCATGGACGGATCCATTTCGTATACCCGGTGAACCAGGCAACACTTTCCGGTCCGTACGCTTCCCGGATCTCAGAAAGCTTCTGCGCAATGGTATCCAGAGCTTCTTCCCAGCTGATGGGGACAAAATCGTCAGAGCCCCGTTCGCCCACCCGCTTCATCGGTGTTTTGATCCTGTCTTCCCGATAAACATACTGGCGATTGGCGGCACCTTTCGTGCACAGCTTTCCCCGGTTGCTTGGAAATTCCGGCATTCCTTCGATCTTGATCGCTTTTCCGTCTTTCACATATACATTCAATCCACACTGGGGCCCCGGAGTACAGATATCACAAACAGAATGTTTTATCTCAATTCCCGTTTCCGGTCCTGCCAGCTTGGCACACATCTGTTTTTCCTGCTTAGTCATGATACCCTCCTAACAAAACGATAAAATCCTCCGGTACTCCACTGGCGCGTAATAATCCGGCATCGGCTATGGTAAGATCTTCTCCCTGACCGGTGATCCGATGTACAAAATACTCCTTGACCATTCCGCTGATCCGGTAATTCCCCAGAATATTCACACATTTAAGCTGATCTTTCTCATGAATGACTGAAACCATGCCATGGGAATTGGTAAAAATGTTCCGTTCACCGGGAAGATCCGGATCTCCGATCCCTATAAAATCCTTATCAAAATAATGCGTAATATTATTGGGCAGAGAACCTGGGAATTCCTCCACGCATCCGGCCATATTTGCTCCTGCACAACTCCCCTGGGCAGCCGCATTTGCCCACAATCCAATGATCATGGTTTCCCCCGTCTGAAGATTCGTTCCCTCGCAGCAATCACCTGCTGCATAGATGCCTGGCACATTGGTTTCCATTCGCGTATTTACCACGATCCCCCGGTTAACTTTGACAGGCTCCGACTCGATCACCTGCGTATTGGCAACCAGTTCCACATTTGCCCTGGTTCCGATGCAGAGCACCAGGATATCCGATGTGAGACAGGTTCCATCCGTAAGAAAGGTTTTCACTTCTTCCCCTGTTTCTTCCACGTGGTCGACTCCGGTCCGGAAAAGCAGGTCAATTCCCCTGTCTTTCAGATCCTGTTCCAATATCTCAGCTGTCTCCTGCATACAGGCCAGAGGGAACAATCTGGAAGCCATATCCACCATTGTCACCTTTACATTCCGGTTATACAGCAGTTCTACAACTTTGATCCCAACCATGGAAGCGCCTACAACGACAGCGGAAGATACCCGGTTTTGTTCCAGCATCGTCTTCAGTTGATCCGCATCCGATACGGTCCTCATCAGAAAGGTTCTTCCTGCGCCTCCCTGCCCGAGAGCCGGCGAGACCGCCCTCGCTCCCGTGGCGATCAGGATCTTGTCAAAAGCCTCCCGGGTCCCATCCTCAAGGACTACACACCTGCTGCCCGTATCCACGCGCAGCACCTTTGTGTCTGCATGGACCTGCACGTCGAATTCCCGGGTAAATTCTTCCAGTGAACCAAATGGGAACATCCTTTCCCTTGGTATCTTACCTGCGACATAATAAGTCGTCAGCATGGGATTGGCTGTAGGATGAGATACATCTGAAAATACATGGATCTCCCCTTCATACCCATGTTCCCGAAGAGACTTGACTCCATGGTATCCTGCACATCCCATACCGATGATCGCAAATTTCTGCATACGATATCTCCTTAGATTCATTTATATCTGTTTTTTCTTACTGAATGGTAATGATGTTGGCTTCTTTCAGCGCCTTCTCGCTCAAGTCCATACCGATACCCGGCTTATCCGGTACTTCAATATAGCCGTTTACCGTCGGATAGTCCTCAGTACCCATCTCAATGATCTGGGGAAGTGTATTCGTCAGATGTCCTTCATGATAGTAGAAGTTGGGGATCGCTGCCTCAAATTGAAGCGATGCCGCATGGCTGATAGGTCCTGAACAGACATGGGCCTGAATTCCGATGTCATATTGAGCCGCATGATCCGCGATCTTCTTCGCTTCGGTAAATCCTCCGCAGTTGCCCAGATCCGGCTGGAGCACGGAAACCGAACCGCTTTCGATCAGGGGCCGGAATCCGGATCTCAAATAGGTATGTTCCCCGGTTGCAAGGGGGATCGAGGTATAGGAAGCAATTTTATTGAACACTTCGATATTCGTAGGAACCGCCGGTTCTTCCATCAACATAACATCATATTCTTCTGCTATCCTGGCAAATTGGATTGCCGTATTTCCGTCTGTGATGCAATGATTCTCCATGATGATCCCCACATCCGGTCCGACACCGTCCCTCATTGCAGCCAGTCTCTGCTCTGCTCTTTTCAGGACACTTTTTTCTATGTAGCTCATAGTTTCCTGATAAGTTCTTCTCTGCTTCTGTTCGTTTAACCCGATCACATTGGCTTTTACTGCCGTGTATCCCATGGAAACAACCCGCTGACAGGCTTCTTTGAATTCCTCCGGGCTCTCATTGGGAGCTACGCTTTGATTATCTTTCCACCCCATTTGGATCTGGCTGGCGTAAGAGCGCAGTTTCGTTCTGTGTTTTCCGCCCAGCAGCGTAGCTACAGAGACTCCCAGCAGCTTGCCCTTCAGATCCCAGATTGCCGTATCGATCGCACTGATGATCGTCAGATCATTTCGCTGCAGTTTCCGATGGGCTGTGATCTCATAGAAGGGCGGATAAACCGGTGTAAACAGCATTACGCCGTCTCCTTCTTCCAGTAAAGCATCCATCAGTATCTGCATGGCACCTAGCACACTCTGGCACGGAACGATCCACGATGGTTCCAGCATCACGTCATGACGCCTTTTAAACCATCCTGAAACAGCTTCCTTGAAAACATCTCCCTGAAAAGTATAGCCAAAAGCCTGTTGAGCACAGGCCGCACGGAGTGCCTTAGTTACTTCCGGACACACCGCAAAATCCATATCCGCGATCCATAAAGGAAGGTCTTCCGGGGTGCCGCCGATCATGGGCATCAGATCCCATTTGATACTATTGGTATGTTTTCGGTCTACAAGCCGGACTCTTGTTGTTTTCTCTCTGTTCATATGCCACTAATACAATAACTATTTCTTATAAACATTTCACAGCAAAAATGTTTGATTATCATGTAATACTTACAATTTACACCAAAAATGTTCCTTTTTTTCTTTATTATTGTATAATTTATCTAGCAAGAAGAAAAATATTCTGTACTTATGTTAACATTAGCTGTACTTATACTGTTTTGTTCAATAAGCAGAACTAATATTCATAAAGGACTATTCTATGACTTTACGACATTATCAGGCATTTGTAGCAGTCTGTTCAGAAGGGTCCATGTCCAAAGCCGCTGAAACTCTTTATATCAGTCAGTCAGCGGTCAGCCAGCTGATCAAGGATCTTGAAAGCCATTACAATACTCGTTTGTTTTACCGGGTCTCCCATAAGCTTGTGTTAACAGAAGCCGGAAAGACCTTATACCGTCATGCACTTCACATGATGCTGTATAACCAGTCGATCGAGCGGGATATGCTGGCAGGAAGGGGCAGCCAGGTGCTTCGTATCGGCACCAACAATGCCATGATCGTATTGGATCTGGCGTGCAACTACAAGAAGGAGCATCCGGAATTTTCCTTCTCCGTTATCCATGCTCCGGATGATGAACTCATGGCACTGGTCAATACCAGCCAGATCGATTTTGCCATTACAGCAAAACCATCTGCGGTTACTGATACCGAATTTGTGTCAGAATTTCTGGCAGAGATCCCTTTTTGCTTTATCTGTGCCAAGGATACAAAACTCTCTCCGCTTCTTGAGGATAACTCTCCCAGGTTGACTTTAGAGGAACTATCCCAGTTTCCGTTGTTTATCAACACGATGACAGATGAGATCATAAATGGCCTTCATACCGCCTTTGACAGCAGAAATCTTCCATTGAATATTGCCGGCAGGCTGCTGGATCTGACAGCCCTGATCCAGTATGTACTGCAGGATTTCGGGATCGGGATCACACATAAAAACAATTTTTATGTTCGTCAGTCTTTTCTGAAAACCATAACCGTTGAAGATCTCTCCCTGGTCAATTCTCTTTATTTTCTGCAGCGTAAATGTGATACGCTCCCGCATGTACGCAGTTTTATTGATTATTCCCTGAAGAACTTCCGTTGGATCGCGGAAGAGTCTGTCTCCCGTTACTTTATGCCGAAACTTACTTAATCAGAAGGAGGAACAACTATGAGTACCAATCGACTGATCGATGTTCACACCCACATTACAACACCGGGATTTCTCCGTTTTCTGGAAGACCGGGGAGCCCTTTGGGAAGACGGTTTTCCACTTCCCAAGTGGAACCTGGAAGATTGTATCCGAAATATGGATGAGCTGGAGATCTCATTTGCATTTCTTTCCGAATCTTCTCCTCAGCCATATTTCAAAGGTTATGAAAAAGAAAGCATCGATGCCTGCCGGGATCTGAATGATACGGCTGCGGATGCTCTACAGAAATGTCCTGACCGGATCGGATTTGCCGCCACACTGCCTTTGCCGGATATCGATGCCGCGATCCGGGAAGCGATACGATGCATGGATGAACTGGGTGCAAGAGGCATCAAATTCGGCAGTAATTCGAGAGGACTTTACCTGGGAGATCCCGCTATGGATCCGCTCCTTCAGGAACTGGACAAACGCGGAGCCGTATGCCCCATTCATCCCCAGAAACCGACGCCGCTGAATGAATCGGTATTTTCTGCCGGTCCGGTCCCGATGTTTGAATTCATCGCAGATACAACCAGAGCGGTCATCAACATGATCGCGAATGGCGTCATCATCCGCTATCCCAATATCAAATGGATCGTTCCCCACAGCGGATCATTCCTGCCGAATATTTATCCTCGTTTTGTTTCCATATTCGAGGTGCTGGATCCCAAAAAAGAAAAATTCGGCGGCATTGAAGTAGATGAAAACATCCGCAGACTGTATTTTGACATCGCCGGTCATCCGGTACCTCATCTGCTGGATTTTCTCCTGACAATTGCTGACCCTTCCCATATCATGTACGGAACAGACGCGCCGTTCCCGCCGAAAGCCTTTATTCACAGAGGCCTTCAGGCATTTATCAACATGATGGACAACCGTGAGGATCTTCGTCCGTATAAGGAAATGATCTTATACGGCAACGCTGCTTCCCTGCTGGGACTTCAATAAGAAGAAAGGAGGATCCCATGCAATTTGAAATTGATGAACACCTGGCTGAACGGTTCAGGGCAGCGATCGCAATCAGTAAAGAGGAAGAGCAGACTGTCATCAACAGGATGTTCAAATCTTATATCTATCTTGTATTCAGCCGCGAAACAGAAACCTGGGCGGGTCTGGAACCATTTCTGACATTGCCGAAACCTCTGGAAGGGAGGACAACAAAATGATGATCTCAAAAGGTGCTGCAGCTGCTGTCAATGATTTCCTGGATAACTGCTGTGAAATAAAAGCCGGAGATGAAGTACTGCTTGTTGCCCATGCAGACGGACTGCAGGGCGGGGACAACCTGGTAGACCAGCAAACGATAGACTGGCTGCAGGAGGGGATCACCTTCCGGGGTGCCAATGCATCCGTGTTATGGCTGAATGACCAGTACCAGACCCACAAATGGAGAGTCTCCCCGATCCTGGTCAACGCCATCCGGGGAGCGGATATCTGCATCCTCAATTCCTTTGATATCACCACGGAAGAACTCCGCATGATCCATGAAGTGGCACGGGAATACCATGTCCGCCTCTGCAGAAATATGGCCACTACTGTCGGTTTGCTGAACAGTCCCTGGGCCCAGACCCCTTATGAACTGGTAAACATGATCCGCTATGAAGCAGGCAAACCCTTCGATGGGGAAAAGAAAGCCTTTCATCTGACCTGTCCTCTGGGATCTGACCTGAAAGGAAATACTCTTCCCCCGAATGTCAGCATCTTCCCTTCTTATGCGGGATTTCGTAAAAATACCGCCAGTTACAGGCCTTTCCCCGAATGGGTCTATCCGCCTATCAACATCGACAATGTAAACGGGATTGTGGTATTTGACCGCATGCTCAGCTGGTGGAGCCGGCATATCGGTATTTCCCCGTTCTTTAAGACACCTGTCACCATAACGGTGAAAGACAGCCGCATCATCCGTTTTGAGGGTGGAGAAGAAGCGGACAGGATCCGCAGCTTTGTAGAGAAAATGGCGTCACAGATCGGTGATGTCATGTATCGTTTTCCGGAGATCCATGGCGGCTGCCATCCCTGCCCGATGGTTGCTCCGCAGCAATGCAGCAATCCGCTCATCACCCGGATCGTGGACCATTCCGGCGTTAATAACATCCATTTCCACATCGGAGCTCCTTTCCCGAGTCCGGCGTACCCGTACTGGATGCACATCACCGGAGATCTGCAGAATGTTACCTGGGAAGTCGGCGGAGTAAAAGTCTATGACAAGGGACATATGCTCGCTCTGGATGCCCCCTCCGTACTTGAGATCGCCGCGAAATACCCGGACCGCCCGGGAATCTGCGGCTGGCCGAAAAGCTATTGACGATTATCTGTGAACTGTTTGTTGTCTACCGGCTGCCGCGCCGCGCGGCAGTTCCTGTCTGCATCAAACCCGAAGCTATGCATGATTTTTTCTGAAAATGTGCAACAAAAACGAGGCTATGCATGATTTTTGAAAATGCTCTGCATCAAAGCAGAGGGTATGCACGATTTTTGCCCCTGATTACAGGCTGAAATCATGCATACCCTCTTATTTTTTACAAAAAATCATGCATAGCCTCGCAAACGCTGCAGGCCGATCTCTAAAATCATGCATAGCCCCGCAAATGATGCAGGCTACGCCGCAAATCCCAAAACTTCGCCAACGCCTAGCGCAGCTTGTCCAGGAACTTGTCCACTTTCCTCTGTTTCTTGGCTTCCACGCCGCCCTCGAGCTTCGGGCCTCTCACGTATTTGGCGGAGAGTACGTACACGCCGGAAACTTTGGCCTTGACTTCCTGCTTCGGCAGAAGGGTCTTGTAAACTTCCGGATCACAGATCAGGCTCATGACGCGGTTGCCGGCCTTGACCTTCAGTACAGGCATCTTGGTCAGCTTGGCCAGTCTTCCCGTGGACTCGGCAACGACTTTGGGAAGTCCGGAATCCTTCATCCGCAGCTTTTTCATATCGATAATATACAGCGAAAGGGTCTGCGCCGTTTTGGCCATCTCTTCCAGCTGCTCGTCCTGCTTTTTCTGCCTCTTCTTGCCTACGATCATCAGGACAATGAACGCAGCGATCACCAGCACAAGTACGATTAATAAAATGATAGTCCAAATGGGCATTTCAAATACTTCCTTTCCGAAAATTACCCGGGTATTTTATCATCAAACGAATACTCGTGCAAGGGCAGAATCAGTTCCCCGCTCTCAAGGAGTTAAGGATGTATTTTTCCTGGAGCTCGATATGGTGCTCGATGTCCTTTTTTACAGCCTTCTCGTTCTTTTTATACATGTCCTGGATGATCTTGCCATGTTCTTCCAGAATGTTGTTTTTGTTCTTGATATCCGCAATGTACTCCAAACGGTACCGGTAAATGTGCTCTTTCAGCCTGCTTAAGATCATGATCAACTGACTGTTGGAAGAATAGATGCAGATCTGATCATGGAACCTGACATCCAGCTTGGCGATCCGCTCGATATCATTTTCTTTGATCGCTTCGCCGATCTCGGCGTTGATCTCCTCCAGTTTCTGAATATCTTCCTCCGATGCGTTCTGACACGCGAGCTGACAGGCCAGTCCTTCCAGGGCTTTCCGGATCTCCAGTACTTCCTTCAGGTCCTTTGCGTTGATCGGCGCCACTTCCGCGCCTTTGCGTGCGGTGAGGCGAACCAGGCCTTCCTGTTCCAGTTTCCGGATCGCTTCTCTGACGGGAGTCCTCGACACTCCCATCTCATTGGCCAGCTTGATCTCCATCAGCCGCTCTCCCGGTTTTAATTCCCCGGTAACGATTGCTTCTCTCAGAGTTTTGAAAACGATGTCACGTAAAGGAATATATTCATCAAAACTCAACTTTAAATTTGCCATATCTTCCTCCCTCGAAACAGAGAAATGCCTCCTGCGCTGCTTTGTCGTCCGTAAATATGCCAAACACCGTAGGACCGGAACCGCTCATCAGCGCTTTGACAGCGCCTTTGTCGATCAGCCGTTTTTTTATGTCCAGGATCTCCGGATATTCCCGGGTCACCACCGCTTCCAGGATGTTCCCCATATGGGCCGCAATGTCGCTGACATCCTTCCTGTCCAGAGCTTTCCTAAGCAGGTCAATATCCGGGTGAACCGTCCCATTCTCCGGGACCGCTTCCAGGTACTCATCCAGTGCTTTATACGCCCAGGGCGTAGAAACGCCGAACGGCGGTTTTACGATGACCATACTGCAGGGAGCAAGATCCGGAAGCTTTGTAAGCTTTTCCCCGATCCCCTCTGCCAGATAGGTCCCCTGCCGCAGGCAGAAAGGAACATCCGCTCCCAGAGAAAGGGCGATCTCATCCATTTCCTGTTCCGTCATGTTCAGCTCCAGCAGCTCATTCAAGGCCAGGATCACAGCTGCTCCGTCTGTGGATCCGCCGGCCATGCCTGCCGCTGCAGGAATCCTCTTGGTAATGCTGATGGAAAAAGAAGGTTCGATGCCGTATTTCCGGCAGACCAGCACCGCTGCTTTCCAGGCAAGGTTTCGTTCATCCGCCGGGACTTCCGGATTGTCGCAGGACAGGGTAAGACCGCTTCCTGCGCTGCCTCTCCGGACAACGATATCATCACTGACATCCACTGTCTGCATCACCATACGGACCAGATGATATCCATCCGGCCGCCTGCCGACTACATCGAGCCCCAGATTGACTTTTCCGTATGCTTTTCGAAAAACTTCTTCCATACACAAAACTCACGCCGCAGGATACCCTGCCGCATGCTCAGATTGTATTTTTTTTCATACTATCAGATACCGGGAACTATATCAAGAAATGTTACTAATTGTTAACATTAATGCCTAAATTCTATTAATTCTACAAGCTTCAGGCAGAATTATTGACAAATCCGCAGGTTTTCCGCATCCTCAAAGACAGAAAGAACTTTTTCAAAATAGGCGCCCGCATCCTCTGTATGGATCAGGCGCACACACAGATACGGCTGCTCCGTCAGACAGTCATACAGAGCGTCCAGATTGGCTCCGTAATAATCCGGAAATGAAAACATCGTCTTCAGGTATTGATGCGCTGTCTCTTTTTCTCCCAGTTTCCTGGCATCCAGAATCACGTACATATCAGTCTTCCTCCCCGTACAGAAGCTCGAAGGTGTTATAATGGTCCTCCGTAAAATAGATCAGCCCGTCATTGGAATAAATGATCCGGTCATCCTGCCGGTACCCGCCTTCGTAGTTGACGTCGCACTCATAGTATTTCCGGCTCTTTTTCTCCGGCAAATGACCTTCCCGGTTACCGAAGTTGTCTCCGCCGATGCATTTGCCGGGAGCCACGTCCCAGAGATTCCCCTTATTGCTGACCCAACCCAGCTTCTTCGCTTCGCTTTTGGTAATGTAATTATCGGGCAGATGCTCATACAGATGCAGGTATTCCGCCACATCATCCTTGGTATAGTACTCCCCGTCCTCCCGGATGGTCTCTTTCTGCGGGGCCGTGGTTTGCTCCTGCGAGGCCGCGGACGTGGTCTGCTCCTGCGCAGACGCTGTTTCTGTGGTCTGCGGCTGGTTCTTTCCGGATCTTCCTCCCGCGCCGGCACATCCGCTGAACGCAGTCAACGCCAGCAGCATCATCAGGACTGCTGCCAGGATCCTTAAGGAAATGTGTTTCTTTTTCATACTATCGTACCTTTCCGTTCTGCGATCTGTTACTGTTCTTCGATCTGCTGCTCTGTCATTCCAATCTGCTGCGCCCGTACCATATGGGCGTATTCTCCGTCCAATGCCATGAGCTCTTCATGGCTTCCCATTTCCAGGATCTTGTTGTCATCGATCACTGCGATCCGGTCCGCATCCCGGATGGTGCTGAGCCGGTGGGCAATGATCACGGAGGTCCTGCCCTTCGCCAGCTCATTGAAGGCGTGCTGGATCCGGATCTCTGTCACGCTGTCCAGGGCGCTGGTGGCCTCGTCCAGAATGATAATGGGCGGATTTTTCAGAAATACCCTGGCGATCCCGATCCGCTGCTTCTGCCCGCCCGAGAGCATGACGCCCCGCTCTCCGATGTAGGACTGATAGCCGTCCGGCATCTGCATGATCTCATCGTGGATCTCCGCTTTTTTTGCCGCCCGGACCACATCCTCATAGGAAGCGTTCGGGTCTCCGTAGGCGATATTGTCATAGATCGTCCCCGCAAACATAAATACATCCTGCTGGACGATCCCGATATTTTTCCGAAGGGAATGCTGGGTCACCTGACGGATATCCATGCCGTCGACCTTGATGGAGCCCTCCTCCACGTCATAAAACCGGGGGATCAGATGGCACAGGGTGGTCTTTCCGCCGCCGGAAGGTCCTACCACTGCAAAGCAGCTGCCCGCCGGAATATCCAGGGAGATATCCTTCAGCACCTCCACCATGCCTTCCCGCGGATCCTTCTCCCGCCGTTCATAGGAAAAGCTCACATGTTCGATGCTGATGTGCCCGCTGACATTCTGGAGCACCACGGCATCTTCCGCATCTTTGATCTCCGGCTCTGTCCGCATGATCTCCAGGAACCGCTTGAATCCGGCCATGCCGGCGATATACTGCTCTACAAACGCCACCAGCTTGCGGATCGGCGTCAGGAACGTGGAAATATACAGGCTGAACGTCACCAGCCCGATGAAATCCATGGAACCGCGCATGATAAAATACCCGCCGGCCGTAATCACCAGCACGGACATGATGCTGAGCACAAACTCCATGCCGCCGTGGAAGATCGCCATCGCCTTGTAGTATCCCCGCTTGGATTCGATGTACTGGGCGTTGGTTTCACGGAATTTGCGGATCTCCTCTTCCTCCATGGCAAATGCCTTGGCAGTGCGGATCCCGGAAAATCCGGATTCGATGGAGGTATTGATCTCCGCCATCTTGGCCTTGACCTTGACGCTGGCCGCCGCCATTTTCCGGCGCAGGATCACGGTGAAGATCACAAACACAGGCACAGCGGCAAATACGATCACCGCCAGCCGCCACTCGATCCCGCACAGGATGATAAACGCGCCGATGATGGTGATGGAAGAGATCAACAGGTCCTCCGGCCCGTGGTGGGCCAGTTCCGTGATCTCGAACAAATCCGTGGTCACCCGGCTCATCAGCTGTCCCGTCCGGTTCCGGTCAAAGAAATGAAAGCTCAGTGTCTCGATGTGATCGAAGATCTCTCCTCTCATATCCGCTTCCATGTAAACGCCCATCCGGTGGCCCCAGTAGGTGATGATAAAATACAGGAAGGACCTGGCAACATAGGCTGCCACAATTACCGCCATGACCGTAAAGAAAGTCTTGTACATGCTCTCGGGCAGATACCTTTCCATACATCTTTTGGAAACATACGGAAACATCAGGTCAATGCCCGCCACGGACAAGGCACAGACCATATCCAGCAGGAAGAGCCCCATGTGGTTCTTGTAGTGGATGAAAAATGCTTTCAGGTCGGATATTTTTCTGTAGTCGATTTTATTTGCCGTCATGTGATCCAGTCCTTTACCATAAACTGTATGATATGATACAATTCTCCCGGCATAATTTCTACCAAAACAGGAAAAATATCAATGAAAGACCATTCCCATGATACCAGCTACCAACTGTATATTCTCTCCGCCTTTGCCATCTTTTTTGTGATCCTTGGGCACATCCGTTTCGGTTATGTGGACATGACGGAGATCGGGACGTTTTACGGATGGTTTCCGTATTATTCCTTTCATCTGCCCATTTTCCTGTTCATTTCCGGGTATTTCTGGAAAGATCCTTCGCAAAGCCGCTATTTCCCGGAATTGGGGCGTTTTTTCCTGAAGAAAGTGAAAAATCTGCTGGTGCCTTATTTTGTGATCAACGGCATTTTTCTGCTGCTGGGAAATGTTTTATCCGGACAGGGCATTACCTTCCTGCAGACCTTTACCTGGCATCGCTGGCTCGTGGATCCCTGGATCAAGCCGTATCTGATCACCTTTTCCGTTCCGACCTGGTACCTGATTTCCCTGTTTATCGCCGAGATCTATTTTGTGCTGCTCCGAAGTCTCTTCCGGTTGTTCCTGAAAAAGGAGCTGGTCCGGGAGATCGTCCTTCTGGTGCTGACCCTGGCCCTGGGCGTTCTGGCCGCCTATCTCAAAAAGACCGCCTCTCCTTCCGATGCGGCCGTGGTGTACCTGCGCTCCGCAGCCATGCTGTTCTTCCTGCAGGTGGGATATTTCTACAGACATCATCTGGAGTCCGTTGATACCCTGGGAAATGTGCCTTATTTCTTGCTCCTGTTCGGCATTCAGTTCCTGATCATTTTACTGTCCGGCAACAATGTGCTGAGCCCGGGACTTTACGCCCTGCTGGACTTCAATTATACCGGGCACAACTTTTTCCTGGCCGGCCTCACCGGGACCTTCCTGTGGCTTCGCATTTCCCGGCTGATCTCGCTCATCCCGGCCAGAAGCCGGCTGCTGATCTTTATAGGAAAAAACACCAAATACATCATGTCTTTCCATGTATTTGGTGCTTTTGTGTTAAATTATATTTTTTCTCTGCTTTACAAGGCGCAGATTGGCATGACGTTCCTGCAGGATTTCAGCCCGCAGCGCTTCCGCTCCTACCTTTACTACGCCTGCGTCGGAAACCCTCGAATGATCCTTATGTATTTCTTCGCCGGCCTGTTCTTCTCTTTAGGCCTTGCCTGGATCATCCAGCTGGTGAAAGGGCTGTTGGTGAAAGGGCTGTTTCGGAAGAAACGTGCCTGAACCCGTTCCTGAGCCTGCGCCTGAACCCGCGCCGGGATCTTATTTCAGATCCGGGATCATCTTCGCCAGGGCAATCCTGTCCGCTTTCACATTCGCATTATACGGAATGCTGTCCAGATGCACGATCTTTTCCGGCATCGCGTATTTCGGGAGCTTCACTTTCAGGGAGGATTTCAGATCCTTCTCGGAAATGCTTCCCGTGTAGAACAGGAAGATCCAGCCGGACTCCTTGTCATGCACGCAGCAGCAGTCCTGGGTTCCTTCGATGCCTTTGGTGGCAAATTCCACTTCGCCCAGCTCCATACGGTAGCCGTTGTGCTTGATCATGTTGTCCTTGCGGCCAACTACTACCAGCTCTCCTTTTTCATTCAAATAGCCCATGTCGCCGGTGCGGAAGAACAGTTCGTTGTAGCCCTTCTTCATCGGATCGTTGACAAAGACCGCCTGGTTGCGGGCGTCATCTTTATAGTAGCCGGAGAACATCCACGGGTTGTGGATCAGCATTTCGCCCTTCTCACCTCTCGGCAGTTCATTGCCCTCTTCATCCACAATAAGGATGTGGGTGCAGTGATAGGGAATCCCGGAGGGAACATTTTCATCATCCCCGTACTCTCTGTTGACCTTGAACAAGGAAGCAGACAACAGCTCCGTGCTGCCGTAGAAATTCCAGAACTTGCCAGCCTTCGGCGCAGCGCTCTCCCACTGCTTCATGACCTTGCCGTTGATGGTCTCGCCCGACGGAAGGATGAATTCCAGATCCGGAAGGCATCCAGGCTCTAACACGCCTGCTTCCGCCACAGCGTTGAAGCTGGAGGGCGTCATGCACAGCTCTGTGATATGATTTTCCTGCAGCTGCTCCACCATTTTCTTCGGGAATGACAGCAAAGAGGCGGACAAGACATGAACCGTCGCGCCCACCGCCAGCGGCGGATAAATATCCAGCAGGCAGTTCGCGTAGAAGAACGGTGACTGGTTGCCGAATACGGTATTCTCATCAAATGGATATCGTCTGTACGTAAACTCCGAATAGTCGATCAGATCCCCGTGGGTATGGACAACGCCCTTGGGAACGCCGGTGGATCCGCTGGTATACATGATAAACAGCGGGTCAAAGAAATTGCTCTGTTCCCGGATCGCCTCCAGGTATTCCATGTCGATCGGCGCGTCTGTCAGGCTGCTGTACGGTACAAACCGGTACTGCTCCTTTAGCGCTTCCTTCGTGGCCTCCGCCTTCTCATCGTAGATCACCAGCTTCGGCTCCAGTTTCTCAAAGATGATCTGCAGCCGTTCGACCGGAGACGTCGGATCCAGCGGGATATAAAAGCATCCTGCATATAAAATGCCCATGGTGGCGATCAGGTTCGGCACATGGCGGGCGTCCATCAGGATCACGACCGGATCCTTGTGCAGGTCAAACTGCTTCAGCGCACAGCCTACCCGCATAGAGGCGTCTCTCATCTGGGTGAAGGTCAGGGCTTCCTTTTCATCCACAAATGCATTCTTGTCCGGAAATTTTTCCGCTGAATTTTCCAGATACTCCAGAACATTGTTTACTTTGTAGTACTTTTTCATCATCCAGTTCTCCCTTCCTGTTATCCGGCTAAGATACCTGCCACAAACAGAAAAGCCAGGATAGCTGCGATCGCCAGGCTGCATAGAACGATCCCGATGATGCACAGAACTTTCGCCGGTGCCTGGTACCTGTGATACCCCCACCGCTCGGATTCTTTCTCCAGCATCAGTCCCACCACTGCCGCGATCAGCATAATCGGCACAGCGCATAAAACAATAGAACAGATCCCCAATACAAAAGAAGCCACCGCCCTGACGGAAGCTTTTTGAGCACGCATCTGTTCCAGTTCAGCACTGCTGTATTTATTTGCAGGCATAGATATCCCTCCGTGTAAAAAAACCGGATTTATTATCCCATAAACTGCGCCGCTGCGCAAGACTGCCCTGTGAAACGGGCTTGATACAAGTATCGGATACAAGTTACGGGGACAAGTTCCGGGGACACGTCCCCGGATAGCGCGGGGGATGCAGGATTTTCGCGTTTGTGTACGGGAACTGCACGTTTTTCGCGTTTGTGTACGGGAACTGTACAAAATTTGCAGTTGTGTACCTTTTGTTTCTCCAAAAAGGCATAAAAAAGCCCGGCTCCGCTATAATAAATGGTCATCTTGTACAAGTCTGGAGCCATTTCATCAGACACTTTTGCCAATGGAGCCGGAATATTTTATAATCGTTGCGGTACACAACTGGAGATTTTGTGCAATTAGGGTACACAACTGGAGATTTTGTGCATCTGGCGTACACAATCGAAGTTTTTGACACACTGCTGCCTTGCCAAGCTGCCTTCCTGCGCTGCCGTACCGCAGGCCGAACCTGCCGTACCGCAAGCCAGACCTGCTGCACCACAGCCGACCTTACCTCCCCACGGCCCGGGTCTACTGCACCACGGTCTTGCCGGGTTCCACCGAATGGGTCAGCCACACGTTGCCGCCGATCACGCAGTTGTCTCCGATATAGACATCTCCGCCCAAGATCGTGGCGCCGGCGTAGATGACCACGTTGTTGCCGATATTGGGGTGACGTTTGATGCCCTTGACCAAGGTGCCGTCTTCCGCCACCGGGAAGCTCTTGGCGCCGAGGGTCACATGCTGGTACAGCTTGACATTTTCCCCGATCACGCAGGTCTCGCCGATAACCACACCTGTGCCGTGGTCAATGAAAAAATGCCGGCCGATGGAAGCTCCCGGATGGATGTCGATTCCGGTTTTCCGGTGGGCGTATTCCGACATGAGTCTGGCCACCAGATTCTGGCCCATCAGATACAGCTCATGGGCGATCCGGTGGGTGCCGATGGCGATAAAAGCCGGGTACGCTAAAATGATCTCGTCCACGCTGGATGCCGCCGGGTCGCCTTCATACCCTGCTGCCACATCCGACTGCAGGATCTCATAGATGGCAGGGATCTTTTCAATCACTTTCTCGGAAACTACGGCTGCCTGTTCCGGTCCCATTTTCTTGACCAGCGCCTGCTGAAGGTACTCATCGGCTTTCTTCAGCGCGTCCGCGCGCAGGTCCTCACATTCCCGGCAGAACAGCTCCGGATATTTCCGGTAGGTCGGGAACATGGCGTCCAGTAAAAACAGCAGGGCCCGCTCGATATTTTTCTGAAACCCCACATAATCCGTATCAAATCCGTATCCGCTCTCTTTGCTTAATCGTTCCAGCTGAACTGAGATCTTATCGTATTCCATATTTCTCCACTGCTTCCTGCAAATGCGCCGTCGGCGCAGGTTCCGGTACTTTCAGGAAACCCCTCTCAGGGATAGTTCCTGCCAGCTATTCTATCACAAAACTCTTCTTTGTGTTACCCTTGCTTTCTTTTCGGTTATCCTGTACCATTTCCGTCGAACGGAGGATTCCATGAACATTTACCTTGCACCGATGGAAGGCATCACCGGACACATTGTCCGCAACGCTTTTCTGCACCATTTCGGACAGATCGATAAATATTTTACCCCCTTTATCCCGGCGGCAAAGCGGCTGAGCCGCAAGATCCTGCGGGACATCGACCCTGCCAATAATGAAGGGATCCGCCTGGTCCCCCAGCTAATCTCCAACCAATCCGATGAGATTCTCGACATGATCCGGCAGTTGAAAGACCGCGGATTCTCTGAATTCAACATCAACCTGGGCTGCCCTTCCGGCACGGTGGTCAGCAAAAAACGGGGCAGCGGCATGCTGCTGTACCCGGAAGAGCTGGACCGGTTCCTGGATGGTATTTACAACGGCGCGGATGTTCCCGTTTCCGTTAAGACCCGGATCGGTTTTTATGCGGTAAATGAATGGCCAACCCTCCTTGCGATCTACCGGCGTTACCCCATGAGCGAATTTATCATCCACCCCCGGGTCCGGGCGGAAATGTATACGGGCTTTCCGCATCTGGAGGCATTTCAGGCTGCCTATGAAGTGTTTGCGGAGGATGGCGCTGCTGCATCGGGCGATGACGCTTCTGCCGCATCGGTGGACGCCGCAGCGGATCCGGTCACCCTCTGCTACAACGGCGACATCTGGGATACGGCCTGCTACGCCAATGTCATGAAGCATTTTCCGAAGCTGGACACCATCATGATCGGCCGCGGGCTTCTGGCAAGGCCGGACCTGGCCTGCTGCATCAAAGGCGTGCCCGTTCCGGACACCCGGGAGAAGATCCGTGCGTTCTGTGATGAGATTTACGACGGCTACCTGTCGATCTTTTCCGGAGAAAAAGATGTCTTCATGCATATGAAAGAGATCTGGGCCAATCTGGGAAAAAGCTTTGAAGACAGCGACCGGCTGGTCAAGAAGCTGATGAAGAGCCAGTCTCCTTCCGAGTACCGTTATCTCATGGATCAGATCTTTGACACTTTGGAATTGAGCCCTCGCTGACGGGCTGCGCCTTTGCCTTGGGACGGCCTGGATGATTTGCCGTTCGCAGGCTTCCTGCTCGCCGGCTTGCCGGGACCTGACTGCTTGCCGCCGGCTGCCTGCTTGCCGCCGCCTGACTGCTTGCCACTGCCCGCCGGCTTGCCGGCGATCTTTCGCGGCGGGATCAGGCATTTCTTCCGGTCAAATCCGATCAGATCACTCCGCCCCGCCTTCAGCAGGGCTTTTTTCACCAGATCATAATGTTCGGGATTGCGGTACTGGATCAGCGCCCGCTGCATGGCTTTTTCCGATGGGTCCGAAGGGATGTACACCTTCTGCATCGTCCTCGGGTCCACGCCCGTATAATACATGACCGTGGAGATCGTGGAGGGCGTCGGATAAAAATCCTGCACCTGTTCAGGCATGTATCCCATGTCCCGCACCGCTTCCGCCAGCGAGATCGCATCCTCCAGCGTAGAGCCCGGATGCGACGAGATCAGGTACGGCACCACATACTGGTCCCGGCCTGCCTTCTGATTGATCCGCTCAAACCGCCTGCAAAAATCCCGGTAAACATCTGCCGAGGGCTTTCCCATCAAGGAAAGCACCCGGTCGCTCACGTGCTCCGGCGCCACCCTCAGCTGCCCGCTGATATGATGCCGGCAAAGTTCCCGCAGGAATTCGTCATCCGGATCCGCCATCACATAATCGTATCGGATCCCGGAGCGGACAAATACTTTCTTCACGCCGTCTATGGAACGGAGCTTTCGCAGCAGATCCACATAATCCCTGTGGGAAACCTGCAGGTTCGGGCAGGGTTTCGGGAACAGGCACTGCCTGTCCGGGCACGCCCCGCGCGTCATCTGTTTTTTACAAGCCGGTGCCCGGAAATTGGCCGTCGGCCCTCCCACATCGTGGATGTATCCTTTGAATTCCGGATCCTGCGTCATTTCCCCGGCTTCCCGGATCAGAGATTCATGGCTCCTTGCCTGGATGATCCGGCCCTGGTGAAAGGTCAGCGCGCAGAAACTGCATCCGCCGAAGCATCCCCTGTTGCTGGTCAGGGAGAAGCGGATCTCCTGAAGGGCCGGCACGCCGCCCTCCGGTTCATAGGACGGATGGTAACTGTTCATGTACGGAAGCTCGTAAATGTCATCCATTTCCTGCATAGTGAGCGGCCTCTGGGGCGGATTAGCGACCACATACCGGCTGGGACCGTAGGACTCGATCAGGGGCCTTCCGATGCTGAAGTCTGCATTCCGGTACTGGATATAGAAGCTTTCCGCGTATTTCAGCCGGTCTTTCTGCATCGTTTCATAATCCGGCAGCCGGATGCCCTCCGCCACCTGCGACACATC
Organism: Parasporobacterium sp.; assembly: GCA_017510065.1. Classification (GTDB taxonomy): domain Bacteria; phylum Bacillota; class Clostridia; order Lachnospirales; family Lachnospiraceae; genus RGIG5612. The sequence goes on from JAFWOB010000190.1 coordinate 33,671, forward strand.
CCTCGCTTTCCAGACGGTTCCCGGAATATAGGTAATGTCGCGGATATCCATGCCGCTGTCCAAAGCCTCCGCCAGCTCGATGATCGACAGCTCTCCCATGCCGTAAAGCAGCAGATCCGCACCGGAATCTAAAAGGATCGACCGCTTCAGTTTATCGGACCAGTAATCATAATGAGCCAGCCGCCTAAGGCTCGCCTCGATCCCTCCGATGATCACCGGGCAATTTCGAAAACGCCGGTTGATCAGGTTGCAGTAAACGATCGTCGCGTAATCCGGCCGCTTCCCTGCTTTTCCTCCCGGAGAATAAGCGTCTTCGGAGCGGGGCTTTTTATTCACCGTATAATGATTGACCATGGAGTCCATATTTCCGGCACTCACCAGAAATCCCAGCCTCGGCTCGCCAAGCGCCGCAATGCTGTTTTCGTCCCGCCAGTCCGGCTGGGCAATGATCCCCACCTTATAACCCCGGCTCTCCAGCACCCGGCTGATGATCGCCGGACCAAAAGAAGAGTGATCCACATAGGCATCACCAATCACATAAACGAAGTCCGGGCGCTCCCAGCCCCGTTCATGCATCTCTTCCATTGTCATCGGCAGAAACCTGCGCGCTTCACTTTGCGCAGGTCCCTTTGACCGCTCCTGTCCGGACATTCTTATTTTTCCTTATAATACAGCATGCAGTGGCAGAATCCCTCGAACTCCGGATCATTGATCTGATCCCGGAACTCCTTGCACATACATTTGGTGTCTTCTGTCTGCTCCCTGCGGCAGGGGCAGTATCCGCCGGTCCTCTTCAGACCTTCCTTAACAGTGTCCGCGATTTCCTTGTTGGGGTTAACTGAAATCTTCATGTTCTTTTCCTCCTTGCGCAACATTGTAGTTATGTATTATAACAAAGCTCCCGCCCGAAATAAACCCGGTCCTTGCGGACCGGATTTTCTGCCTCGATCTGCGGTGGAAGTATGGAAAATATGGTGGGAAATCATTATAATATCATGTGGTTTCCGAACCAAAGCCAACAAACCGCGCAGCGTCGGCCGCACACCTTAAACGCACTCAAACTACTCACGGAGAAAACAATGTATAAACTGACTTCCAAACTGGTGATCTACCGAAACATCGACAAAGACAGCATTCTGTTCAAGCTGGCAGACATCTGCCGGGACTTTGAAGCCGGCGAGGAAAGCCGGGAGGTCCTGACCGGCAGGATCCTGGACGAAATCCACCGCCTGCTCGACCTGGCCACGGCCTACGGCTTCGACCGCAACCTGTGGCACAACTACCTGGCGTATCTGCTGGCCATGACGGAAAACCCCTTTACTCTGGTCTGCGAGAAAAACGGCCGGGTCGAAGGCTCCGTCAACAGCTTTGCACAGAACGATTTTGAGATCTTCTACAAGCTGTTTCATTATGATTTTTCGACGATGGAGGAGATGCTTCATCTGAACTGTTTCTCCCTGATCCAGAACTACGTGTCCGTCGAGAAGAAGGAACAGTTCTACAATAAAAATGTCAGCGCCCGGGTCCGCGAGCTCAGCAGCTCTATTGAAGCGGTCGAAAAGCCTGAGGAAATGTTCGATGTGATCATGTCCTTTTACAAGCAGTACGGCGTGGGGCCCTTCGGCATGAACAAGGCCTTCCGTATCTCGGCCAAAGGAGCGTCCTCCGGGGAAATGTCCATTGTACCGATCATTGCCACCAGCAATGTAGTCCTGGACGACCTGGTAGGCTATGAAACCCAGAAACAGCAGCTCATCAGAAATACAGAAGCATTCCTGGCCGGCAAGCCCGCCAACAATGTTCTGCTCTACGGCGACGCCGGCACCGGCAAATCCACCAGCATCAAGGCGCTCCTCAATCTGTATTACGAAAAAGGCCTGCGGATCATCGAAGTTTACAAGCACGAATTCAAGTACCTGCCGGAGATCATCAGCATCATCAAAAGCCGCAACTACCGCTTCATCATTTATATGGATGACCTCTCCTTCGAGAGCGCGGAGACGGAGTACAAATACCTAAAAGCCGTAATCGAAGGCGACCTGGAAGTACGGCCTGAAAATGTGCTGATCTACGCCACCTCCAACCGCCGTCACCTGATCCGGGAAACCTTCAGCGACCGCAACGAGATCAACGAAGATGACGTCCACCGCAACGACACCATGGCGGAGCGACTGTCTCTGGCGGCGCGCTTCGGTATCAACATCGGGTATTTCATTCCGAAGCGGGAGGAATTCTTCAATATCGTAAAGACTCTCGCCGCGAAAAATCCCCTGATCCAGCTGTCCGAGGAAGAGCTCTTGCGGGAAGCCGACCGCTGGGCAATCCGGCACGGGGAAATGTCCGGGCGGAGCGCACAGCAGTTCGTGAATTTCCTGGTCTCCTGATCTGCCGCCGCTTACATGGATTGCTGCTTCCATGGGTTGCTATTGCCATGGATTGCTGCAGCGTGCAGCTGCATCATTTGCGGTGCTATGCATGATTTCAGAGCCACCGCTGCATCATTTGCGGCGCTATGCATGATTTTTTGTAAAAAAACAGAGGCTATGCATGATTTCATACCCCAGAAAGGGGTCAAAATCGTGCATAGCCTCGATTTCGTTACACGGCATTTTTCAAAATCATGCATAGCATTGATTTTGATGCAGAATTTTCCTAAAAATCGTGCATAGCCTCGATTTTAATGCAGTCTCGGAAAGCACCAGCTGCTGCCCGGAAATGCATCAATCGCCGCCGCTCTACAGCAGCCTTACCCCCGCTTTCTCGCAGGCAGCCACCGTTTCCTCGTCCCAGACACTGGACTGCACTTCGCCGATGTGGGCGCAGCCCATCAGCAGCAGGCAGAGCCTTGACTGTCCGATACCGCCGCCAATGGTCAGCGGCAGTTCATCATTCAGCAGCATCCTGTGGAACGGCAGGGATCTTCTGTCATTGCAGCCGGCAATGGTCAGCTGGCGATCCAGGGATTCGCTGTCCACGCGGATACCCATGGAGGAAATCTCCATGGCGCGGCCCAGCGTTTTGTGCCAGAACAGGATATCGCAGTTCAGAGCCCAGTCATCGTAGTCCGGTGCCCGGCCGTCATGGGGTTTGCCGGAACGCAGCGCACCGCCGATCTGCATGATGCAGGTGGTGTGATGGTCTTTGACATAGGCATTTTCCCTGCCGTGGCTGTCCAGGTCCGGATACAGATCTTCCAGTTCCTGGGTCGTCACGAAAGAGATCTCCCGGGACAGATCAATGTCGATCTGCGGGTAATGCACCTTCACCCGGTCTGCCGTGTTGCAAATCGCGCCGACGATCGCATTTACGATCAGCTTGAGAAAATCCAGGTTCCGGTTTTCCCTGGTGATCACTTTCTCCCAGTCCCACTGGTCTACATAGATGGAATGATAGTTGTCAAGCTCCTCATCCCTGCGGATTGCGTTCATGTCCGTGTACAGGCCGTTGCCGACCCGGAAATCATAGCGCTTCAGGGCGAAGCGTTTCCATTTGGCCAGCGAGTGGACCACCTGTGCTTCCTCCCCGCCCAGGGCAGGAATGTCAAATGCCACCGGCCGCTCCACGCCGTTCAGATTGTCATTGAGGCCTGACGCCTCCATAACAAACAGCGGCGCTGAAACCCGCTTCAGATTGAGGGCTCCCGCCAGTTCCTGCTGAAAGATATCTTTAATATAAACGATCGCCCGCTGTGTGTCGTATTCGTCCAGCGGGGAAGCATAGCCTTCCGGTATTACTACTCTGCTCATGTATTCCTCCGTCTAACCTGCGCTGTCACCAACCGGGTTTCTGCCCGCAGAAATGTACAGGCAATACCCGCAAAAATCCAGGCGTTTCTCCTTACAGGAGCTTCAGGACATTCTCCTTCGGCATATAGCCGATCCCCTGGTTGACCTGTTTGCCGTCCTTGAAGACCAGCAGGGTCGGGATGCTCATGATGCCGAACTGGCTTGCCAGCTGCGGCTGCTCATCGACATTGATCTTGCCGATCTTGAGATCAGCGCGTTCTGCGGCGATCTCCTCCAGCACCGGCGCCAGCATTTTGCAGGGGCCGCACCAGGAAGCCCAGAAATCCAGCAGAACAGTTGTATTGGACTGAAGCACTTCTTCGTTGAAATTATTCTGTGTGATCGTAACGATTGACATAACGTAAGTCCTCCTTATATAAATTCTGATCTATGAAATATCCAAAACCCGCAGTTCTCACCTGTGATGGTGGTGATGTCCTTTATGGATCGCTCTCTTTCGCAGAGCGGCAACGATGATAGCCAGGATAATGGTGATGACCAGCCATACCGCCGCAACCAGGAAAAAGCTCTGCAGAAGATTGCGGATCAGGTTCATCGCCCCGTAATACAAAAACTGGGGATTGAGCTGCAGATTCTTATAAATGCCTGTAATATATAATACCAGCGGTGCTGCCAGCGACATGAGGAAGGCGCCGCCGGAGGCGTAAGCCACGTAGCGGAGTCCCTTGTGCGCCCATTTCTGGGAAATGATGCACAGGATGATCAGGATGATGGCAAAGATCACCGCACCGCCCAGACCGAACAGCAGATATCTGCCGTACTGGCTGCTCAGGGTGAAGAAGGCCGGCAGTCCCGGGATCTGAATGGAGGAAGCATAGATATCCATGATCTCCGATACATAGACATCTATGATCTCCTGCCCCTCTTCGTCCACAGCCAGGCCGTTTTCCTCAAAGAAAGCCTGTACATTGGCAGTCAGCTGATCCTCCATGGAGGAAGTGTCCGGGGTAAATTCGATTCCGCTGTGAAGTGCCTGGACCTCCAGGATCGTGTCATCCTTGATCTTCTTGGCGTCAAATATGCCCTCCAGCACCTTCACATCGATAGATGTCGGCAGGGTGTAGTCCGCTGCGGACTCCTCGATGTAAGCCTGCAGATAAGCGATATATTCATCATCCGTTGCTTTGGTAACGTACTCCGGCGATCTGACCACCCAGATCAGCATCAAAAGACCGATCAGAGTGAACACTACTGCCAGGAGGAAAGAGAAAATGATGCTGGCAATATTTCTTCCGGCGGAAGAGGTTTGTTTTCTGCTGTTTTTCTTACTGCTCATCAAATCCCCTCCATTTCACGTCGTAGCCGGCAGTCCGCTCCGCAATGATCACCTGGCGGTCCGTCTTTCTGCCCATCGTTACCTCGAACGGGTAGCAGGTGTACATCACCAGGAGCTCATGCTCCTCCAGCAGATGCTTCAGAATGTAGTCCTGCAGCTCATTTTCATTCATCACCACCACGTCTGTCACCGTGTACTCGTACGTACAGTAGTTGGTATGGTAGACGATCACATCATCCTTCTCCATATCCTTCAGCGGAGTGAAGAAGGTGTTGTTGTGGCCTGACAGAACGATCATGCGGCCGAATCCCGGCAGCTTGCTGCCCAGGAACTGGCCTGCGCCGTAACGCAGGATCTCATTGGTATCATCCCAGAATACCGGACAGTCAAGACCCACCCGGTCGCAGGTGATCTGTGCATACTGCTCGCCGGACAGGGGATAATCCACATCTTCAATATGAATATACTGGTAGACTCGGTTGTCTTCCTCTTCCGTGAATACGCTGTACAGTTTCTTATAAACAATGGAGCTGTCCTGCCCCTCTTCCGGCATGCCCTCCGTCTGCGCATCAGCCTCCGGAGCTGCTTCCTGTACGCCGTCCGCACCGGATCCCTCACTGTCAAAATGATAGATCGTGATGCTGCCGTCGTCTTCGTTGCTGAAAATGTAGGCAATATCGCCGCCATTCGAAGAAGCAGCATCTGCCGTGTCAGCGGCGTCGTCAGCCTCTTCCACCGGGATCTCCTGAAGTTCTTCTTCCCCGGCGCCCGGCGCTGCCATATGCACTGTGGTGATCTCATTCGCCTCTACGGAAGCTGCCGGCTGTGCGCCTGCTTGAGACAGCGGGGCGTCTAAAATAAATGAATACGGTACTTCGTTTTCCTCATCCGCCTGACCGATGTCCAGATCCCCGGCATACAAATAGGCAATCTTCTGCCCGGCCGGTGCCCCTTCCGCAGGGTTGTCCATGATGTACATATATCCGATGCGCTCTTCTTCGGCGCCTTCCAGGGACTTCTGATCTCTGGCATAGACATAGGCAGCCTGCACATTTTCAGCAAGGCCCGGCGCATCCGCATACTCATAGCGGATATATTTCTCCGTAACGTCTTCCCTGCCTTCCAGCTCCGCCGCGTCTGCGTTCTCTGTATAAACCGCCTTGTAAGAACTGATGCTCTCCTGGGGCTCTTCGATCACCTCTGTGTGGATCTCCACCGCATTGGCTGTGACCGCATCGGGATCAAAGATATTGGCCAGACGGGAATCAAAATTCGGCGCATTTTCCGAAGAAAGCATGGAAAATGCGCTTGCTGCCGTCTGCCAGACGGGCTCCAGGGCAACGCCCAGGATCAAATAACCGAGTATACAAAAGATTACTGGCACATAGATATATGCCAGTAACCTTGAAAGTCGTGATCTTCTCATAACTTTATAAGTCCTGAATGATTATATAAAAGATTATCTTTCAGCTGCTCTTCTTCTGCTGATCAGTACGATACCTACGATGAAAGCAGCGAACAGTCCGCCGAGTACTGCATAGGTGCCGCCCATGCCCATAGCGCCTGTCTGGTTGACTGCCGGTTTGGTAGAACCGCCGCTGGTCTGTCCCTTCGGGGTAGTGATCGTAACGGTTGCATAGTCAGAACCAACACCGTGTGCTACATAATCAACGGTAACGGTCATGCCGTACTTCTCAGAGGTTGCATTAACCACTTTCAGAACATCCGGAAGGATAGCACCAAGATCTGCTCTGGTCTTTGCGCCTGCATCCGTTGCAACCTTCTCTGCTGCATCGATCGCTGCACTGAGGTCTGCACATGCTGCTGCATCCAGATCAACCTGGGTCAGAGCGTTCTCTGCTTCGGAGATGTACTCTGCGGAGATCCTTCCACCGTCTTTATGGCTGGTTCCGAGAACGGAATCCCAGGACATAACCAGGGCAGAGAATTTAGCAAGCAGCGCTTCTTCATTGGAATTAATGCCTGATGCTGCAAATGTCGGAAGTGCCATTGATAATACAACTACAACTGAAATGATAACTGCTAAAAACTTTTTCATTGTCGTGTCTCCTTACTACAAGTCACGTTCTATTTATTATGATACGCATATATGCTAGCTCTTTATTCGAATGAAGTCAAGTTCTTTTTTTGGTTCAATCCGAAGGCCTATCATACGTGCATAGCCTCAGATTCGCTGCAGCCGGACCACAGTCCGGTCCGGCTGCACGTGAAATTCAAAACCTCTGCTACTCGATCAGCACGCCGTTGGCGTCAAATGTATAGGTCTTGCCGCCAATGGTCTGGGTGCCGGTCACCATGACGCCTGATGTCCCCAGGTAATAGCGCTTGGTGCCGAGCTGCAGCCAGCCTTTCTGCATTACGCCGTCTGCATTCATGTAGTACCACTTGTTGCTGACCTTCTGCCAGCCCGTGGTCCTTGCGCCGTTCTTGCCCAGGTAATACCAGTTGTCGTCGATCAGCTGCCAGCCAGTCTGCATCACGCCGGAAGCATTCATGTAATACCACTTGCTGCTGATCTTCTGCCAGCCGGTGAGCATCACGCCGGTCTTGCTCATATAGTACCATTCATCATTGATCTGCTGCCAGCCGGTCATCATGATACCGTCCTCGTCGAAATAGTACCATTCGCCGCTGACTTTCTGCCAGCCGACAGCTCTCGCGCCGCTGCTCTTCAGATAATACTTCTCGCCGTCAAGCTCAAGCCAGCCGGTCTGCATCACGCCGGTCTCATCCATGTAGTACCATTTGCTGCTGATCTGCTGCCAGCCGGTCTGCATCACACCGGTCTTGCTCAGATAGTACCATTTGCCATCGAGCTCAAGCCAGCCGGTCTGCATGATGCCGTCTTCGTCGAAATAGAACTTCTCATCGCCGACCTGCTGCCAGCCGGTGGCTCTTACGCCGTTGCTCTTCAGGTAATAGGTGTTGTCTTCATACTGGAGCCATCCCGTCTGCATCACGCCGGAAGAATTCAGGTAGTACCACTTGCCGCTGACCTTCTGCCAACCGGTCCTCATTGCGCCGTTTGTGCCCAGGTAATACCATTTGCCGCTGATCTTCTGCCAGCCTTTCAGCATGACGCCTTCTGCGTCGAAATAGTACCACTTGCTGCTGACTTTCTGCCAGCCGACACATGCCACATCATTCTGATAGTATTTCCAGACGTCGCCCTCCTGGATCCATCCGTTCCTTACAAGCTTCGGGATCACGGTATCGGCTTCTGCAATCTCATTTTCTCCCGCCTCGTCAGAGTAATATCTGCCGCAAAGGCTGCAGTACCAACATTCGATCCGGCCTTCCGCCTCATAGGTCGGCTCTGTTCTTTCCACTTTCTCCAGCTGATGGATATGCTCCAGTTTCGGGATCACACGAGTTTCCACATGCTCAGGATCATTCCTGCAGGTCCTGCTCTCCAGACCTTCTGCCTCTTCGGTGGCCGGAGTCACTACCTCCCAGTCTGTCCAGTCATGTCCCAGTGCCGGGATCACCGTCTGAGGCTGGAAGATCGCGCCGCAGACCGAGCAGTGGCTGCCAGCGGTAAGGCCGCTCTCTGTACAGGTCGGAGCAAGTGCTTCGTCTGCCACTTCCGTATGACCTGTCGCCGGAATCTCTTCCACATATGTATCTCCACACCTCTCGCAGCTGATGGTCTTCAGCCCTGCCTCCGTACAGGTCGGAGCGGTCGTAATGGTTTCTTTATAATCATGTCCCAATGCCGGGATCTCTTCCTGCGCGGTCAGCACGACGTGGCAGACCGAACAGTGGCTGCCTGCGGTAAGACCGGTTTCTGTACAGGTCGGCTCAAGCGCTTCATCTGTCACAACCGTATGACCCGCTGCAGGGATCTCTTCCGTATAGGAATCGCTGCATCTTGAACAGGTAAAGGTCTTAAGCCCTGCCTCCGTACAGGTCGGTTCCGTCGTCACCACGGCTGTATAGTCATGTCCCAGTGCCGGGATCTCTTCCTGCGCCGTAAATACAGTGCCGCAGACCGAGCAGTGGCTTCCCGCCGTGTATCCGGGCTCTGTACAGGTCGGAGCAACCGCTTCATCCGCCACTTCCGTATGGCCCGCTGCCGGAATCTCTTCTGTATAGGAATCGCTGCATCTCGAACAGGTAAATGTCTTCACGCCAGGCTCCGTACAGGTCGGCACGGTCGTCACTTCTTCTACATAGTCATGTCCCAGTGCCGGAACCTCTTCCTGCGGGATCAGTACCGTGCCGCAGACGGAGCAATGACTTCCTCTGGTCAGACCGGGTTCCGTACAGGTCGGAGCTTTCGCTGCATCTGTTACGGCAGTATGACCCGTAGGCGGAATCGCCTCTGTGTAAGTGTTGCCGCACCTCTGGCAGGTATAAGTCTTTACGCCTCCCGTGATACAGGTCGGTTCGGTTGTGATCTCTTCAATATAATCATGTCCCAGTGCCGGGATCTCTTCCTGTGCTGTAAATACCAGACCGCAGGAGGAGCAATGGCTGCCTTCCGTCAGGCCGGGCTTGGTACAGGTCGGCTCTGCAGCCGCATCCACTACCGTAGTGTGTCCCGTTGCCGGAACAGTTGTCTGCTCTACCAGCACAGTCCCGCAGACCAAGCAGTGGCTTCCTGCTGTCAGGCCGCTTTCCGTACAGGTCGGAGCAACCGCCGGATCGATCACAACGGTATGGCCTGTTGCTGGAACGATTTCCTGAGCTGTCAGGATCTCATTGCATCTGGAGCAGTGGCTTCCTTCCGTGAGGCCGGATGCCACACAGGTCGGAGCAACCGCCGGATCGCTCACGATCACATGGCCCAGTGCCGGAACCACTTCCTGCGGCGTCAGGATCTCCTGGCAGAGCGAACAATGACTGCCTTCGGTAAGACCGGCCTGTGTACAGGTCGGCTCCACCGCCGGGTCGATCACGATCACATGACCGTCCGCATGCGGATCCACTGTTATTGTCACCGTTTCTGATGTCAGGATGTCATTGCCGGACCTGATATCAATTGCGTCCCAGCGAGCCTGGGTACCGCGGAAATTGACGGCGGTCAGTGCCGTATCACCGGCAAAAGCATCTTCCCCGATCACCGTGACGGAGGCCGGGATCTCCACATCGGTCATTGCCGTGCAGTTCTTAAATGCCCGCTCTCCGATCGTTGTCACGCCCTCTTCGATCACAACAGAGGTGATCTGATCTGCGTAAGCAGCCCACGGGATCTCATGCTCTCCTTCTGCAGGTTCTTCTCCTTCCGGTACCTCAACGAAATCCCACATAGCTCCGGTTCCGTGGATCTCAAGAACGCCGGCATCGCTCAGTCCGTATGTCACGCCATCCCCGCAGCTTGCCATCAGCAGATAGAGATGAAGCCTTGCCCGTGTCAGCCATGTATTATTGTAATCAATCGTAATGGCATTCCATTGTTCCTGTGTGCCGATGTAATAAACATCCGCCAGGGAATTGCAGCGATAGAAGGCTGAATTGTAAATCCTCGTAACTGTAGCAGGGATCGTGACTTTCTGCAGGCTGCTGCAGTCGCAGAATGTATCGGTATAGATATTTGTGATCCCCTCTGGAATCCTAATCTCTGTCAAACCTGTACATCCGTAGAATGCACTGTGTCCAAGACTTGTGAGACTATTCGGAAGTACAACTTCTGTCAGACTTGAGCAGCCATTAAATGCGCTCCATCCAAGGCTCGTCAATCCCGCCGGAAGCACAACTTTCGTCAGGCTGGTGCAGCCGGAAAATGCATTGGATCCAATACTTGTTAATCCCTCTGAAAACACTATTTCTGTCAAACCAGTACAGCCATTAAATGCTCTGTCTTCTATTTGTGTCAAACTTCCAGGAAGCACAACTTCCGTCAGACCGGTACAGCCGGAAAAGACTTCGCTTCCCATTCTTGTCAGGCCTTCAGGCAAGATAACCTCCGACAGGCTTGTACAGTTGTAAAATACGCTATCATATATCTCTGTCACATTTTCAGGAATCGTAATGTGCGCCAGAGAAGAGCAATTGTAAAATACACCATACTGCATTCTCGTCAGACTATCCGGAAGCACTACATTTGTCAGATTTGTACAACGGGAAAATGTACTGTGTTCAAGAGCAGTTATGCCTTCCGGTATAGTAATCTCCGTCAATCCACTGCAACCACTGAACGCCGAATACCCAATGCTTGTCAATTGATCCGGAAGTATTACTTCCGTCAATCCGGTGCAACCGCTGAACGCTGAATACCCAATGCTTGTCAACTGGTCCGGAAGCGCAATTTCTGTTAAGCTCTGGCAATTGTAGAACGCATTGTTTCCAAGGGAGATAACAGATTCGGGAATCTGAACATCTGCTAAAGAAGTACAGCCACTAAACGTTCTTTCACTGATTTGTGTCACACCATCCGGGATTACGACTCCCGTCAATGACGAACACTCATAGAACGCATAGGAATCAATCTGCGTCACACTTTCAGGGATTATAACCTCCGACAATGATGAGCACTCAGAGAATGCATATCCGCCAATCTTCGTCACTCCTTCCGGGATCGTCATCTCGGTCAGCGAAATACATCGCTCAAAAGCATAGCTGCCGATCTGCGTCAAGCTGTCAGGAAATGTTACATCCGTCAGATTTGTACATCTTTGAAATGTCCAGTGAAGCTCTTCCACGCCTTCCGGCAGAACGATCTGTGTTAAACTCTCACATCCGTAGAACATGCCGGATCCGAATTCCAGCACCGTTTCAGGAAGTGTTACATCTGTCAGTGAAGAGCACCCGCTAAATACATTTTCCCCAAGATACATTACGTTATCCGTAAGGACAATGCTTTCCAGAGAATTACATTCGCTGAATGCACTGCCTTCAATCTGTGTTACACTGTCCGGTATCGTGATACCGGTCAGGCTGCTGCACCCATGAAAAGCCCATTCACCGATCGTTACGGTTCCGTCAGGAATCGTCACCGCTGTCAGGCTGCTGCACCTTGCAAAACAGTTTCTTGGAATGGTTCCATTTCCCAATGGCAGCGTGATCTCTTCCAGAGAACTGCATTGGTAGAATGCTCCTTCACCTATATAATCCAGATCAGCCGGCAGGCGGACGGAGACAGCCCTCCACAGATCATTAAACACGTAGCTGCCGATTCCCGTGATCCCGTCTTCCACCACGATACTGGTGATATAATTACGGTACACATACCATGGCGGATATAAGGTATTGCCTTCTGAACTGTCATTATGCCCCTGATAGGATGACGATAAGATACCGGCTTCCACCTGGCCGTTGGGAATATAGCTGGTATAATCGATCATCGGACCGGTTCCCGAAATGGTCAGAACTCCCGTAGCCGGGTCAAAGTCCCAATAGGTATTGCTGTATTTCTCATTGTAATATTCATGATATACATTGTTCAGATTATCATTGCCTTCGGAAATATTGATCTGCTGCCACTCGGACCAGCTTCCGTTATAAAAAACAGTTCCCAGACTGTGATTCATATCGAAAGCATGGTAGCCGATTGTCGTGACACTTAACGGGATCGAAATCCTGTACAAGCCCCTGCTTAAATAGAAAAGATAAGGACTAATCGTTTCCACGCCTTCCGGCAGGATCACTTCCGACAGATTGGAAAATGCAAAGGCAGCTTCCTCGATCGTGGTAACTCCATCCGGAACGCAATATTTCTCCTCATAACGATATGCCGGATAAGCCACCAGAGTGGATCCGTCTTTGCTGAATAACACACCGTTGCTGCTCTTGTATACGGTATTTGACGGGGAAACCACAAATCCGTACAGACGTGTACAACCTGCAAAGGCTGCCTTTCCGATCGTCCTCACGCTGGCTGAAATAAATATTGTATCAACTTCACTGCAGCCAAAGAATGCACCACTGCCGATCCCCGTCACGCCTTCTTCGATCCTGACTTCCCGGATCACACTGCCAAATACTGACCATGGAGGCAGATGATTCGCCGTTCCGTGATACAGTGCATCCAGGTCCGAATTGTAGGAATCCATCATTCCGTTTCCGGAGATTGTCAGAACCGACAGCGATTCTGCGTCTACACTCCAGGTAACTCCGTCACCGCAAGTGCCGGTTAAACAGGTGGGCCCGATATTTTGCAGAACACTGTCAAGATTCGTCACATTTTCCCAGTCAGCCATGGAGCCATGATAGAGTGCTTTGTTCAGCATATCGCATCCGTCAAATGCGTGCGCGCTGATCCTGGTGATACTGGCAGGGATCAGGATCTCTTCAAGATTTGTAAATCCGGCAAATGCATAGCTGCCGATACTCCGGACACCTTCGCTGATTAGGACAGATTTTGCGGAAGACGCAGCAGAAGACCATGGCACTTCTTCTGCGGAAGCATAATCCGGCATTTCTCCATTGCCATAGATAGTAAGCAGTTTTCTGTCAGAATCAAAACTCCATAGGATCTCTTCTTCCGGCAGATCACTGCATATGATCTTGACTAAGGACAACATATCATTGTTGACATCGATCTCAATTTCATCCCATTGATCCCATGTTCCATTATAATAGATGGTTGTCAGGGAAGAACAGCCGGAAAACGCTCCTACTCCGATATGAGTCAGGCTGCTCGGAAGCTGTACAGTGCGTATTCCTGAAGACTCGAATGCATAGTCCCCGATCCCCAGTACGCCTTCCGGCAGTTCCAGATGAGACAGGTTCCGGCATGCATAAAATGCTACATCTCCCACATACTGCAGACCGTCCGGCAGATTGATCTCGTTCAGAGACACACACCCTTCAAAAGCATGCGGAGCGATCATTTCTGTTCCGTCCGGTACATTATAGGTATATTGTTGTTTTCCGCCAGGATATTGCAGCAGCACGGTCTCATCCGAGCTGAACAGGACTCCGTCCACAGAAGTGTAATTTAAATTGCCTTCTGCCACATGAATCGCAGGCAATGCAGCACAGAAGGAAAAGGCGCCTTGGCCGATTGATTCCACTTGGGAAGGAATCTCCAGCTGTGTCAGACCGCAGCTGTCAAATGCAAACTCGCCCAGGGAAACCAGGCTCTCCGGCAGCTCAATATGGGTTAGTTTTTCACAGGAGCTGAAGGCATAATTCCCGATACTTTCAAGTCCTTCCGGAAGGATCACCTCTTCCAATTCAGGACACCAGTTAAACACGCTATCCCCAATCTCCCGGATTCCCGGTTCGATCACAATGCGCTTTACAATATCTTTACAGGATATATATTGATTGAGCGCACCGGTACCGGAGACGGTCAGGACAGACCGCGTATGTCCATCAAGACGCCAGCTGACGTTGCCATCAGTACCTGCTATATATTGTACAAATGCATTTTGCAGATTTTCAATACCCGGCTCAATAACCAGGCGGTTCCAGTCCTCCGGGGTTCCCGGGAACAAGACAGTGATAATACCTCCGCAATATTTGAACGCATCCGGACTGATCGATTCCAGACTGCTCGGAAAAACAATTGTATTCAGTTGATAATCACCGCTGAACAGATATCTGTTAAGCGAAGTAAGATTAGCCGGCAAAACAATATCTGTGATGTCGGTACTTGAAAAAGCAGATTCTCCGATATAGGAAACGGAATCCGGAATGTAGATTTCCTTCAGATTCCAACAGTTTTCAAACGCTTCTGCTCCGATCGATTCCAGACCTTCCGGAAGAACGATCTTCTGAAGACTTTCATCTCCCATAAAAGCCTCGTCGCCCAGTGTTCTGAGGCTGTCCGGCAATGTCACATCCCGCAGCAGATATAAGCCGGAAAATGCACCGTTGCCGATGCTGGTTACGCCATCTTCTACAATGATCTCGACAATCTCAAGTCCGGACCACTGCGGGACCGGATCCTCCTCTCCAGACCACCGTGCATAGTTATACATATCTCCTGTCCCGGAAATGGTGAGGATCGTAAATGTCTCCGGATCAAGTCTCCAGGTCAGGTTCTCTCCGCAGGAGCCGGAAATGAAGGAAACGTTTATATACCCATTCTGAAGGAATTCCAAAACGGTCTCATGGATCTGGATCGCAGTCCACTCTTCATAAGAACCATAGAAGATTATATGAACAATGTTCTCTAAGGCATATTCCTCAATGGAAGTAATGCTGTTCGGCAGGGACAGCTGTAAACTATAGTAGGGGTCAATCGCATATGCCCCGATTGTTGTGACGCCATCCGGAACCGCATAATAATATTTCCTATAATCTTCACTACCGGTCTCCGGAATGCAAAAACGGACCAGCCTGGTTCCATCTGCACTGAGCAGGGAACGATCGACCATCTTAAAAGCGGTGTTGCCCGGTGCAAGCGTAATGTTGGCATTATGGCAGCCGGCAAACGGGTTTTTCCCTAAATGGACAACATTATTCGGGATTTCCACAGAATCCAACTTCCAGCAATAGTTAAATGCCAGATCTCCAATGGATGTCAGGCTGTCGGGAAGCTGGATGCTCTCAATCTTCGTATTAGCAAATGCCCATGCTCCTATACTGACAAGGCTCTCCGGAAGTGTTACTTCGGCTACATTCCAAAAGTCATTGAACGCATTTCTGCCAACCGTCGTAACGCCTGGTTCAATAACAACCGAAGTAATGTTGTCCCTTTCGCTGTACCAGGGAGTGTCCTCTACCGCGAAGAAATTCTCCATGGCGCCTTCTCCGGAAATAGTCAGCACGCCGTCTTGCAGTCTCCAGTTGATGATACCCGGCTGCGGAATATCCGCGCCGTAAGTATGATAGTGGATTTCCGCCCCTGCCAGACTGTCGTTACCTATTCCGATGGAGACATTCTGCCAGTCTTCTTCACTTCCTTCATAATAAATATCTGTCAGAGGACAATCACAAAATACTCCATCTGCGATACTTGTCAGACTGACAGGAATTGCGACTGTCTTCAGGCCGCTTCCTGAAAATGCGTATTCCCCGACATTTGTCACATGTTCCGGAAGCATCATATAAGTCAGGTTTGACATGTAATCAAATGCACCCGGTCCGATGGTCGTAAGAGAGTCCGGAAGGAAAACCCTTGACAGATTGCTGTTTTCAAATGCAGCTTCGCCGATGTATTCCACTTCATACGGCAGCGTGTAGCCATACACCCCAAGGCTGTCCGAATAGGAGATCAGTCTGGTCCTGTCACTGGTGAAAAGCACCTGATCTTCCGCTGTAAAAGAGGTATTGCCCTCAGCGACAGTAATACTGGTCAATGAAGTGCAGTAAGTAAATACACCGTCTCCGATCTCGGTGACCGAGGCCGGGATCTCAATGCTTTCAAGACTTGTACAGCCGTAAAACGCCATCTTTCCGATCCGTTCAAGGCTTGCCGGCAACTCCACGCTGACTGCACCGGTCATCCACATTAAAGCGCAATTACCGATGCCGGTTATGCCCTCTTCGATAATTATCGTAGTAACATTTGAATCCGTCCATGGCGGCTGATTCTCATCGTAATCATCAATAGCGCCTTCTCCGGAAAACGTGAGAACGTTGTCATAAATAGTCCAGATAATATCCGGATCATAAGAATTATAATAAATGGTCGCATTATAAATAGACTCATTATCGTTATGAATATCGATCAGCGCCCAGTCATCTTCTGTTCCTTCGTAATAAATCTTATTCAACGGACATTGATAGAAAACTCCCCACTCTATGGATGTCAGGCTTTTCGGGATTGAAACCGCTGTCAGGGCTGTTTCATGAAAGGCATCATCCCCAAGGTATGTCAGATAGGGCGGAAGCACGATATAATGCAGATTCGGCATTGCGTAAAAAGCGCCGTTTCCGATTGTCGTAACAGAATCCGGAAGGAAAATGGATGACAGACTACTGCAGCTAAAGGCATCTCTATAGATCGTTGTCACGCCATCCGGCACCGTCAGGGAATCTGCCGGCCGGCCGGCCGGATAAAGGATCAGGCCCGTGCCGTCACTTGTATACAGTGCATGATCCACTACCGTATAAAAAGCATTTCCCTGCGCTACTGTTATATCTGTCAGCGATTCACAGTATGCAAACGCACTGTCTCCGATTATTTCAACCGTGGAGGGAATCGTTACTGATCCCAACTCGTAACATTCATAGAAAGCATAATTTCCGATACTGGTAAGACCCTCGGGAAGACTGATCCCAGAAAGGCTGAAGCATTCATCAAATGCGCCTTCCCCAATACTGACGAGGCTGTCCGGCAGCTCCACAGTGGTCACATTTTCCAGACAGTTAAAAGCAAGATCGCCAATGCTTGTGATCCGGTCATCGATAACGATCGAAGTGATCGTCTCCCAATCATCACGCCAGGGAGCTGGGGATTCCCAGGTGTAATTATCCATGGGACCAGACCCGGTAATCGTCAGGACGCCATTCTCAATGCTGTAGCTGATCTCCGGTTCCGGAGTCCAGTTGGGATCGTAAGCAGCCCCTGACAGGGTCAGCATTGCTTCCGGATACAGGGCAGTTGTATTGGAATTATAGGTATAGCTGATCTGATACCCGTTGCAGTCATAAACATAGCCGTCGGCAAAACTACCGGACGTGTAGCCTTTCAGGAACAGAAGATCCGGTGAACCCACGGTTCCTGTGTCGCAGTTCGTAACATCCACCAGATAGCTGGCACCGTCATTCATCTGGACGATATTCCACATATGGCGACCTTCGCCTGTACCTCCTGCCATCATACCGCTGACTGTCAGGCAGGGAACGCCGCTCATGTCGCACAGGTATTTGAAGGCTTTGGAATACCCTTCGCAGACAACATTGGTAGTGCTGTCCCCGTCAAAAACATAGATCGCCTGAAATGGATCGCCATAAGCGCCGCCCGGGGCAGAGCTGTTATAATCCGTCAGATCGCAGATTTCATTCTTGAATCCAACGACTTTTCCGTAAATACCGGCATTGGCGTACTGATCCGCGATTGCCCGGGCATTGGTTGCTGCCGCAGTGACACGGGATATCTGGGTTGAATCCACTGTATAATCCCCGGTGCTGTAACCCGCCGCAACCGGAAAATCAAAATCCACGGTTCCTTTTACGGTAATGGAAGCATACCCGCCGCTTCCGGAAATACTGGTGGACATGCTCGGCGTATCGGTTGCCGATGTCGGAGAGGTCTTGTCATACCAGAACAGTTCATAAGGGCAGTCCGCCAACAGCGCATCGATCAGCAGCTCCTGGTCATAGGCAAATAAACCCGCTACATAATTCCTCGCTTCAATGGCGTTTTCAATTCCCAGCTCTTCTTTTGTCCAGGTAGTTCCGATTCCGAAATCCGCTACCGGAATCTGGAAAGACGTGGAACTGCGGGTCCCGTCTGCCACTTCCGCGATCATTCCCCGCAGGATATTGTAAAGCGTAAAATTATTGCCGGTAAGCATGCTGCCGGCATAACCGGGCGCACTTGCCGCCTTGGCTCTTCGCGGTGCCTGATATAGCTTCTGCTCAAAGAAGCTTTCAAGAAGCTCGTCATTATCCTGATAGCCGCCCGGCGTATAAGTCCGGACCGTGCTCTCGAACTCGACTTCTTCGTATTCCTCTTCGGTTTCCTCTTCCGTGGTCTCTTCCTCGGTCTTCTCTTCCTCAGTCTTCTCTTCCTTGGATGAAGGCTCTTCTTCCTGCGTCAGCGCCTGGTCAAGGGTCTCCTCTTCTTCGGCTTCAGACGTGTCTGCCTCTTCCGGTGTTTCCGGCTCGGTATACACTTCTTCCGGCGTCTCCGGCTCGGTGTATACTTCTTCCGGGGTTTCCGGTTCCGTGTATACTTCCTCCGGCGTCTCCGGCTCCGTGTATACTTCCTCCGGCGTCTCCGGCTCCGTGTATACTTCTTCCGGGGTTTCCGGTTCGGTGTACACTTCTTCCGGCGTTTCCGGCTCGGTGTACACTTCTTCCGGGGTCTCCGGTTCGGTGTATACTTCTTCCGGGGTCTCCGGTTCGGTGTATACTTCTTCCGGCGTTTCCGGTTCGGTGTAGTCTTCTCCCACACAAGGATCTTCGAGATCCCCTGTCGTCATGTACGCTTCTGTTGCTTCTTCATACCAGGATTCGTCAGTCTCCTCTGCCATTACACTCGCCGGCAGAAGACTCACAACCATAATAAGCGCCATGATCAAGGCAAACAAACGTCTTTTCTTCATTTTTACCCCTTTCCAGCATATCAAAACATATCCTCCTGGATTTCCCTCCGGAAGATATGTTTTAAGAATCTTGGGTTTTTCATAACCGGCAGCGGGCCTATGTACACCTCCCGCTGCTGATTGAATTTTACAGCGTTCCGGTCTGTTCCGTCAATGAACTTTCTTTTATATTTCGCCGATTTTCCGGTCCTTGTTTCGTCATTTTTGACATCCGGCAATGCTGCCGATTTGAGGAGGGTCCACCCTTCTTGTTTTCGCCAAGTCCTCGATTTGAGGAGGGTCCACCCTTCTTGTTTTCGCCAAGCTCCCGATTTGAGGAGGGTTCACCCTCCTCAAATCAGACAGTTAATGAAAATAAGAAGGGGCAGGCCATCCGGCCTGCCCCCCAAGTGCTCTCAAGCATTTCATAAACTTTTTTTATTTCCCGGTCCATACGCCGTCCGAGCCAAAGGTATAGCTCTTTCCATCAATGGTCTGGGTGCCGGTCAACATCACGCCGCTGGAATTAAAGTAGTACCACTTCGTGGAGATCTTCTGCCAGCCGGTACGCATGATGCCGTCGGTTCCGAAGTAATACCATTTCTTGGAAATCTTCTGCCAACCAGTCTGCATAATGCCGTCCGTTCCCAGGTAGTACCACTTCTTCGAGATCTTCTGCCAACCGGTCTGCATCACGCCGTCGGTACCCAGGTAATACCATTTGCCGGAAATCTTCTGCCAGCCCGTTTTCATCACACCGTCGGTGCCCAGGTAATACCATTTGCTGTCGACCTTCTGCCAGCCCGTTTTCATTACACCATCGGTGCCCAGGTAATACTGTTTGTCACTGATCGTCTGCCAGCCGGTCTGCATCACACCGGAAGAATTAAAGTAGTACTGTTTGCTGCTGATCTCCTTCCAACCGGTACACATAACGCCGTTGGTTCCGAAGTAATACCACTTCTTAGAGATCTTCTGCCAGCCGGTCCGCATCACGCCGTCGGTACCGAAGTAATACCACTTCTTGGAGATCTTCTGCCAGCCGGTCTGCACCACGCCGTCGTTACTGTAGTAATACCATTTGCCATCGATCTTCTGCCAACCGGTCAGGATCACTTCATTGCTCTCCCAGAACGCCACAAAAGTCGTATCTTCGTGCAGGTCATAGAGATCATTTGCATGGTAGATATGGCCGTCCGAAGAACCCTGCACTTTCCAGCCGGCAAATGTATAGCCCTCTTTCTGCATGTATTCTTCCAGCCATGCATGTCCGTTCATCGGGTCATTCCGGAAGATCACATATTCCGCTGTTTCCACTGTGTTTTCATAGCCACTTGTACATGGCATAGGGCCATTGCAGGCTCCGCCGTCAAAATCATAGTCCACGCGGACTTTTTTACCCCAAACCGCTTCGAGGGTCAGATCGCTCTCCGGAAGAATGATTTCGTCGCCTTGCACATAGGTAGTACCGACAGGATCACCGGCGACTTTCCAGGCGGTGGCATAATAAGATCCCGTCTGGTCTTCCGGCCAGTACCAGCTGAAATCAATCTCATAAGCAGCTCCCGCATAGGCAGGGATCCGGGACTTGCCGTCCGCGTCGAACCCGTCTTTTACCTCATTGTTCCAAAATCTCCAATCCGTCACAAAGCTCTTGTCGCCCGGATCCAGAGTAATGGTGATCGGCTGCCCCCAGACTGCCTGCAGGGTCATATCATGGTCTGTGTCAATGATCTCATTTTTCCGATAAATGGTTCCGGTGGAAAGATCTTTCCAACCGATCAGTCCAAAGGATTCTTTTTCAAGGACCGGAAGCATCGCCTCGCCAATATAAATGCCATTCAGCCCAACTTGCAGCTGCCAGCTCTTCGCGCACCGGAGGGTCAGCTCCTGATTGTCCCCGGAGACATAACTGCCGCCGTTGTAATCAAGCGTGACCGTGACCGCTTCCTCCCATACCGCTTTCAGGGTCGTATCTCCTGCCAGCACAAGAGAGCCCGTAACGCCGTAGATGCCCGAGCCGGTCGTTTCTGCCGGATAGACCGCGCCTGTTTCTTCCACGACCCAGCCGGTCAGGATGTAGCCATCCCGCTGAACCATAGCATCTGTCATCGTGCATTTGTAGTAAACAACCCGGCCGCCTGAGAACACTTGATAGTTCTGACGGAACAGCGTCACATTATCATTTTCCTGACAGATACGCATGATCTCGGACCCGATCGCTTTTGCCGGATTTCCGGAACCATCCAGGCTGTAGAAGGTACCGCCGTTGGCATCAAATGTCAGGGCGCAATATCCTTCCGGCAGGGCAATTCCGTCGCTGCAATGGATGAGTACTCTCGACGGATCTGTCAGACAGCTGTTTCCAGCGCCGATCGAAACCGCTGCCCACTGGGCCTTCGTTCCCGCGAAATACACATCCGTCAGAGCGGTACATCCATCAAATGCATTCTCACCGATCGTTGTGATCTCGCCGGTCAGCTCTGCTCTTACGATCCGGTCACTCTCAGAAGACCATGGAACCGGATTGCCAAGATCCTCATTATAATTGTACATCGCCCCCGAACCGGAGATTGCCAGCACGCCTTTGTTGTCCAGAACCCAGGTGAGCTGATCGCCGCAGGTTCCTCTTGCAATGATCGTCGGCGGCAGTTCATTGTAATGCCAGGTGGCATTGGTCAGGAGACTATCATTTCCCTCATGATTAATATTGATTCCTGCCCGATCCTCTTCCGATCCTGCGTAATAAACGTCTGTCAGACCGGTGCAGGATGAAAATGCACCTTGGTCGACCATTACCGCACTGAGCGGGAGCCAGATTTCCTTCAGGTTGCTGCAGCCTTCAAACGCATATCTGCCGATGCTCGTTACCCCTTCATGAATCACAAGCTCTGTCAGCTGCCCGCCATTCTGCAGAAAATAATTTCCGATACGGGTGATGCCTTCTTCTATCGTAACCTGCGTGATCGCATTTCTATAACTGTACCAGGGTGCTCTGACGCCAAAAATCCCATAGTCAGTAACAGGACCGCTTCCCGAGATTGTCAGCTGATAGTCTTTGCTCACTGCCCAGATGGCGGATGTTCCGCATTGTCCGGATGCAAGAGGCGATTGCCGCATTGCTGCGTTCAGCAACGGATCATTTTCCTCCCCGATATCCATCGCATTCCAATCAGCTTCGGTTCCGTCATAATAGACCGTTTCAAGAGCAGAACAGGACTTAAACGCCCCGGCGCCGATGCTCGCCATGCTGACAGGAATCGCGACGCTCATCAGATTCGTGCAGTTAAGGAAAGCTTCTGCTCCTATGCTTGTCACGCCTTCCGGAATCACAAGCTGCAGCAGACTTGTACAGGATTCAAATGCATACTCCCCGATGCTTGTTACATTTCTCGGGATCGTAAAATCAGACAGCTTATAGCAATCAAAAAATGCTCCGTCTCCAATGGAGGTAATCCCATCCGGAAGGCTGATCTGAACCAGATTCTGACAGTCGGCAAATGTAAACGTTTCAATACTTTTCACGCGGGCCGGCACCGTGACATTTGTCAGACTCATACAGCCGTAAAATGCGCCTTCCCCGATCGTTGTCACACTGGCAGGAATGTTCACGTGCGCGAGACTGCTGCACATCCAGAAGGCGTCTTTCCCAATGGAAGTGATCCTGTTCGGAATGGAAACTTCGGTCAGATTGGTGCAGTCCTCCAGCATTCCTTCCGGAATGGAAGTCATTGAATATGGAATATCAAACCGAGTTAAACTGCTGCATCCCCGGAATGCTTCGGTACCGATGTGAAGTTTGGCGCTATATGGAAATGCAGACAGACTGCTACACTCGCGAAACGCACTTTCCCCGATCGTAGAAACTGTGGTCGGGAGCGTAAGATCCGTCAGGTTGGTGCACTGATAGAATGCATAGTTTCCAATGCGGGTAACACCATCGCCGATCTCGACTGTTTCGATGGAATCCCGGTAATCCTTCCACGGAGCCGTAGACGCATTATAATCTGTCATCGCTCCGGTTCCTTTGATTTTCAGCAAGCCGTCTTCCGTTAATTTCCAGGTCAGATTTTGGCCGCAGGTTCCTCTGGCGATAACCGGAACGGACGGCAGTGCATAATGCCAGTTCGCATCTATCAGAATGCTGTTATGATCCGGTGAAATACTGATCTCGTCCCGGTCATCTTCCGAGCCGGCGTAATAGATATCTGTGAGGTTGGTGCAATCCATGAACACGCCACCATCGAACGTTGTCAGGCTCAGCGGGATTGTAACTTCCGCAAGATTGCTGCAGCCGGCAAAAGCAAACGCCCTGATTCTTGTTACACCTTCCGGAATCGTAATCTCGCCTAATCCCGGACAATTGGAAAATGCGTTGTTGCCGATACTCGTGACGCTGTCAGGGATGACCGTATTGGCGCATCCCATGAGCAGAGTGTTGGATGCCGTTTCGATAATGGCATTGCAGTTTTCACGACTGTCATATGCCGTATTCCCGCTTTCCACTACGATATAGGTCAGACCGCTGCAGTTATCAAGTATAACATCACCTAAAGATGTGACTCCGGCGGGGATCGTGACACCGACAAGATTCCTGCAATTCTGGAATGCAAACGTTCCAATGCTCTGCAGGCTTCCCGGCAGCGAGATGCTTCCCATGTCACATTCATAAAAAGCGTCCACTCCGATACTCGTCACGCCTTCCGGAACTGTAATACTGGTAACTTTATCACAATAGATAAATGCGTAGTTGCCGATGCCGGTGATGCCGCTTTCGAATACGATGGCCTTGATATCCTGAAATGCATAATTATACCAGGGTGCTGTGTTTCCGGACAATTCATAATCATACATAGCCCCGCTGCCGGAGATGGTCAGAGTGCCTGCACTGTCCAGCGCCCATTCCAGGCTGTCCCCGCAGGTTCCGTTTGCTATGATCGTAGGTTCTCCGCCGCCGCCACTGATATCGCCGTCTGAACAGTGGATCGCAGCATTCAGCAGGGGCTCATTATCGTCCGGCGCGATCGAGATCGCATTCCACTGCGCAATCGTTCCTGCATAGTAGACATCTGCAAGATTATTACAGTTCTTAAATGCCCACGTTCCTATTTCCTGCAAACTGACAGGAAGTGAAATGCTTCTCAGATTGTTATTATAGGCAAATCCAAAATAATCGATGCTTACGACACCCTCCGGGACCGTGATATCCTGGAAAAAGAGGACTGCAAATGCATTGTTTCCGATCGTCGTCACACTGGATGGTATAACGGTATTACGGCATCCTTTCAGCAGCGTATTGCTTGCGGTCTGAATGAGCGCGTTGCAGTTGTCACGACTGTCATACGTGGTATTCGCTTCATCCACAATGATCCAGCCCAGGCTATCACAGTTGGCGAGTACACCCGCTCCTATACCTGTTACACCTGCCGGAATCTCGATGCCCTGCAGTTTTCTGCATTGCGCAAAGCACGCTACATTAAGGTCGGTCACACTGTTGGGAAGCGTGACACTCAGCACCTCTGTACAATTAACAAATGCGGAAGTGCCAATACTTGTTACGCCCTCTTCCACCACGATATTCCTGATACTGCTGATCAGATCATACCAGGGTGACAAGGATACGTTTGCATCATACGGTGATGTATAATTGTACATCGCACCTGAACCGGAGATGGTCAGAGTACCTGCACTGTCCAGATTCCAGGTCACATTATCTCCGCACATTCCCGATGTTGCTGACTCGAACAAAAGCTCCTGATCTTCTTCCAGCTCCGGGTCTTCTTCCGGGTCTTCTGCCTGTGCTGGGTCTTCCGCCACGTCTGTGCTTTCTGCCTGCTCTGCCGGGTCTTCTACCGGATCTGCAGGTTCTTCTTCAGGCACTTCTGTTTCCGGAATCAGCTCTTCTTCAGGCACTTTTGTTTCCGGAACCGGTGCCGGTTCCTCAGCAGCCGGTTCTTCCGGTGCGGCAGGCTCTTCTGTTTCTTCGGGTGCTTCCGTCTCAACAGGAGCGGCTTCCTCAGCGGGCTCTTCCGGTTCATTCACTACTTCCGCCTCAGTGGTTTCCTCCACCTCAACTGGTACCGGTTCTTCTATAGAGGGCTCCTCCGCATCGAGGATTTCCTCTGTTTCTGCCTCTTCCTCTATGTTTTCCTCAGATTCTGTCAGGACCGTAATGTTTTCCGGTTCTGCGGCATCATCTTCCTCAACGGGAAGCTCAACCGCCTCTGCTTCTTCGTAGAGAACCTGCTCTGCTTCAGTGACCACTGCCTCGTCAGCATAAACCGGGATCATTCCCAGGATCAGCGTGATCACGAGCGCTGTCACTGCTGCCTTCTTAACCCATCTCTTCATAAGTGAAATCCTTTCCTTTCATCATACCGCCGCCATTACAACACAAAAACCTTCCGGCTATTCAAAACTGTGCCGGAAGGTTTCCTGATTGCTGAATGGTAAAACGGTATTTCTTCATATCTGATTCTTAACATCTAAGCTGCTCAATAATCCAGATCAAACTACTGAAAGAAGAATATCACAGAATACCGGCCGCTTCAACGGTGTTTCCATCTGGAGATAGGTTTGGGCTGCGGAAGTTTTACGCTTCAGTCGCTTGTTAGCAGACATTTTGGTAACTGCATAAAAAGTCCGATTGTGTACGCCGACTGCACAATATGTCCGATTGTGTACGGCAATTCCTGTAAAATCTATCCGCATTTGGGCCATTTTCAGAAAAAAAGAATAAAAAACCATTCAGAAATGAGAAAATGTAGTCATCACAACGGTTCAGCAGGTACACAATCAAAGATATCTTGCAGTCGGCGTACACAATCGGCTTTTTTTTGCAATGGATGGGATTGGACTAATGTTAATCAGCTGACCAGCAAGTTGGCAGGCCAGCTGCCTCTTTATCAACCTATATTTCAGCTTCGCTTTGGATCCTTCATCTAGTGATCTTTCGTTCTTCTGCCTTCTCTCTCATGGTCTTTGGATGCAAGCTCCTTGAAAACATAGGATATTTCAAAATTACCGTCCAAAATTTCTCGAAATCGATGAAATTTTGGACGGTAACTCTTGAAAATGCATGCACTTTTCGATTGGAGGCTCCAACCAGCCATCAATTAATTAATCAATCCACACCCCGCTTGAATCAAAATGATATGTCTTGCCGTCGATGGTCTGCGTGCCGGTCACCATCACGCCGCTGGAATTGAAGTAGTACCACTTCGAAGAGATCTTCTTCCAGCCTGTGCACATGACACCGTCGGTTCCGAAGTAGTACCATTTCTTACTGATCTTCTTCCAACCGGTGGTCATCACGCCGTCGGTCCCCATGTAGTACCATTTCTTGCTGATCTTCTGCCAGCCAGTCGTACGGACGCCATCCGTACCGAGATAATACCATTTCTCGTCGACCTTCTGCCAACCGGTGCGCATGATGCCGTCCGTTCCGAAATAATACCATTTGTCGCTGACTTCCTGCCAGCCGGTGCGCATGACGCCGTTGGTTCCTAGATAATACCATTTCCCGCTGACTTCCTGCCAACCGGTGCGCATCACGCCATTGGTTCCCAGGTAATACCATTTCCCGCTGACCTTCGCCCAGCCGGTCTGCATCACGCCGGAGCTGTTCATATAATACCAGCTCTTGCCGACCTTCACCCAGCCGGTATGTATTACGCCGGAACTGTCCATGTAATACCATTTGCTGCCGATCTTCTGCCAGCCCGTCAGCGCGACACCATCAGCATTATAATAGTACCATTTGCCATCGATCTGCTGCCAGCCGGTAAGTATCGACTCCTGTTGATAATGCCATGTCGCGTTAAGCAGCGGTTCATTGTCTCGTCCAATCACCATCCCGGCTCTGTCGGATTCCGTTCCACCGTAATTTACATCCGTCAGATTGCTGCACGCATTAAATGCTCCGGGATTGACGGTCTTGACGCTGACCGGAATATCAATGCTTTCCAGGCTTGTACAGTTCTGGAAGGTGTAATAAACAATCTTCGTAACGGTACTCGGAAGGGATACTCCCGTCAGCTGTGAACAGCCATAGAATGCTGACTGATCAATGTAGCTGACCTGATCCGGAATGTTGATCGCGGCCAGGCTGGAGCACCCGGCAAATGCCTTCGCTCCGATATACGCCACGGAATCCGGAATCACTGCTTCTGTCAGGTTTACGCACCCGTTGAATGCATTGCTTCCGATCTTCTTTACGCCGTCTTCAATGACCACTTTGGTAATGGATGCTTTTTCCGTAAACCACGGAACGGTCTTGGCCACCCAGTTCTGCATATCCGCATCCTTGTAGATGTAAAGTACGCCGTCGATAATCTCCCATTCGGTCAGATCTTCGGTAATGGTCACATTAAAATCGCATGTTTTTCCCATAAACCAGGCGGTCGCCGTATACGTATTCCCGACGGTCCACTGATTGGGAGGAGTCTGTTCAGAAGCGATTGTTGCAATATATCCGTATTCGTCTTCCAGGCCGGCAAGGGTGCCGGTGTAAGTTCCATTATAGGTTACCTCGCAGGGAATCGCACGCAGGTCAAGAGTATAAATAAAAATGCTGGTATACTCTCCCGGCGATGAGGGATAACTCGTAAAATACCCATTCGTCTCTTCCACATTTTCAATGTCATTGACGATAAAGCTGGTTACCGGGGAGGGAAGAATGCTGACCTGTAATTCCGTCTCCATCCCCATGAACTCGAGTCCCACTGTATAAGTATTGTTTGCTGTCCAGTGATTCTGTGGCTGATCATGGGTTAACAGTGAAATGCTGTAGCCAAAATGAGCATACACTTCCGCGGCGGTTCCTGTGAATGTTTCCCCGGACATTTTCACGGTGAACTGCAGCGGCATTTGCATAACATTATAAGAATACCAGGCACTGTCTCCGAAACCGCCCATCACATAGCCCATGGTCCCTTCGAACACGCTGACCGGCTCAACGGAAAATTCGTCCACCGGACTCGGAAGGATCTGGATCTCAACATCACAGGTCCTGCTCATCAGTTCTGCTGTGGCATGATAGGAATTGCCTGCCGTCCAATGCTCCGCATCCTGATCACTGTAATTGGCTACATATACGTACTCACCAAGTAATGCAGTAAGATCATTTGCAGTTCCTGAATATTGCTGCCCGTCATAAACAATGTTGTACCAGAATTTATCTTCAAAGTTGTACGTTCTATAGTAATAAAATTCCTCCGTTCCGGTGTCATCGGTCGTCCAGAATCCATTTGTTTTTTCGATGATCTGATATGGAACCGCTTCAAAGGAGGTTAGCAGACTCGGCGTGATGGTAATGTCAAATTCACAGCTCGCTCCCATCAATGTTGCCATTCCATGATAAGTATTGCCTACGGTCCATTGCTCCTCTGACTGATCTTCCAGACCGGTCGCATAAGGAAATTCACCTGTTACAGCATAGATGTCATCCCATGTCCCCGTGATGGTCTCTCCGCCATAAACAATGGTAAACTGCAGCACCCTGGAGAAATCATAATACCTATAATAATCTCTGATATACACATCGTCTTCCCATCTGCGTTGCCAACTTCCGCAGGTGCATTCTTCGATCTCGACTGGTGCTACCGAAATACTGGTCACAGTCCCATTTAAGGCTTCCAGCTCTTCTTCGGTCTCGGTCTCAGTTTCGGTCTCCGCTTCTGTTTCGGTTTCTGTCTCTGCGGTCTCTTTTTCCGCTTCCGGCTGTACTTCCGGCTCTGTTTCCGGGGCAGCTTCTGACGGTTCTTCCGATTCCACCTCAGACTGCTCTTCTGTTTCTGTCTCGGTTTCTTCGGGCAGATCCTCCGGCTGCTCTTCCTCCACAGGAAGTTGTGGCTGCTCTTCCGGGTCGGTTTCTGATTCTGTCTCCGGTAAGATTTCCGGCTGCTCTTCTAACACGGAAAGTTCCGGCAAATCTTCGGGATTGGTCTCTGGTGTGACTTCCACAACAGGAAGTTCCGGTGTTTCCGGTTCGGTAATCTCTTCCCCGGAAAGCTCCGGCAGATCCTCCGGCAACACTTCCAGAACAGGAAGTTCCGGATCAGCCTGCTCGTTTACCGATACCTCTTCTGTTTCAACCGCTGTGAATTCGGTATCTTCCGTAAATACGTCTGATTCCGCTGCCTGCACCGCGAATATCTCGAGACACAGACACGCTGCGATCATGACTGCAACGATTCGTTTCAGCATTTTCTTTGTCATAGTCTAATTACCTCATTGCTTTCTATGATTCGTTAACGGGTTGCCAACTAATTACAAACATCTTTAAAAAAATATCATAGAATGACAACCACAACAACTATAGTCCAAGGATGCACTTATTAAATACACCTCTGCAGAAACAAAGGGGCAGGTCAACTGACCTGCCCCCGAGCAATCACTCAAGACACTATTTTATTTCTCGATCCACACGCCGTCCGACCCGAACGTATAGCTCTTGCCGCCGATGGTCTGCGTGCCGGTCACCATCACACCGCTGGAATTGAAGTAGTACCACTTCGAAGAGATCTTCTTCCAACCCGTGCACATGACGCCGTCGGTTCCGAAGTAATACCACTTCTTGGAGATCTTCTTCCACCCTGTGGCCATCACGCCGTCGGTGCCCATGTAGTACCATTTCTTGCTGATCTTTTGCCAGCCCGTGGTACGGACGCCATCGGTGCCGAGATAGTACCATTTCTCGTCGACTTTCTGCCAACCGGTGCGCATGACACCGTCCGTTCCGAGATAGTACCAGCTTTCGCTGACTTTCTGCCAGCCGGTGCGCATGATGCCGTCCGTGCCAAGATAATACCTGCTGCCGCTGACTTCCTGCCAGCCGGTACGCATCACGCCGTTAGTTCCCAGGTAATACCATTTGCCGCTTACCTTCTTCCAACCGGTCTGCATCACGCCGGAGCTGTTCATATAATACCAGCTCTTGCTGACCTTCACCCAGCCAGTCTTCATCACACCATCCGTACCAAGGTAATACCATTTGCTGCCGATCTTCTGCCAGCCCGTCAGCGCGATGCCATTCGTATTATAATAATACCATTTGCCATCGATCTGCTGCCAGCCGGTACGCACCAGTTTCGGAGTGACCGTATCTTCCAGCGAGATCTCGTTCGTCCCCGCTTCATCGGAGAAATGCCTGCCGCAGATGCTGCAGGTCCAATATTCGATGTTGCCTTCGCTCTCATAGGTAGCCTCTACCGCATCGGTCTTTGTCAGACGATGCCCCGGCGAAGGTATGATCACAGTCTTTGTCTGCGTTCCAAACACAGGCTTTGTAAAGACCGCCGTTAAAAGCATCTCGCCGTCTGTGTCACAGGATACGGCACTGATCACATCCACTGCACAAGTGACGGTTTCTGTTTCCACAACAGCCTGGTCAACGGACCTGGTCAGTTTCGCCGTGCAGGTACATTGTTCTTCATCCCATTCATAGTTGATCTGTCCGTTGATAACAGTCACCATACAGTAATCAAAATCTACATTAGGATTATTGCCATAATACTGTATCGACGTTTTGCCTTCTCCCAGCGGCGTCACGAAGCCGTTGCTGACCGTCGCAACATCCGGGTCCGAACTGATCCACATAGCATCGGTCAGTTCAGTGCCGTCCACACCGGCATAAGACAGCTGCACGCCGTCGCCGCCGGCCTTAAGGATCAGATCATGATAGTTCATCCCGCGGATAACCGTCACTTCACAGGTGTCAGAATATTTTCCGTCCGAGGTCGTATAGGTGATGGTCGCCGTGCCTAAACTGAGACCCCTTATCCATGCCATGTCATACTCAGGCACAACCTCTACGACGGCAACATCCGGATTGCTGCTCTCCCAGATTCCGTCGATCTCATTCCCGTCAGGTCCATGGAAAGTGAAGCACGCCCGCTGTCTTCCCGCTGCGATCCTGAATTCCCGGAAATTCAGTTCATACCGTGGCTCCATGACAGTGATCTCGCATTCTGCCGCCAGATCACCTGCTTCAAATTCAAAGTATACGGTGGTGGTTCCCACTCCGACCGGAGTGACCAGGCCGCTCTCGCTGACAGTGGCAACATCCGGGTCATCACAGCTCCAGTTTCCTTCCACCGCTTCTCCGTAAGGATCAAGGAAGAAAAGCTGCACCGGATCGTCATCTGCCCCGTGACGGAAGATCAGATGGTCACGGTCAAGACCTTCATAAACCGTCACGACACATTCGTCAGAATACTCCCCGTCAAGGGACGTGTAGGAAATGATTGCCTCACCCGGCCTTTCAGCTACGACGCAGCCCCTCTCTTCGTCATAGTACGCCACCCCGGAATCACTGCTCTCCCACATGCCTTCCAGCCTGTCTGCTTCATCTTCACCCATGAAGTACAGTTCTTTCGGGTATCCGACGCAGGTTATGATCTCATGGGTATTCAGGGAATAGATACCTGACGCCTCAAGATAATGCCAGGTTGCATTAAGCAGCGGCTCATTGTTTCCTCCGATCACCATTTGATTTCTGTCGGATTCTGTGCCGCCGTAATTGACATCCGCCAGGCTGTCGCAGCCATAGAAAGCCCCGGAATTGATGGCTTTGACGCTGACCGGCAGATCGATGCTTTCCAGGCTGGTGCAGTTCTGGAAGGCGTAATAAACAATCTTTGTAACAGAGTTCGGAAGGGAGATCGTCGTCAGCTGCGAGCATCCGTTAAATGCGGACTGATCAATATATCTGACCTGGTCCGGAACGCTGATGGCGGTCAGGCTGGTACACCCGAGAAATGCATTGGCTCCGATAGACGCTACGGAATCCGGGACAACAACCTCTGTCAGGTTGGTGCATCCGTTAAATGCATTGCTTCCGATCTTCTTCACGCCGTCTTCGATCACAGCC
>JAFWOB010000191.1 GCA_017510065.1 Parasporobacterium sp.
GGCAGCAGGCGTTCCCGCCAAAGTGAAGAAGATCATCGAGCAGTAGTTGCGGCGCATGCAACAAAATAGAGGTATGAACGATTTTGAAGCTCAAAAGCAGCTGAAAATCGTTCATACCTCTTCATTTGTTGCGGAACAGGCTTACCGCATCAGCTCTCCCTCCTGTTCCGCATTTTTTTCCATTCTTCATCATCGTAGTACGGGCCACCGCAGTGATTGCATACGGAATGTTTGCTGGTGTCCACTTTGCTGCCGCAATAGTCGCAGGTGATGATGGTATCTTCGGTTTCCTGACGACGAGCCCCGGTATCTCTCGTCTCTTCCTCATATCTGGAAGTATTGCGTCTGGAAGCATCTTCGTATCTGGTCTCTTCGCGTCTGCTGTCTTCTTCCCTCTGCGCCTGATTTCTGATGCTCCGTACGATCCGGAACACTACCACAAACAGGATCACCGGAACGATCGGGAGAAATCTGAGGAAGCGCACCGTCACGAGGATGGCAATCACCAGAACGATAATTGAAATAATATTGTTTTTTCTCATTGTAATCCCTCCCTTTTGAAAAGATTATAAAGCCGGCGGGCCGCGGGAAAAATCATTATTGTTGTAAATGGAAAGCAGTTATTGCTCTAAAACAGCGAAATAAAACCACGCGTATAATATACGTCTTGCCAATAGTACGATATAATGTACGAAAACCATTTCACCAGAAAAGGGTATTCGAGAAATGAAAACGCTGTTGATCACGGGCTTTGAGCCATTTGGCGGACAAGCCGTCAATACATCGTGGGAGGTGGTGAAGCACTTCCCGGAGAAGATCGGAGATTTCCGGATCGTGACACTGCAGGTGCCGGTGGTATTTGAGCGCGCCGCAGAGACGGTCATCGAGAAGGCGAATGATGTCCATCCGGATGCCATCTTGTGCCTCGGTCAGGCAGCAGGCCGCACTGCCATCACCCCTGAATATGTCGCGATTAATCTTCGAAATGCGTCGATCCCCGACAACGCAGGCAACGAACCGAAGGATGCGCCGGTCGTGGAAGGCGGGCCGGACGCCATCTTTGCAACGCTGCCTGTCAGGAAAATGGCGGAGGCCATCACGCAGGCCAGCATGCCGGCGGAAGTGTCCTACAGCGCCGGGACCTATGTCTGCAATGATTTGATGTATGGGCTGCTGCATCATTACCAGGGCACCGGCGTCAAAGTGGGATTTATCCATGTGCCGGAGCTGGAGGGACAGAAGATCAGCGATGCCGCGCAGGCAATCACAGAAGCCATCAAAGTTCTGGACTCGGACAACCAGGAAGAGGTCACGCTCCACCCCCAAAACACAGATCCGGTCACCCTGCATCCCATGACAAGAGACCTCTGCCACAGGCTGTTCCAGAAATGGGAAAACGACCCGTCCATCTACATGGACATGAGTCTGTTCAAACCATTTGTTTACAGGGAAGATGCGGTGGATCGGTATTTTGATTCCAGGCAGGAAGCTTCAAGGATCCTGTTTGCCGTCATGCTGGCGGACAGGCCGATCGGAGAGCTGCAGCTGAAGCAGATCGACTGCGACAGGAAAGAATGCACCCTCAGCATTCATATGCAAAATGATGCGGCCAAAGGCAGGGGCTACGGCACCGAGGCCATGCGGCTGGCTATCCGGTACGCCTTCGAAGAACTGGGATTGGATGCAGTCAATGCGGATATCGTGCGCAAGAATCTCAGGAGCCAGCACGCGGCGGAGAAGGCAGGGTTCCGGTTCGTGAAGGAAGAAGGGGATTTTCGGTATTACAGATTGGAGCAGGGATTGAAGTAGAGCTTCCAAATGAATCCGCTGCCAGGTTCAGGCTGTCCGGCTTGGTCCTCCTGGCTCCGCCGCCACTCGGTTTGGAATCGCAAAATCGAAAATAAAGGATTTCTTTGCTCAATGGGTCCAACCCCCCAAGACAGTGTGGACCCATCAACAGTAAGAATGCTTTATCCCCTAGTGGCGTGGGTCCAAACTGTCAAAAGGCGTGGACCCATCAGAAAGAAAAATGCCGTATTTTCGCTGTGGCAGGTCCACGGCCAATCATAGACAGTCTCGCAGCGCAAAAATGAAAGGAGAAGCTGATGCAGCATGAATGCAAAATAACAGTCCTGGAAACAAAGGTGTTCCAGGAACTACAGGAGATACCCGGCTGATCCGAATTCAGAATCTTTATCTGACCCGGGTCTCCTTTTCCAATATATCCAGAAACTCCTGATTCATGGCTGCGGCGTGGAAGCCTTTCACGCTTTTGGTGGCGGCCCCGGCCATTTTGCAGAGGAAGAGCCCCGGTTCATAGTCCCAGGGATTTTCCGACCCGAAGGAGACTCCATGGAGCCGGCCGCAGGCAGTAAACGCCATGACTGCGCACATGGCGCCGTAGTTCCGGTAGTTCGGGCTGTGTGGAAGCATGTTCTGCATGAGAGGAAGGCCGCCGCGGGCAATGACAGCATAGACGGCGTTCTTCACAGGCACCTCACGGACCGAGATCTTCTGACCGTTCAGATAGGCGCCGGTCTTGTCGGCGTAATAGAACTCCCCGAGTCTGGGAAGGTCGATGACGCTGGCCACCGTTTCGCCGCCTTTCCTGCAGGCGATCTGGATCCCCCAGATCGGAATATGGTTCGCGAAGTTGATGGTCCCGTCGATGGGGTCGATGATAAAGCAGTTATCCGTGACCTTGCCATCGGTGTTGAACTCTTCGCTGACAATGTCAAAATCCGGATAACTCTCCCGGATCTTCCCGATCAGGAACTGCTCGATCTCCCAATCCAGGTCCGTGACCAGGTCGCTCCGGTCCCCCTTGGGATGGACCGCAAAATCCTTATTGGTGAGCTGTTCGGCTTCTTTTACGATTGTTTTTAAGAATTCGATTTCCATGGGGGCAATATAGCACAATTTTCCTGCAATAGGAAGTGGTCGCCGGATTGGAGGCTGTTTCTTTTTCGTTTGGGTGTATAATATATACAAGGAAAATATATCGCCCAGCTGTTACTGCTCTGACAAATCAGTTTCATGGAGAGGATCCTGCAGTTATGAAGAAACAAAAAAACGAAGGCTATATAGAATGCGATTACTGCGGCGAGCTGTTTGTGGAAGGAGAACCATACTGCCCATATTGCGGGAAGCCGGTTGAGGAGATCATCAAAGCATGGGAAGAAAAAGGAAATAAATAATCATGAGTTATATCTTAACCTTCACCGGGAAACATTTCGACCCGGTGGAACCGGACGACAATCTGATAGATGCAACTGATATCGCGCATGCCTTATCCATGCTCACCCGGGCCAATGGGCACTTCCCGATCTTCTATTCCGTGGCGCAGCATTCCATCGCCTGCGCGCAGGAAGCGATTGCACGAGACCTTACGCAAGAAATCATATTGGGGTGTCTGCTCCACGACGCCAGCGAAGCCTATCTGGCCGATGTGACTAGGCCGGTGAAGAAAGACCTGCCGTATTATCTGGAAGTGGAAGAGCGTTTGCAGAACATGATCTGGAGGCATTTCCTCGGCAGAGACCTGACAGAGGAGGAAAAGCAGGCAGTCTTCGAGATCGATGACCGGATGCTCTCGATGGAATTCCATCAGCTGATGCCGGAAGAGATCGACGACAGATGGAAAGAACTGAAGAATCAAGTATTATGTGAATATCAGACACCGGAAAATGTGAAAAAACAGTTTCTGCAGGTGTTGATTCTGCATGAAGGAAAATGCATATGGAATGAAGGAACATCAAACTGACGCAAAACAATGAGGAGGCCTAGAAGATGAGCAAGAAATTCCATGACGATTTTGACTACGAAAATGCAAAGAGGGACATCTGGGATTCCGGCGGAGATCCTGATTATCTGAGCCATACGGATCCGGAGAAGCGGGACAAGTTTATGAAAGACATGGGCATGGATCCGAAGAAGTACGGCAGCAATTGGGGCGACTTCAGTAATCTGGATAAAACTGGTGGATCGGGCGGCGACGATTTCGGCTGTTTCCTGACATCTGCCTGCGTGAAAGCGGAGGGGCTTCCGGATGACTGCAAAGAACTGACAACGCTGCGGTGGTTCCGGGATCATTACATGAAAACGGCTCCCGGCGGGAAAGAGGATATCCGGGAATATTACCGGATCGCTCCGGCGATTGTAAGTGCAGTCAATCAAAGGGAGGATGCCCAAAGTATATGGCGCCGGATCTATCAGGATCTGATCCTGAAGTGCGTCGATCTGATCGAAACCGGCGACTATGTAAAGACGTATCAGCTGTACAAACACTATACGCTGCAGCTGCAGGAGTTGTATCTGTAAGGAATCATAAAAAACTGGGAAAGAAAAAGTAGCGGAACATGGAATTAAGGAAAATCAACCCGGAGGATGCCAAATCCCAGTGGGAGTACACAACCGCTTTGCCTGCGGATGAAAATGGCCTGACAAATCCATACTGCGGCGTCACGTATGAGGAATACCTTGAGAATGTGCTGCCGGTTCTGATGTCATACGAACATCCGGTGAATATGCCCGACTGGTTTGTCCCTGAGACTTATTATTATCTGTGGGATGGAGACTTACTGGTTGGGGAATTCCGCATCAGGCATTATCTGACGGAGGCGCTGCGAAATGGGGCAGGCCATATCGGCTACAGCATCCGCAGAGACGTCCGCGGGAAAGGATACGGGACAGCCGGCCTTCGGCTGACGATCGAAATGGCCAGACAGATCATCCCGGAAGATGAGATCTATCTTCGCGTAAATAAGGATAACATCGCGTCACAAAAGGTCATGCTGAACAATGGAGCCTATGTGGCCGGGGAAGATGAAAGCCACTTGTTTATGCGTGTTGCGAAATAACCAGTCAAGATAAAAAGAGAACAGGAGGTAATACCATGAAGCGTTTCATATCTGTCATTGCGATTCTCTGTGCCGCGATGTTGATTTTTTCATTAACAGGCTGCGGAGAGTCCAAAAAACCGGAAAATACAACTGCCGCTACAGAAGCCGTTACGCAGGCTGCTACGGAAGCTCCTGCTGAGGAAACCACAAAAGCTCCTGCTGAAGATGCAGCCGAAACGAATGCAGAAGAGACATCCGAGGCGGGTGGTCAGGTATTTGAAGTTGGAGGTATGCAGGTGGGCGTTGCCGACCCGAATGCAGAACGTCCCGCGGACGCGCCGGAGGGCGGTGATGGAGTAACGTCGCTCACAGGGGAAGAGCTGCGAGCGAAGCAGGTGGAAATCGCCCAGTCCGGAAAAAGGAAGGACATGACCTATGCGGATTTTGTTGAAGCAATAGACGGCGTGGAAGGCAAGTGGACCCCGATTGCTTTTAAGAATCGCTGGCGATATGAATGGTATGCCACGGATGGCACTAAACTTGAAGTGATCTTCAATGCTGAGACAGGTCTTTATTATACGGATAGTTATTACATAA
>JAFWOB010000192.1 GCA_017510065.1 Parasporobacterium sp.
CAGTGGAGCTGATGGGGCGGATCATCAAGCAGACGGCAGAAGCAACTGCTGACCGTGAGGGTATCGGCTGCGCTAAATTGGTGGTGTTCTGCAATGCAGTAGAAGATAATC
Source organism: Parasporobacterium sp. (assembly GCA_017510065.1). Taxonomy (GTDB): domain Bacteria; phylum Bacillota; class Clostridia; order Lachnospirales; family Lachnospiraceae; genus RGIG5612. The sequence goes on from JAFWOB010000192.1 coordinate 112, forward strand.
CGTTTATGGCCGGAGCGTTCCATGGTGTGGGCGAGCCGGAAAAAGTGATCAATGTGGGCGTATCCGGACCAGGCGTCGTCCATCATGTATTAAAGGATATGAAGGGCAGGCCTTTTGATGAAGTGGCCGAGACTATTAAGAAGACGGCGTTCCGCGTGACGCGTGTGGGACAGTTGGTTGCACAGGAAGCATCCCGCAGACTGGACACACCGTTTGGTATTGTGGACCTTTCTCTGGCACCAACACCTGCAGTTGGCGACTCTGTCGCCCGGATCCTGGAAGAGATGGGTCTGGAAACCTGCGGCACACATGGTACCACGGCGGCACTTGCACTGCTTAACGATGCAGTCAAGAAGGGCGGTATTATGGCATCTTCCTCAGTGGGCGGATTATCCGGCGCTTTCATTCCGGTATCGGAAGATGAGGGCATGATCGCAGCAGCCAACTGCGGCACACTGACGATTGATAAACTGGAAGCAATGACATGTGTCTGCTCTGTGGGACTGGATATGATCGCGGTTCCGGGCGACACATCGGCGGAAACGATCTCTGCGATTATTGCGGATGAGGCGGCCATCGGAATGATCAATACCAAGACGACGGCAGTCCGCGTGATCCCGGCTCCGGGCAAGAAGGTTGGCGATCATATTGAACTGGGCGGTCTTCTGGGAACGGCACCGATCATGCCGGTGCATCCGGAGAGCAGCGCTGACTTTATTCACAGGGGCGGACGGATCCCGGCTCCGATCCATAGTTTGAAAAATTAACCGGCAGCGTTTCCTGCATAGAAGAATTGGGAGGAAGAAAATGGGAAAGAATCTGAATGTGACCCGCGAAGAAGCACTGGATTTATTAAAGAAATATAACAAGGAGACCTTTCATCTGCAGCATGCTTATACAGTGGAAGCTGTCATGCGCTGGTATGCCAATGAACTGGGATACGCAGAGGATGCGGATTTGTGGGCAATGGCTGGACTCCTTCATGATGTGGATTTTGAAAACTGGCCGGAAGAGCATTGCCAGAAAGCACCGGAGCTGCTGGCTGAGATCAATGCCTCTGACGATCTGGTCCATGCCGTCTGCAGTCATGGGTATGGCATCTGCTCGGATGTAGAGCCTGTGGATGAGATGGAAAAAGTCCTTTTTGCAGCAGATGAACTGACCGGTCTGATTGGTGCAGCTGCGCTGATGCGTCCGTCAAAGAGCTGTAAAGATATGGAAGTATCCAGTCTGAAGAAGAAATACAAAGATAAAAAGTTTGCAGCTGGGTGCTCCAGGGATATCATCGCACGCGGTGCTGAGCAGCTTGGCTGGCCGCTGGAAGAACTGATGGAAAAGACCATCCTTGCGATGAGGAGCTGTGAGGATGATGTGGCTGCGATGATCTGACTGCAATAAAACGATTGATTATTACATTTTCTTTATCTAAATATTAAATCAGGTTATTTAAAATTAAGATTGTGACAAAAGGGGTTTTTAGAATCCCTTTTGTTTTTTTGTGATACAATTTTTCTGTAATAAATAATTCATCAGGAGGTAATAAACAAGATGGGTGAATTAACAGAAAAACAAAAAAACAGTCCTTTGTATAAATATTATGTCCGAGATATTGCACCAGCTCCGGCAGACATCGTTGAGCGTGTGAAAAACAGAGATTTCGGCGATGCAGAATGTGTGCCGATCTGGGATATCAACTGCATGTTTGAGGACGGCTATCAGAAAGATGAATTTGGCATCTTCCTGCATCCGGAAGGAGGCATGGAAGTATCAAACCTGACCGATATGCCAAACGTAACGCCGGAAATGCTTGATTTCTGGTTTGCATGGCATGGTCTGGATTCTTTCCGTTATATGATCTGGGATAAGGATGATCATTTCTACTGCCAGACCCAGGATCCGGAGATCAGCCTGAATGAGAATCTTTCTATGAAAGAACGCTACTGGAACACCACGCATATGGTGGAGGAAGTGATCGTGCCTGGCGCAGAAGCCAGAAGATTCCCGATCCATTTTGTTCCGCCATGGGAGGTCGGCTTTGACAAGGCAAAATGGGAGAAGTTTACGGGAACCATCATCTCCACAAATGGAACCATGATCCACTTCCTGCGTCAGAAACCGGAAGGCGGATATGAACTGCGGACACGTTTCTACATGGGATGGAGTTTTGACGGCGAAAAGTATACCTATGATCAGAACCGTCCGGTCATCTGGGAACTGGCAGAAGGGCTCCTGCTGCACAACGTCAAAGAGTATCGGCATCTGGCTGAGATCCTGCCGGAAGTGTATGCAGAATTTAAGGATAACTTCCGTGTCGATCTGGACTGACAACTTGATAAAACATATCTAAAAGGATAAGATAAAGGCTGCCAAAACGGCAGCCTTTATTATTGCAAATAATGGCAGATGGATCTGCCGGATCAAGGAGCATACATGTATAAATGTCCACACTGCGGCGGGGAACTGGATTACCTGCCAGGTACCGAAATCATAAAATGTGAATACTGCGGCAGCGAGTTTTCCGCATCGGAACTGATTGAGGGAAAAGAGGTCACCGCTGCCGAATATCAGGAAAAGCAAGCTGACGAGCAGAAGAATGAACGAGGGGAAAAGACGATCGAGGCGACCATCTTCACCTGTCCGCAATGCGGCGGCGAGATCTACAGCCTGGATCAGAGCGCGGTGACGTTCTGCTCTTACTGCGGATCGCAGGTCACGCTGCAAAGTCGGCTCTCTCGCATCCGGAAACCGGATGTTGTGATCCCATTCAAGCTGACGGCGGAGCAGGGCATGCAGGAATATTTCCGCAAAGTCAAACACTCCCTGTTTGTGCCATCGGAAATGAAAAAAGACTCGGAAGTAGAAAAGCTGCGCGGCATCTACATGCCTTACTGGGTCTACAATGTGAAGGCGCCTGAGAAAATAAAGGTATCTTCCTCTGTGGAGCACCGCACCGTCAATTACATCGTGAAGGATCATTATGCTACGACCATTACGGCGGAAGGAACTATTGACGGCATTGCTTATGATGCAGCGTCTGCTTTCTCGGATGAACTTTCCGGAGGCATCGCCCCGTACGATTTCCGGGAAGCCAAAGACTTTGCACCAGGTTATTTCTCTTCGTTCTATGCAGACGAAGGAGATGTGGAATCTTACTTATATAAGGATGAGGCATTCAACGTGGCTGCTGATGCCTATGCGGAGAATGTGTATCACCCGGATATGAAAAAGTACGGACTGGATAAACAGAAGATTGCGAAGGAGTTTATCTCGGGCGGCGTGGAACGCAAGCTGGGTTATTATCCGGTCTGGTTTCTGGCAAATAAGAATAAAAAAGGAAACCGCGTCAGCTACGCCACGATCAACGGCCAGACCGGAAAGGCGGCGGTGGATCTGCCGGTGGACTTTACCAAATATCTGATCGCATCGCTGATCATCGCGGTGCCGATCTTTGTGCTGCTGACATTGTTCCTGACGATGACGCCGCGGACCTTAGGCTTTGTGGTCATGGCGCTCTCCATTGTTGCCGTGATCTTTGCCAACCTGAAACTGAACGAGGTCTATACGCGCAAAGGGATGTTTGATGATCTGGGATTATCATCCAAGAATCCGGCTGCGGAGAACAAGGTCATGGCGGAGATGGCGAAACGACGGAAGGAAAGCACCCGGGTCAAGGATGTTCCAAGCATGGGCTCTGTGATCGGTTCCACCTTTTTTATGGCTATCTTCATCCTGGGAGTGATATTTTTGGTAACGGGATCAGCAGGCATTGCCATCTTGGGGTTCCTTGTGATCCTGCTCGCGCGGATCGTCTGGAATCTGATCCAGCGGCGAAAGCCTAGGCCGAACCGAAAGATTATAGTGGCTGCACCGATGAAGGAAAAGATCGGAACGCTCTGGAAGTGTCTGGCCGCTTTTGTGATAGTCGGTGTTGTGGCGATCATCTTCCCGGTCAATGACATCTACTTCTACATTGCCGATATCATCGCCATCCTGTTGACCGGCTGGACGGTGCTGGATATCGTTCGCAACCATAACCTTTTGACCATGCGGAAGCTTCCGCAGTTTGGAAAGAGGGGAGGTGACGAGCATGAGTATTAAAATGCACGGACGCAAACGCCTTAAGGTTGTCATTGGGCTTTTTGCCGTTGTTTTCGCAATGCTTCTTTCCCTTTTGTTTGCTGGGAAGGCGATGGCTTATGACTATACGGATCCTAATACGGGCAACCGCATTATTATTGACGATGGAGCCGGCGTATTGACGGATGCGGAGATCCGGATGCTGGCAGAGGACATGAAGCCGGCGCTGGAGTTTGGAAATATCATGTTTGTCACCGCAGATGAGGCACATTCCTCTGGCATCAATTATTATGCGGGG
>JAFWOB010000193.1 GCA_017510065.1 Parasporobacterium sp.
ACGGGATCCGCACGGATGCCAGCCCCATGGACGAGGGTGAATTCCAGGAACCCTTATCCCACCCTTATGCGATCGATCCGGGTTTCACCATGCCGGAAAAAAAGGAACAGCCGGCGCCTTACCACCTGCCGGAGTTTTCCCCCACACGGGACACCAGTTTCCGGGTGTACAGCCTGCGGGTCTCCTCCGGAGAGATGATGGATTTCGTGCGCAAAAACGGAACATCGCCCTCCGTGATGTTCTCTATGCTGATGGGTGAAGCGATTCTCCGGGTGCATCCGGAGGCGGACGTGCCGGTAATGGTCAATGTTCCTGTTTCCCTCCGGAAAATGCTGGGATGCGAGGAGACCTTCAAGAACTGCTCCGGCCGGATCATCCTTCCGGTCCACGGAACACCCATGGATGCCATGCCTTTTGCGGAGCGGGCGGCCGCGCTGCGAGGCCTGCTGAAGATGCAGATGAATCCCAATATTCACCGGATGACGTATAACTACCTGGGGAACCTGTACCGGCAGCGGATGGAGAACGCCGTAAGCTATGCAGAGGAAATCAAAAAACCCGCAGGGTTCATGAACATCAGCCACGATACCTTCTATACGGATTATATCGGATCCTTCCATCAGACGGAATACGAAGGCCAGATTACGGATGTGCATTTCCTGTGCAAACCCCCGATGGGCAGCGTACCCCACATGAACATCATCGAGCATGACGGGCAGTTCCGGATGGAAATCCTGGCCTGCTGTGACTTTACCGCGTATGCGGAGGCGATGGCGGAAGCCATGAAGGGCTTCGGCCTGTCCGTGACAGCCATGCCGGAATGGAGCTTCCTGACGCCGCTGACCAACTGGCGGGACGGTATGCAGATAACTGCATAGCCAAAATACGACTGAAAGAGATGGAATAAAAGATAACAGCATTCTGCTTATGCCTCTTCTGTCTTGTGTTTTGTATACAGTATTTCTGAAATGCATTAAATCACTGTACGGAGATTAGAGATCGTTTCCCAGTCCATACGAATATCCCAGTGCAGACGACTACTACCAGGCGGTTGGGGATTATCAGCAATGGCTGAAGGATAAAGAGGAAGCAGAGGCTGAAGCAGCAGATCTAGCTTATGAAAGGCACTTGGAAGAGAAATGGGATAAGTGATTCTGATTCATACAACGGTGGACTCTATACCAAGAAAAAGGAAAAAACCCGCAAAACAGGAGCATGAAAAGGTGGCTATGCGCTGAGTCAGATTAGGATATTAGAAATTGGCTAATCGTTGAAAAATGAAATTAGAAAAGGGGAAAGAAAAATCCGCCAAGATTATCAACGCTTTGTTGTTCTTGACGGATCTTCCGCACACCCGGCGGGATTCGAACCCACGGCCTGCCGCTTAGGAGATCAAAAAAAGCGGTTTCCGCGGAGATCCGTCGATGTACGTCCAAGTCCTGGAAGGCTTGATTTCTAAGCGATGCAAGCGATCCAGAACGTCATCATGATCCTTCGAAATCTGTCTAATCCCGTCCCAAAATTAGAACGCGATTAGAACTTTCTAACAAAGGCGGGTGGCGCGCCGCGTCACCGATCGCCTTTATTAGAAATTTTAGCACAAAAAACTCATCTGTAGCAACATCCAATTTGACTCTACCGCCAATCTTGGCGGTAGGTGGTTCATATAAGAGGAGGCATTATCACGCGTCTATCGTCGGGATTGTCAGCGTGGTTTCTTCGAGCACCTCGAGTAATACCCTGACTGTATCCAGTGAGGTGAAGGTTGTCACTCCGTTTTCGATGGCGGTTCTGCGGATTGCAGCACCATCCTCATAGTGGACACCGGACAGGATCGCGCGGGTATTAATCAGATAACTGACGTATCCCGCACGAAGGGCGTCGAGGAGCTGGTTGCTGCCTTCGCTGAGCTTCCTGAGCATTCTGGTTCTGATGCCATGCTCACGCATGGTTCTGGCAGTCATATCGGTCGCCTCGATGTTGAAACCAAGGTTATAGAAGCGACGGATCAGCGGAACAGCTTCTTCTTTATCCTCGTCGGCGAGCGTAACGATCACGGTGCCATAGTTCTGTACCTTGATACCTGCGGCGACCAACGCTTTATACATTGCTCTCGGCAAGCTCCTGTCATAGCCGATCGCTTCACCGGTGGATTTCATCTCTGGGCTGAGATAAGCATCAAGTCCCTTGATCTTCTGGAATGAGAAGACCGGCACCTTAACATAGTATTTTTCTTTCTCCTCCGGATAGAGATCGAAGATCCCCTGATCTTTCAGGCTCCTGCCC
>JAFWOB010000194.1 GCA_017510065.1 Parasporobacterium sp.
ATCTATTCCCTGTGTGAAGGCCATCCCCATAAATGCGACTACTCCAATGCCAGCCGCACCATGCTGTTCAATATCCGTGACCTGCGTTGGGATCCGGATCTGTGCGCGCTGTTCGGCGTCCCGGCAGACTGTCTGCCAGAGGTCTGCATGTCGGACAGCTGCTTCGGTTATACGGATCTGGGAGGTTTTCTGGATCATTCCATTCCGCTTCACGGAGTGTTAGGGGACAGCCATGGAGCACTGCTCGGGCATGGAGGCAAAGGGATCGGCAGAATGAAAGCCACCTATGGCACCGGCTCCAGTGTAATGATGAATATCGGAGAAAAGCCTGTATTCAGCAAAAACGGTCTGGTGACCAGTCTGGCATGGGGCCTTGACGGTCAGGTCTCCTATGTTCTGGAGGGAAACCTGAATTATACAGGCGCGGTGATCTCCTGGCTGAAAAATGAAGTGCAGCTGATCGATCATGATGCACAGACCCAGGAACTGGCCGAGCAGGCGGATCCCAATGACAAGGCGTATTTTGTACCGGCATTTTCCGGGCTCGGGGCACCATACTGGGACAGTGATGCCACCGGCATGCTGACCGGAGTTACCCGCACGACCGGGAAGAAGGAGATCGTGAAAGCCTGTCTGGAGAGCATTGCCTATCAGATCACCGATCTGGTCCTGTTAATGGAGCAGGAGTCGGGGATCGAAGTTCCGGATATCCGGGTGGACGGCGGGCCGACAGCCAATGCATACCTGATGCAGTTTCAGGCGGATATGGCAGATTCCCGCGTATGTATTCCGCAGATCCAGGAACTTTCCGGTATGGGAGCAGCGATCGCGGCAGGATGCGCAGTGGGGCTGTATGACTATGAGCGTGTTGTAGCAGGTCTGTCCTATCATTACTATGATCCGAAGATGGATGCAGGTCTTAGGACAGAGCGGTACCGGGGCTGGAAAGAAGCGATTTACCGGGTGTTGACAAAAGGAAAGGGAAAAGTATGAAAAGAGCAGATCTTCTGAAACGGTTTGGATTTACGGTGCCATCGGAAAACAGGATCCGCATGATCGTAGATACAGACGCAGCCAATGAAGCGGATGACCAGTTTGCCATCATGCATCATCTGCTGACCCCGACATTTGACATCAGGGGGATCATTGCCGCTCATTTTGAACGGAAACCGGGCAATGACGGGGCGTCCATGGAGAAAAGCTATGAAGAGATCCAAAAAGTTCTTCGGCTTGCACAGATCGATGATGTCCCGGTATACCGAGGATGCGTTCACCCGCTGACGTCTGTTCAGGATGCCCCTGAAAGTGAAGGTGCGGATTTCATCATAGAAGAGGCAATGAAAACGGATGACCGTCCTTTATATATTGCTGTGCAGGGAGCAGCGACCAATGTGGCAGCAGCGCTTAATAAAGCCCCGGAGATAGGGGAGCGGATGACAGTGCTCTGGAACGGCGGCGGAGTCTATCCGGATGGAGGCTGGGAATTTAACCTGATGCAGGATATCGACGCCTGCCGTGTGCTGCTTGAGAGCAAAGCCGGTGTATGGCAGTCCAACATCGATGTCTATTCCCGCTATGAGATCTCTATGGCAGAACTGGCGAGCAGGATCCGTCCCTGTGGAAAGATCGGTGCTTATCTGTTTGAACAGCTTCTGGAGGAAAATGAGATCGAATACAATCTCCCCCTGCCGGAATTCAGAAGAGGTGAAAACTGGTCGCTTGGAGATAATACGACGATCGCCATGCTGATGGAGAACCAGGCGACAGGACACTGGTATATGCGTAAAGCACCGAAGATCAATGACGACATGACTTACAGCGATAATCCAGAAGGCAAGGAGATCAAGGTTTTCACAGACCTGGACTACAGGATGTCCCTGGAAGATTTCTATGCCAAGATGGCTTTGGCATATGGATCATTTGCATAAAAAAGCGGGAGCCCGGAATTACACGGACTCCCGTTTTTAATTTCAGCCTTTTATGCATATAGGATCATTTATTCGGCTTTTTCAAAAATGATATAGGCAGACATTGCTTCTCCGCCGGAGGAGGATCCATCAGAAGCACCTTCTCCGTCCGCGGGTGCATCCGGAGCATCGGCTGCTTCCGCATCGGTGTTTTCCTGTGCCTGAGACATGGCTGCCAGCATTTCCAGTGTTTCCGTAAAATCCGGGATTTCACCGGTCATCGCCCCGTCTTCATGAAGGGTCAGCCGCATTCCGCTCGCACCTGGATAAATGTTCGTAAGGATCTCTTCATCGCCGTTAAATTCCACAAATAAAGTTCCGTCGTCATTCAATGTGGCGGTGAATTCCTTTTCGATGGTCCCGGTCAGCTCGGAGTTGTTGTTGAGATCGTAGTCCATTTCTGTAAATGCTGCGGTGCCGTCTTCGATCCGGAAACAGAATTCCATTGCCATGCTGATCTTGATCGGAAGAGGGATGCCAAATGCGCAATAGGTGACCGCATTCCAGGTGCCGTTGAAGTCACTCAGTTCCGGGTTCTGTACGGCCGGTGCCAGAGAAACGCTGGCTGCCGAAGGAGCCTCTTTCCCAAAGACCAGGGCTGCTCCGTTTATATCTATCTTGATCGTTCCGTCGACCAGTTCCATCTGTGCAGGCTCTTCATTCACGATCAGGGTGCTGCCTTCCCAGGTACATTCTTTTTCCTGGTCGTTCATAGAAAGAACTGCAGTTCCGTCTTCATTCAGGGTCAGGGTAAAGCTCATCCCCATAGAAGCCATAGTAGAGCCATCGACTGCTGTGCCATCCATTTCCATGCTTTGTGCATACCAGGTACCGGCCAGATCTGCTTCCGCAGCCATCACAGGGACAGAGATCAGCGAAGCGATCATCAAAGATGCCAATAACAGTGCTATCCTTTTTTTCATTTACAAGTCTCCTTTCTGGTTGAATTGTCAACTGCTCAATAATTATTCTACCTTAAGCAGCCTATATGTTCCAGTAGGATTTCATAATCTGTGGTGGAGCCCGGTCCTTTCCGGACTCTCACTACTCTCACTTTTTCTGTTCTGTTTGCTGAAATGCCCTGGCTTGTGTTCTTAAAGAATAGAAACATAGGATATAAGAACATGAGGTGTTCTTTATTTAAGATATTTTAAAATTAAAGAATACAAAGTGTTCTTTATTTCGACAATTCTGATATTTGAGAACAGCCCATGTATTCTTGAATCCCGAAAAATGTCCAAAAAAGAATATTTTATATTCTTTAATTAGGCAAATCTAAAAATAGAGAACACATAGCCTATTCTTTAAATTTGAAAAACAGTGAATAAAGAACACTTCGTATTCTTAAATATGAAAAAAACTTGATCTGAGAACAGCAGGTGTTCTTGGAACGGAAAATGGTCTAATCTGAGAACACATCAAGCTCTTCATCCGCCGGCGGCGGGGTCTTGCTGTTGTTGTAGTACTGCATGGGACTGA
>JAFWOB010000195.1 GCA_017510065.1 Parasporobacterium sp.
AGGCCAGGGACAGGTCTTCCTTTCCGTTTACCGGTACCCGGGAGATCACTTCGATCTTCCCTCTTTTTTCCTCGTGCAGCTTTAAGCTCTCTTCCGCGATCGTCATAACTTTTCTCCTGATATGTATTTCCCCGGACCTGGTCGGTGCGGGTCTTCAAATTAACAGATTCTGTCTTCTTGCGCTTCAGCCAAAAGAAATCGCTTTCCTCGGACAGACGGAGGCGCAAAGTCCGCAGCATTCACACAATTCTTCCTCCACTTGGGCTTTTCCGCCGGAAAGATGAATGGAACGGCAAAAAGCGATCTTTTCACAGATCCCGCAGCCGACACATTTTTCCGGGTCCACTTTTGCCGGCGGACCTATGGTATAGTCAAGCTCATTGACCGGTATCTCATATTTGAGCGCCAGCCCCTTCATATCCGCGATCGAATCATATCCCTGTTCTTCCATAAACCGAAGAATCGAATCGTTAAACGCTTTTATGATCTCAAATCCTTCCAGCATGATCTGGGTATGCATGAACACCAGATCAGCTCCGAACATGATGGTTTCGATGGCATGCTCCGGTTTGCTGATGCCTCCGCCGCCGATGATCGGCAAAGCCGGAACCGCCTTATGAGCATCTGCTACAACCCGCTTGGAGGCTTCTTTGATGGCAGGACCATTGATCCCGCCGAAACTGCAGGAATCCATGGCAGCCATACGCGGCTTTCCACCCTGATAGATATCGATCGGGTAGACTCCTTTCAGACTGCAGAAAGCTGTGATGCCTGCTGCTCCCGATTCCCAGGCAATCCTTGCCAGGGAAGCTATATCCGTACCATACCCGGAGTATTTTACCCATACAGGGATCCGTACTTCCTGGGTAAGCCCGGAAATGATCTGCCGGGCAAGTTCGGGATGATGGCTGATCGAAGCGCCGTACTGATAACCTTCCGCACCGGCTCCCAGTTTATCCGGCGGATTCGGACAGGCAAAGTTCAGTTCCACCCCGTCAGCTCCTGCCCGTTCAAACAGATCAGCCAGGAAAACCCAGCTCTCCACATTCAGACCGTCTCCCAGGATATTGACCAGGATCGGCATGTCCGTGGTGTCCTTGATCTGTTCTATCATATCCACAGTTTTACGATAGTCCAGTCTGGTATCGCTCGGATTAAAGAAGTAGCCTCCTCTTTCCGCATACATTTTCCGGACCCCCGGACGCGGCTGTGAATAGGGCGTCTGTTTGATGCTGACTGCGCCTGCCCCGCATTCGGCTGCTTTTTTCAGAAGATCCGGCCGTCCTGTTAACGGCCCGGCTCCGACTGTAACGGGGCTTTTAAATACAACATTTCCGATCCTCTGTTCCAGTGTGCTCATAGTCAGTCCTCCGATCGATCCATTAACCGCCCAGATAGATCTCTCTTACTTTATCGTCATTTGCCAGCACTTTTGCGTCGCCGCTCAATGCCACTTCGCCGGTTTCTATGACATAAGCCCTTGAAGCAAACTGCAGGGCAAGATTGGCATCCTGTTCCACCAGGAGGATCGTTGTTCCGCTCTTATTAATGCCCGCAATCGCTTCAAACAGCGATTCCACCAGCACGGGAGCAAGTCCCATGGAAAGTTCGTCGATCAAAAGAAGCTTCGGCCTTGACATCAATGCCCTTCCCACGGCCAGCATCTGCTGCTCGCCTCCGGAAAGGCTTCCGCCCTTCTGGCTGAGCCGTTCCTTGAGCCTTGGGAAAATGCTGAAGATCAGATCATAATCTGCGCTCATATCGTCCTTCTTGGAGCGGGTATAGGCGCCCATCTTAAGGTTTTCCGCAACACTCAGCTCACTGAAGATCTGCCTGCCTTCCGGTACCAGAGCGATCCCCATTTTTACGATCTTATCGGATCCCATTTTGGTAATATCCGTTCCGTTATAGGAAATGGTACCTGAGGATTTCGGCATTACGCCTGCGATACATTTCATCAGGGTTGATTTTCCCGCGCCGTTGGCACCGATGACTGTTACGATCTCGCCTTCCTCAACTTCCAGGGAAACCCCCTTTAACGCCTCGATACTGCCGTAATGCGCCTTGACATTATCCACTTTCAGAATGGTGCTCATTGTCTCACACCTCCTTTGCCGAGATAGGCTTCGATCACGACGGGATCGTGCTGTACATCCTGAGGAACGCCTTCCGCAATCTTCTGCCCGTGATCAAGTACGGTTACCATATCGGAAATACCCATGGCAACTCTCATATTATGTTCCACGATCAGGATCGTGATCCCATCGGACTTGATTTTGTTAATGATATCCACAAGTTCTTCGCTTTCCGAGGGATTCATGCCTGCTGCCGGTTCGTCCAGTAACAAAAGGGCAGGATCCAGTGCCAGTGCACGCGCAATCTCCAGTAAGCGCTTTTTTCCGTAGGGGAGACTGCCTGCTTTCATGTTCACGGTATCCCCGAGGCCGACGTATTCCAGGAGTTCCCTGGCCTTCTGCTCGGATCCTCTTTCTTCCCGGAATGCCTTCGGAGTACACAGAATGGTTTCCACAAGGGACTGTTTCGTTTTCAGATGTCTTCCGATCATGACGTTTTCCTTGGTGGACAGATCGTCGAACAGCAGGATATTCTGAAATGTCCTTCCGATCCCCAGAGCTGCCACATCATGGGATTTCATCTTGCCGACCGGTTTTTCCTTATAGTAGATCTCACCCGTTGTCGGGGTGTAGATTCCGGAGATCATGTTAAACAGAGTTGTCTTACCTGCTCCGTTCGGTCCCAGCAGAGCATGGACCGTACCTTCCTCTACCGTCATGTTGACGCTGTCAACTGCCACAAGACCTCCGAACTGCATCGTGGCATTTTCGGTTTTCAATATCGTACCCATGCGCTAGACCTCCTTTCCCGTTCCTGCCGGTTCCTTCTGTTTCTTACGGAACAGAAGTTCCAGCTTATCCAGTCCGAGCTGGATCGGATAAACGATGCCTCTAGGCATGAACCGCAGGATGATCACGATCAAAGCCCCGTAGATCGTCAGCTCATAACGGCTGAAGTTTCTCAAAAGTTCCGGAAGAAGTCCTGCGATCAGGGAACCGATCACGCCGCCTCCGAGATCTCCCATACCGCCTATGATACCCATGGTCAGGATCTTGAAGGACATATTGTTGACCGTAAAGGCTTCTGCCTGGATATAACGGATATTGAAGGCATACAGAACGCCTGCCAGTCCGCACATGGCAGATGTGATGGCAAAGATCAGGAGTTTGTAGCGGTTTACATTGATGCCCATGGCAGCTGCCGCGATCTGATTGCCCTTGATGGCTTTCAGCGCCCGTCCGGTCTTGGAATTCACCAGCCGGAAGCAGATGAACAGGACAACCAGCACAAAGGCCAGCGTCATCAGGTAATACTGCAGTTTATTCATATTTTCCCCGAACCACTGGACCTGGCGGATGCCGGTAATACCGGATGCGCCTCCGGTGAACTGGGAATTATTGATGATCAGGTAAATGATCGTATTGATACCTGCTGTTGACAGTCCCAGGAAAATGAAATTCAGTTTTGTTGCAGGGAAGCCCAGGACAAAACCTACCAGGAAGCACAGCACAACTGCCGCGATCAGGGCGATTGGGAACGGAACGCCGCAGTTCATCACCAGAAGAACGGAAGTATAAGCGCCGATCCCGTAAAATCCTGCAGTTCCCAGAGAAATCTGCCCGGAATAACCGATCAGAAGGTTCATGGAAGAGCCGAGGATCACATAGATCGCCAGATTAATGAAGATATTCATATAATACCTGTTATCCCGCATAATGACAGGAACCAGGATTGCTGCCAGGATGGCGATCACGATAATGATCTTTGTTCTGAGTTTAACGGATCTAAACATATCACGCATCGCATTCACCCCCTTATACCTTAAAGATGCTCTTCCGTCCCAGGATACCCTGCGGCCGTACGAAGAGGATGATGATCAGGAAGATAAATGCAAAGGCGTCCTTATAAGCCGATGAAATATAGGTGGCGCCTAAGGTCTCTATCAGACCCAGGAGAACACCGCCCAGGATTGCACCGGCAGAATTGCCGAATCCGCCCATAACCGCTGCGATCAGGGCTTTCAGACCAATGCTGGCGCCGACGGTGGTCGTAACCGTATAGATCGGTGCGGTAAAGACGCCGGCGATGGAAGCAAGTGCCGCCGCGATTGCATAGGTGATCACTGTGATTCTGCTGTAATTCACGCCCATAAGGGAAGCCGCAAAGGCATTCATGGAAACAGAAGACATGGCAAGTCCTGTTTTGGTCTTTTTCATAAAGATAAACAGAGCAATGACAAGGATCACCGCAACTCCGATAATGATCAGATTCTGGGGCATGATGCTGATATTATCCGTGATCTGGATCGGCGTGCTTCCGAAAAGAGCCGGGAAGGTATGCGCTTCCGTTCCGAATACCAGCTGTGCGGCGTTCCGAAGGAAGGTTGCCATACCGATCGTGGTAATAAACAGATATAGGGACGATACCTTCAGGATCGGCCGGAAGATCGCCCGTTCCAGCAAAAGCAGCACGATCACTGTAATAATAATGGACAGGATCAGGGCAACAATAAACGGCAGCGCGGCTGTAACATAAAAGGTAAAGCCCAGAAACATACCGATCATATAAATGTCGCCCATGGCGAAGTTCGCAGTTTTTAAGGTTCCGAACAGAATGGTATAGGCCAGTGCGATAATGGCATAGATCGCTCCGACGGATATACCGCTGATCAGGCATTGAATCAAGATACTCATTTCAAATCCCTCTCCCTTTGATTATGCCTGCAGGTTTCCCTGCAGGCATATCATTGACAAGCTGTTTTGTTAGCAGATTATTTGATCAGTTCTTCTACGCCTTCAGCGTTGTAGCAGACGATATAGGACTTGTCCAGGCACTCGCCGTTTTCAGCCGGAGTCAGGGTTCCCTGAAGGCCTTCTACGGAAGATGCCTTGATGGCTTCATTTAACTTCACTGTGAAATCAGATGCATTGACATCATACGGTCCCATGTTGTTCAGAGCAGTTGCCAGCAGATACATACCATCGTACTGACGAACGGTAACTGCGCCGGGTGCCATATGCTGGTCATCGATCTCTTTGAACTCTTCGATATATTTTACAGATCTTTCATCTGTGAATGCGGAAGACCATGCAACCGGATAGATAACGCCTGCGCGCTGTTCCGGTGTGGTAGCTTCGATGAAGGAAGCATTGGAGAAGTTTCCGTCACCGCAGATCACGGTTTCTGTTCCGATGAGCTGCTTGATCTGATCCATCATGGTTGCACGCTGTGTTACTTCACCGCCCCAGATGATCACACAGTCAACTTCTTTGCTCTTCATGCTGAGGAACTGTCCTGTATAATCGCTGTCGCCGACCACATAAGTCTGTGCATCCGCAAATTCCATTCCAAGGGCATCGAGTGCTCTCTTGCAGAATTCATAACCGGACTGGCCCTGGTCATTGTTGCAGTACATCATGCCGAGTTTGGTCTTTCCAAGATCATTTACCAGGTAATTCACCAGGGAAGCTGCCATGATCCTGTCCTGCGGAACGCAGAGGTATACATATTCATATCCGCTGTCAACAACCTTTTCGGAAGATCCGGAAGGAGTAAAGCAGGGAACCTGTGCTTCTTCATAAACACTGATGCCGGCAAGGGTAACTACGGCATTCAGATGTCCGAACACAGCCTTGACACCATCCTGGTAAACCAGCTTGTTTGCGACGGAAACCGCTTCCGTAGCATCATACTTATCATCGCCGGTGATCAATTCAAAATCATAATACTGGCTGTAGCCGCTTTCATTGATCTCATTTAACGCTACCTGGAGACCATACAGCTGGGTATTGGCTCCGCGGGCACCGTCACCGGTAAAACAGGTTGCAAGACCGATCTTAATGGTCTGCTTTTCCTGGGCTTCTCCTGCAAATGCAGTCATAACGCCGAGGATCATGGTAAGTGCCAGACAGATCGCTACGATCTTTTTCAAATTCTTCATACTTTTTCTTCCTTTCCAATATAGTTTTTTTACAGTTGTCAAACTCTTTTTTACGTACTGTACACTTTGATACTACCCGCCGTAATGTCAAAAAGCAAAGTATACATATGCATACAAAAGTCCACCTGATTATTAGCATGTATAACTTGCGCTGCCCGATTTCACCTGCCTATAATGACTGTATCTATAGAAGAAAAACTGCAGAAGGAGAATGGGAAAATGCTTGATACAAGCGGGTTCGATTATGTAGACGGAAAAAGAGGCCGCATCGGTCTGATCACGCCTGCTCCCGGCAGTTCCACCGAATGGGAGTTCAATCATTATAAACCGGAAGATGTGGCCGTTCTGACCACCCGGGTACCCCTGTTCGGTATTTCCTATGAGGGGATCGCCAAAATGCTGACCTATGTGGATCAGGCTGCCATGATGCTGGCAGAAAGTTCTGTGGTGGATATGATCCTGTTCAGCTGCACGGCGGGCAGTTTTCTGGGGGGCGGCAGTTTTGACGAAGAGCTGACGGCACACCTGGAAGAGATCACCGGCGTTCGGTGTACGACCACCAGCTCCTGCATCAAACAGGCAGTCCGGGCGCTGAATGTCAAAAAGCTCCATGTGGTAACTCCCTATTCTGCTGAGATCAATCTGCTGGAAAAGAAGTTTCTGGAAGAGATCGGGATAGAAGTGCTGAGTATCTCCGGTGCTCTCCTTACGATATCCCAGAACACTCCGAAAGTCCCGGCCCGGGTCATGGCACAGTACGCCAGAGAAGCAGATACCAAAGAGGCAGATGCCATGTTCATCAGCTGCACGGGACTCCATGTGGACGGTATCATTTGTTCTTTGGAAGAAGAACTGGGAAAACCTGTGATCACCAGCAATCAGTGCGGATTGTGGGGATCATTGAGACTGCTCGGGATAAAAGACGACATCCCGGAACTGGGAAGCCTGTTCCGGTACTGAATGTCCCGGATACAAAAAGGAGAACGATATGGGAGACAGATTCACTGACGGATACAGAGGAAGGATCGGGCTGGTAGCGACTGCCCCCGGAAACGCCACGGAAGCGGACTTTAACCGGTACCGGCCGGAAGGAGTGGCAGTTATGACGACCCGCACGCCTCTTTCCAGTTCCACTCCCGAAGGGATCGCGCAGATGAATCAATACACGGATGCAGCCGTTCATATGCTGGCAGAAAATGCGTACTGTGATATCATTCTTCTGAGCAGCACTGCCGGCAGTTTTCTGGACGGTGAAGAAGCAGATCGGGCAAAAGCCGAATTACTCAGCCGTGAAACGGGCACAAAAGTGATCACCTCGGCAGGCTGCATGCTGAAAGCGCTTCATGCCGTCAGTGCAGAAAAGATCACCCTGATCACTCCCTCTTCTCCTGCCCTGAACAAAGTGGAACTGGCTTTTCTGGAAACAGCAGGGTTTACGATCGCAGCAGTGGGAGGGTTTTCTTTTTCCAGCCCCAGACAGATCCTGTGCGTCTCCCCTGAGGAGGTAGTACAGATGGTCCTGGATACCGATGTTTCGGAATCGGATGCAGTGCTTCTGAGCTGTTCCGGCCTTCATGTCATGGAAGTGATCGAACCGTTGGAACAGACACTTGGCAAATGCGTTTTGGCCAGCAACCAGTTCGGATTATGGGGATCTGTGCGTGAACTCGGGATCACAGACCGGATCCGCGGCTGCGGCAGATTATTTACCTATTAGTATGCGGCTTGTATAAAACGAAAGGAGAGCCATGAAAGCAGAACTGATCAAAAAACAGACGATCACCGGCAAGGATACTTTATATGTTTTCCGATGCCCGGAGATTGCTGAAAAAGCCTTGCCCGGGCAATTTGTGGAAGTAAAACTGTCCGCTGAATTCTTCCTTCGAAGACCTGTCAGCATCTTCGACTGCGACGGGAGCGAAACCATTTCTTTGCTGGTAAGATCCGTCGGAAAAGGCACCGAGTATATGCTCTCTCTGGAAGAAGGGACTGCCCTGGATATCCTGGGGCCTCTGGGAAAGGGCTTTTCTCTTCCGACTGATCCCGGCAAATGTCTTCTTGTCGGCGGAGGAATCGGGCTGGCACCTTTGTATTATCTGGCGAAATGCCTGAAAAAGCAGGGAAATGAAGTACAGCTGTTCTTCTCTCCCCGCCGGGATGCACAGCTTCTGGACGCGGTTGAAAGTGATCTTCTTCCGACTGTCATTGCCGAAAACAGGAAGGATATTGCAGACAGACTGCCGCATTCTATAGATGGAATGCAGTATGTCTTTTCCTGCGGACCGGAAGGGCTTTTGGAGCAGACAGCCAGGGAGTGTATAAAAAAGGATATCTCCTGCCAGGTCTCCATGGAACGCAGAATGGGCTGCGGGATCGATCTGTGTAAGGGATGTGTCGTGGCAGTTTATACAGAAAACGGACTGGAATACAAAAAAGCCTGCTGTGACGGTCCTGTATTTGACGCAAAGGAGGTGGCTTTCCATGAAAAACCTTGAGACAAAACTGGGACGGGCAGTGTTCCGCAATCCCCTGTTTGGATGTTCGGGATGCGTAGGGCACGCCTATGAACTGGCACCTTATACCGATCTTTCCCAATACGGAGGCCTGAGTCTGAAAACGGTTACCTATCTTCCCAGGGTCGGCAATCCTGCAGACCGGATCTGCGAAGTGACCGCCGGATGCATCAGCTCTGTCGGCCTTCCCAACAAAGGGCCTGACGACTACTTTGCCAATGTGGTTCCCAAAGCGTTGAACGTGCTGGATCCGGATCAGGCGATCGTCAGCGTAGCCGGCGACTGTGTGGAAGAGTATGTGGAATTATGCGAGAGGGTCCAGGACCTGTTCGGTGACAGGATCGCAGCTGTTGAGCTGAATGCCGCCTGCCCCAATGCAAGCCATGGGATCGGTTACTTCAGCCGCAACGCAAAGGCAGCAGCGGAACTGATACATGCTGCCAAAAGCTCCGTGGATCTTCCGATCCTGTACAAATTCAATACCAATTTCGAAAACTACCTGGAAGTCGGAAAAGCCGTCAGCGATGCAGGCGTGGATGCGATCTTTACTACCAGTACCCCTATGGGGATCAAAATCGATATCAAGACCAGGAAACCGGTGCTGGGCAATACCATCGGTCCGGTATGCGGCCCTGCCGTGCTGCCTTTCGGTATGCTCAGGATCTGGAACCTGTACAAAGAAGTGGAAGTGCCCCTGATCGCCAGCGGCGGAGCCGCATCCTGGCGGGATGTGATCGAATACATGCTGGCCGGTGCCAGTGCCGTAGGCATCGGAAGCGCACACTTTGCCACGCCGGATATCGTCCCCGGCATTCTGGCAGACCTTCAGGCGTATATGGAAAGAGAAAAACTGGACAGCCTTTCCGAACTCATCGGAGCCGCGCATCGGTAATCCATCTTTATCACATCTGAAAATACCTGCAGAAAAAAGGAATGGCCTCCGGTCCTCGGAAACCATTCCTTCTTTTTATATGATATTTCTGTTTATTCTGATATTTTTTTCAGCCGGTCAAACACTCTTTGAGAATGCTTCAGCGAGATCCTGAGAGCCTCTTCCGAATCATGCCGTACAAGAGCATCGAACATATCCTTGCGCTCCTGATCGGCTTCCCGGCTGTAAGCTCTCATCATTTCCTGCAGATTGACGGTTTTGAAGATCACATTCATCAGTTTATCCAGCCGGTCATAACATTCGATCAGATAGTGATTGTCTGCCGCAACACAGATATATTGATGAAACTTCTCATCCAGTTTGAACCGTTCCGCCGCGCATTCATCCGGATCCGGATATTTCCCGGGCAGCGAATCGATCTCTTCAATGATCTTCTTGAGCCGGCTGAGGTCAATCCGGCTGATCCGCTCTGCTGCCTCCTTCGTGGTGATATTGCGCAGCAGTTCCATGGCCTGGATATAGTCATAGATCTCTTTCAGGGTGAATTCCCTGACACAGATGCTTCCGTGGGAAGAATAGACTGCAAGCCCTTCTGCTACCAGCTGACGGGTCGCCTCCCGGACAGGAGTGCGGCTCACCTCCAGGGTATTAGCCACTTCCACCTCCAGGATTCTGTCACCCGGTTTCAGGATACCCTTTTCGATTGCTTCATAAAGGACATGAAAGACGGCATCTGTAACAGTTTCCATGAAAAAATATTTCTGTTTCAGTTCGACAATCGAGTCAGCCATAACATTTCCTTTCCCACAGATCATCGGATCTTTTACAGATTTCCAAAATCTACTTACTATTTATATATAGATTTTTTCTTTCTGTCAATCCGTATGGTTTGAGAAAGATCAGTACCCCTTACGGCTCATCTGCACATAGTCTCTCGCAAGATCCGCTGCCGACCCGGCATAGGCCACCGGATCCAGAAGACTGTCGATTTCTTCATCCGTAAACTGGCAGTTTACCCTCTCATCCGCCTTCAAAAGCTGCGCCAGAGGGATATCCTCCCGTACTGCTTTTGTGGCCAGCTCTGTAATAATATCCTTTGCAGACATTTTTCCGATCTTCTTGCCCAGTTCCAGCATAACGTGCTCAGACTGCATTGCTCCCTGCAGGATATCCAGGTTTTTACGCATACGTTCTTTATCCACATACAGGGTGCTGACCATTTCCATGCTGCGATCCAGAAGGTCTGCCATGGTAAGTCCCATGTGTTCCAGAGTCGTCCGCTCATCATTGAAATGCACCAGATTGTGCTCGTGATCGATCGCCATACATTCGATGCAATGGGCTGCATCATAACGCAGGAATCTGGCATCGCCGATGATATGCTGACAATTGATGGGGTTGATCTTGTGCGGCATTGTGGAAGACCCGACGATCCCTTCCCGGAATCCTTCTGCCAGTTCCCGGATCTCCGTTCCCATCAGAAGATACACTTCCTGTGCGATCCTTCCCATCGTCCCGCCGATGATTGCCAATGTGCAGGCTGCCTCCGCGATCCGGTCTCTTGCCGCATGCCAGGAGAAAGCAGGTGCCTTAAGACCCAGTTCTTCCGAGATCTTTGCTTCCAGTTCTTTGCCTCTTCCCTCAAAGGAAGCCATAGTACCGGCCGCTCCGCTGAAAGTTCCAACAAAGATCCGGTCTTTGGAGGTCTCCAGCCGTTCGATATCCCGATGGATCTCATCAGCCCATACAGCTGCTTTCCAGCCGAACGTGATAGGAAGCGCCTGAATGTTATGGGTTCGTCCCGCCATAACGGTATCCGCATGATCTTCTGCCATTTTTACGATACGGCATTCCAGATCCTTCAGTACCTCAGTCGTGATCTCCCACAGCTCCTTCAGAGAAACCATTTTTGCCATATCCACGATATCATGGGTAGTCGCCCCCACATGCAGGTATTCTCCGGAAGCTCCGATCGCCTTGCGGAAAAGTCCCAGAAGCGGCACCAGCGGCTGTTTTGCCTCAATGTATTTCCTGCGATATTCTTCCATATC
Source organism: Parasporobacterium sp. (assembly GCA_017510065.1). Classification (GTDB taxonomy): domain Bacteria; phylum Bacillota; class Clostridia; order Lachnospirales; family Lachnospiraceae; genus RGIG5612. The sequence goes on from JAFWOB010000195.1 coordinate 11,473, forward strand.
GATATTGGCAACATCTGCTTTTGCAGCAATATCCTTAGCAGCCTGCTCTGGGATGATCCCCATTTCCGCCTGGCACTTCGCCAGGGCGGCTTCCACATCCATCCACAGCTGCAGCCTGTGCTCATCCGTAAAGATCCGGCTGATTCTCTCTTCGATCGTACTCATACACATCTCCTTTTCCTGCATTTTATTATCTATTGACTTCCATTATTTTTCCTTCTTTATCCAGCCCATTTTCTAAAATTAAGCCATAAAAAACGCATAGTTTTTAGAAATATTGTATTTTTCTAAAACATGCTCCTTTTTTACATGATTATTTAAGAAAATATAGAGAACCAACTGTCTTTTTATGTTTTTTTCTAAAACATGTCATAGAATAAAAGCATTATTTTAGAAATCATGTTTTTTTCTAAAACAAGCCTTCTGTGGGACACCATTTTTTAGAAAATGCTATCGGACACAGTTATGTACGACAGCTGATTTACTGCTGATACTTCTATATACAGAATCATCCGGCGGATTGTCTCCGCCGGATGAAGAATGGGCTTATCTTAATTTACAGGCTGCAATCTTCCGGCCGGATAAATTTGCCATAGCCACGAGCATCTGCCACTTCGTCGTGATCCATGATGACTTTGCCTCTGACCACAGTAAACATAGCCTTTCCGTGCATTTCCCTTCCGACGTAAGGCACGCACTGATTCTTGCAGTATACCTTGTCATCCTTGGAAACAGTCCAGTTATAATTGGTGTCCACGATCGTGAAGTCTGCATCGGAACCTACGACATTGCATCCCTTGCGCGGATAGAAGCCAAATGCCTTCGCCGCATTGACAGATGTGATCTCTGCCAGTTTCTCCAGGGAGAAATCTCCTTCCACTGCATGAGAGATCAGCATATTGCCAAAGTAGTCCGCATTGCCGAATCCGGCAGAGAATTTCGGATTGTCATTAGCCTTCTGATACTCTTCCACGCTGTGAGGCGCATTGTCGGAACCAATCGCATCGATCGTGCCGTCCCTGACGCCTTCCCAGATCGCATCCATATCCGGCTGATTGTCATGGGCACACAGAAGCCATTCCTGGGTGGTCTGTGACCAGATATAATCGGAGGGTTCGATTGCCGGCATGTATTCGAGGCTGGAGAACACTTTCATGTTTCCTCTTGCCTTGACACGTCTTACCAGTTCAATGAAATCCTTATGCCATGCATGCATTGCATACCATGGCATACCGGCATTTTCTGCCAGGAAGGAAAGCTGATAAGCCGCAGAAGTCATCTCTTCATTGGTATAGGTCCTGGGACGGACATGTTCCATCTTCATCGGAAGACCGTCATCCTCTACGCTCTGCACCGCATGCTCATAGAAATACTGGTCAAATGGATGAACTGAACAGAATTTTCCTTCTGCAGCACATTTCTTAAATGCTTCAAAGATCCGGTAGGTATCCAGTGTGCCGGCCGCTGTATTATACGGGTACGGAGCTTTCTTCTGGAACAGCTTGAACCAGGCGGAACCATATTCAGACATTTCGTGAACCGCATTGGGATCTTCGCCCAGAGGACATCCTGGAGGATTGAAATCGATCACGGAATTGGCTTCTCCGGCTTCGATCTCCTGCTTATATGCATCCAGTGTCAGCGGCACCGGATCCAGGTTCGGCTGCGGGCAGATCATGGTAATGCCGCTGTGCGCAAATGCACGGGAACCATGATAAAAATCTTCCTTATGGGTAAATCCGGGCTCTCTTAAGTGGCAGTGTACATCGATGAATCCGGGAAATACATGCATTCCTGTCGCATCGATCACCTTTTCTGCTTCAACTTCCTGGTTCGGACAGATCAATCCGGCGATTCTCTCACCCTTCACAACAATGTTCATCGGATAGAATCCCTGCTCGGTATAGACAAGTCCGCCTTTTATGAAAAGATCATACATAAATACCTTCCTCCTTCTGCTGTTTCCAGTGTGATAATTGACGTATCAGTTCCTGTTATTTTGATTATAAATACGTGATTTTCCAAAGTCACGGTATTCCTGTGTATACATATGTGCTCTTCTTTATCCAGACACGGCTCGATGTCTCAGCAGTGTTTCATTCGCTCATATAACAGGATTCATCCACCTTTGTCTCATCAATATCCATGCCGATCCCCGGCACTTCAAGCGGTGTAAAGTATCCGTTTTCCGGGCGCACCGGATGTTTCAGGAAATACTGGGACGCTTCCCCCACCAGCATCAGATACTCTTCTATGGGAACTACGCTGGTAGGATAAATGCAGCTCATATGCGTTCCGACTCCCGGAAGGCTGTTATGGATGGATGCCAGTCGGTCATAAGCAGAGATCAGGTCGATAATCCTCCTGCACTCGGAGATCCCTCCGCTCCAGGCCGGATCCGGCTGATAAAGCGCGCAGGCATCTTTATCCAGCAGGCTCTTGTATCCCCATCTTGTATATTCATGCTCGCCTCCGGAAATGGGAATACAGCAGTGTTCATTCAGGTAAGCATAGCTGTCCGTAAGATCCGGCATCACAGGCTCTTCGATCAGACAGACATTCAGCTCCTTCAGCCGCTGCGCGATCCGAAGAGTATATCGTACGTCCCAACTGCTCCAGGCATCCAGCATAATGGAAACATCCTCACCTACAGCTTCCCGCAGCGTCCGGAATATTTCCACGGTTTTTTTCAAGCCTTCTTCGCCCTGCGCCGGACCGTAGGCAATCCCCCATTTGATCGCAGTGAATCCTTTTGCTGTCAGATCTTTTCCTGCTTCCCGGACACTTTCAAGGTCCTGCGGGTAACCGGCCGTATTGGCATATGCGCGGATCTGTTTCTGCACTTTCCCTCCCAGCATTTTATAAAGCGGAAGATTTGCTGCCTTGCACCTGATATCCCACAGCGCACAGTCCACATAGCTGATCGCCTGCATATTCTCGCCTTTTCGCCCATTGATGCAGCTGCGGTACATGATGTCCCATAACCGGTCTGCGTCCCAGGGATCCTGTCCCAGAAGGATCGGTTTCAGGTAGGTATCAATATACAAAGGAGGCATGGGATTGCTGATGGGCCCTACGACGCCTTCAATGTTGTCATCTGTTTCGATGATCAGGAAATAATGTGTGATCTTAAATGTTCCGTCCGGCTGCGGCACATGGGTCACACTGATATGACCTTTTTTCTTATGATATTCGGGATGGATATCGGTCGGCGCAACACGCTGCACCTTTTTGTTGTCGTAGATCATTCCGCCGGGATGCTCGTCAATCCCGACAAGGACTCTTATCTTAACATCGGTGATTTTCATAATGCTCTCCTTTATCCAGCAAAAAACGGGGTGTGGATCCTGTTTGGATTATATCTACATCCCCGTTTTACGTCACGGTATTCCTATGTATACATTTTCAAGCCATCCGGTCCCTGGTCAGATTCTTCATCCAGTTGAACCGGTTGATCTTGACGACAGCTACAAAACACTTCAGGATCTGATCGCATTTGAGGCAGGCGAACACGACCCAGGGCGGAGCGCCGAATAAAAAGGCAATCACCGCGGAAGGCAGCACCACAAGAAATACAAAGATGGCATCATTTTTGAAGACAAAACTGATATCCCCGCCGGACTTGACCAGGCCGAACAGACCGGCTGCCTGATAGCAGGTACCCACCGATGTTACAGACAGCACCAGGCAAAACTGTGCGGCGTACTCTGCCGTCTCAGGGGCAATTCCCTGATACAGGGAAATAAACGGCAGACGAAGAAGATAGACCAGCAGACCGGTCACCAGCCCAAGTCCCAGGAACAGGATCTGGGTCGTACGGGCGTATTCTTTCATCAGTTCGATCTTCCCCGCACCGACGGTTTTGCCCGTGATGATCCCAACGGCAGATGCGCTGCCGTTCATAGTAACATAAGCCAGTGAATTCATGGTATTGGCAATGCTGACTGCCGCGATGACATATTGGTCAAATCTGCCCATGATGGCGGAATTGCACATCAGATTGATGCTCCAGACGACCTGGCCTCCGATCAGGGGAAGACCGTAACGGATAAAATCCCTTCGCAGCATCGGATCTGTTTTCAGCAGATCGGAAAGATCCATCTTAAGTTTCCGGTCCTTTTTAAATACATACAGGAACATTACGGTCGTTTCCACGATCCGGGAGATCAGTGTCGCAATCGCAGCGCCTCGGATCCCCATGGCGGGAAGTCCCAGTTTTCCAAAGATCAGGATATAATTAAGTCCGATGTTCACTACCAGGGAAATGCCGGAAACGATCATTCCGATATTGGCCACCTCCACGCTGCGCATGGCAGCGATCAGGGACTGGGTCATACAGAAAAACAGATAGGAAAAACAGACGATTCCGAGATAGACAGCACCGTCCCGGATCACGGACGCCTCATGAGTGAAGATCCCGATAATACTTCCCGGCATACAGACACAGAGAATGGTCAGGAGAGCCCCAAATCCAATGGAAAAATGGATCCCAATGGAAATAATCCTCCTGATGCTTTCCCTGTCCTGCCGTCCCCAGTACTGTGCAGCCAGGATCAGGATCGCGCCTTCGATCCCTGCCGAGAACATCTGCAGGAACGTCTGAATCTGGGTTCCCATATAGACTCCGGAAATAGCGGAATCTCCCAGGGTGCTTACCATCAGATTGTCAGCAAAGGTAACGGCAAAGGTGATCAGGTTCTGGAGCGCCACCGGTATTGCAAGGCGGATTAGTGAACGGTAAAAACTTTTATCTCTTGTCAAAAGGGGTCTCTTCATAGTTTAAAGATATCGGATTTCCATCAGCGTAAGTCCCCTTGCAGCCGCTTTCGGTGCGGAAAGACGCCGGTCACGGCTGTCCAGGATCTCTTTGACATATTCCGGCGGATAAACGCCCATACCGACTTTTTCCAGGGTACCAGCGATGATCCGGACCATATTATACAAAAAGCCATTGCCGGAAACGGTGATCCGGATCAACTTCGGAGGATAGTCCTTACCGGAAATGCTCTGCCCCTCAATTTCGGCAGCGGCTGTATCCGCACTGTTTCTGATCCAGTCTGCGTCCGGCTGCAGCCATTCACTTTCGAGATCGATCCGGTCGATCCTGCGCACCGTGGTTTTCTGCTGTCCTCCGGAGCTGGAAAAGGCAATAAAATCATGTTCTCCCACCAGATAGGACGCCGCCTGCCGCATTTTCTCCACATCCAGATAATAATACACATAGTCTGCATACAGCCTGAGGGTGGGTACATTGTAACGGCTGTTCAGGATATTGTACTGATAAGTCTTGATACAATTCGCATAGCGCGGATGAAAGTCCTCCGGCACTTCTTCCGACCGGACGATCCTGATATCCTCCGGCAGCCCCTGGTTCAGGGCAAGGCTGATCTTTTCCGGTGCGATCCTTGTCTGTGTATAGAATGTTGCCACATTTCCGCGGGCATGCACGCCGGAATCTGTCCTGCTGGCGCCGCATACCGCGATTTCTTCCTTCAGGAGCTTAGACAGATGCTCGTTGATCACCTGCTCTACTGCAAGACCGTTTTTCTGGATCTGCCAGCCAACATATGCGGTTCCGTCATAGGCGATGATAAGTTTGATCTTTTTCATATGATCAGATCCTTCCTGCCTGCAGATAACGTTCCATCACAAGCCGCAGGGCAATGACCGCCAACAGGAACAACAGGATCAGAAGATAGGCAATCTTATCCCGTTTCTGATAGGTCAGCGGATGAAGCCTGGTACGTCCCTGTCCGCCGTGATAGCAGCGTGCTTCCATGGCAGTGGCCAGGTCGGCCGCCCGCCGGAACGCCGATACAAACAAAGGGATCAGGATTGGGATCATTCCTTTCGCCTTCTTAATAAAGCCGCCGGTTTCAAAATCCGCTCCCCTGGCCAGCTGTGCGTTGGTGATCTTGTTGACTTCCTCTGCCAGGATCGGGATAAACCGAAGCGCAATACTCATCATCATGGCGATCTCATGGGCAGGGAACCGGATAAACCGGAGATGGGAAAAGACTTTTTCCAGTCCGTTAGTCAGGGTCGTCGGGGTGGTAGTATAAGTCAGAAGACCCGTACCCAGTATGACGCAGATCAGCCGCAGCGCAAAAAATGCTGCCCTGAGAATGCTGCTGTATGTCAGTGTCAGGATCCACCATTTCCAGATAATGGTTCCTGTTCCGGAAAACAGATTGAAGATCACTGCCAGTATGATCAGGATCAGCGCAGGCCGTAAGCCTTTCAGCATATACCCAAGAGGGACATGTGACAGGCCGATCAGTACGGCCAGCACGCCTCCCAGGAGGACAAAGCCCCATATATTATTTATGATAAACAGCGCGGCAATATACACAACAACCCCCAGGAGCTTTACTCTGGGGTCCAGTCTGTGGATCACGGAATCCACCGGATAATATTGTCCGAGCGTGATATTTCGAAACATCTTACTTCTCTACCGCACTACTGCGAAACAGGTGCATATCGTTCGCAGATGACATGCACCGCTTCCTCTATGGTGATACTGCCTTCCAGTCCCAGGGAAAGACACAGATGTTCTGCCTGCGGGATATCCAGGCCCGCCTCCCTGAGTTTTTCCGGATGGGAAAAGACTTCATGGGATTCCCCATCCATCAGAACGGCTCCGTTTTCCATGACAATGATCCTGGAGGCATATTCTGCAGCCTCATCCATGTTATGGGTCACCATGATCACTGTAGAATGATTTTTCTCCTGATATCTTCTGACCAGATCCAGGATTTCTTCCTTTCCGAGAGGATCCAGCCCGGCTGTCGGTTCATCCAGGATCAGGACCTCCGGTTCCATGGCCAGGATCCCGGCAATCGCCGCTCTTCTTTTTTCCCCGCCGGACAGATCGAATGGAGATTTTTCATAAGTCTCTTCCGGAAGCCCTACCTGCTGCAGCGCGATTTTTGCTTTCTCCAGGGCTTCTTGTTCTGACAGCCCTTTGTTTTTCGGCCCATAGGAGACATCTTTCAGGACGGTCTCATCAAAGAGCTGGTATTCAGGGTACTGAAACACCACGCCGATCCGGCAGCGGATCTTCTGGAGTTCTTTCCGATCATTTGCGATGACACAGCCGTCATAGCTGACAGTCCCCGAAGTCGGAACCTTAAGCCCGTTCAGGATCTGGACCAGTGTAGACTTACCGGACCCTGTACTTCCCGCAAGGGCGATGAACTCCCCTTCCCGGATAGTCAGGGTAACATCTCTTAATGCCTGTCTGGCATTGACCGTCCCCGGATTATATATATAATTAACATCTTCCAATGTAATGATCATATTATGAATCTGACGTATTCGGATATCCGTTTTCTGAAACTCCGGTAAGGCAGGCGATCAGCTGCTTTTCAGTGATCACAGATGCCGGGATCTTCATGCCTTTGCGCCTCAGTTCTTCGGCAATCTGACAGATTACCGGGAGCTTCAGCCCTGCTTCACGGATCTCGGCGCTTTTGCAGAACACTTCTTCCGGCGTCCCGCTCAGCAGGAGTTTTCCTTTATGCATGACAAACACACGATCTGCATGAACTGCCTCCTCCATAAAATGGGTAATACAGATTATGGTGATCCCGTGTTTCCGATTCAGTTCCAGGACTGTATTCATGATCTCCCTGCGTCCCTTCGGATCAAGCATCGCGGTACTTTCATCCAGGACAATACAGGCAGGCCTCATCGCCAGGATTCCGGCAACTGCAGTCCTTTGTTTTTGTCCGCCGGAAAGATTGGCAGGGTTTTCCTTTTCCAGCCCGCTCAGCCCGACAGATTCCAGGGCCTCTTTGACCCTTTGTTCCATATCCGCTGAAGGAAATCCGATATTCTCCAGCCCAAAAGCAACTTCCTCTTCGATCTGGGAAGCAACCATCTGATTGTCCGGGTTCTGGAACACCATTCCCACCTGGGCGCGGATCTCCCACAGATACCGGTCATCCCGGGTATCCATATCTCCAATCCAGACGGATCCCTCATCCGGGACCAGAAGCGCATTCAAATGTCTGGCCAGGGTGGATTTTCCTGATCCGTTGCTTCCCAGGATACAGATAAACTGCCCTGCCTCCACATCCAGACTGACCTGATCCAAAGCCTTTAGATCTGCAGAGATGAGCTCTTCTTCCGCTTCTGTTTCTACGGGATAACTGTATGAAATTGTCTCGGTCCTGATACGCCGTCCTTCTTTGTTCATGCCGTCCGAATACGATTCTAAATAAGAAAACATTCAAAGATGTCTTCCGGTTCCCCGGAAGACATCCTGCGTTTTTCTGATGAAAAATGATACTGTTAGACTAATTCGATCATAACTTCCATCGCGCCGTCGCCCTTGCGCTGTCCGATCTTAATGATACGGGTGTAGCCGCCGTTGCGGTTTGCATACTTCGGTGCGATCTCATCAAATAACTTAGCCACAAGATCAACCTGCTCTGTGCCGCGCTTCTTGCCTGCAGCCTGCTCCGGTACTTTCTTTACGGGATAAAGCACCTTCAGCATTTCTCTTCTTGCATGAAGACGAGAAGGAGCGTCTTTTTTGATCTTCTTGTCTACTTCGTCAAATACAGCTACTTTCTTACCGTCCTTAACTTCCGTTACTCTCTTGCCGTCCTTATCCTTGCGGACAACTTTGGCTTTTACCGTTACTTCTTCGAAATTATCTTTTTCTTTGACTGCCAGAGTGATCAGGTGCTCCGCCTGTCTGCGGATCTCTTTTGCCTTGGCTTCTGTTGTAACGATCTTTCCATTATATAAAAGAGCGGTAACCTGGTTGCGGATCAAAGCCTTTCTCTGTGACGCTGTTCTTGACAGTTTTCTATATCCGGCCATAACCTTTGCCTCCTTGTGTTATAAATACTACTTACTACTGATTCTACTGACGTTATTCTCCATCAGTATTTGAGTTCTTTAACTCAAGACCTAATTCCTTCAGTTTTGCAAAAACTTCTTCTAAGGATTTGCGGCCAAGGTTACGAACCTTCATCATCTCTTCCGGTGTCTTGCTGATCAACTCTTCCACTGTGTTAATGGATGCTCTCTTAAGACAATTATAAGAACGAACCGAGAGTTCAAGCTCATCAATGTTCAGTTCAAGCACTTTCTCTTTGTTATCATCTTCTTTTTCCACCATGACTTCTGCTGTCTTGGCGTTTTCAGAAAGATTGATAAACAGGCTTAAATGTTCTGAGAGTACTTTTGCCGCAAGGCTGATCGCTTCATCAGGAGCGATCGCACCGTTTGTAAATACTTCTACGGTCAGCTTGTCGTAGTCAGTGATCTGTCCTACACGGGTGTTCTCGATCTGGATATTGACTCTTTCCACCGGTGTATAGATGGAGTCTACCGGGATCACGCCGACAGCGGAGTTCTCCATAGCATTCTTTTCAGCACTTACATAGCCTCTTCCCTTTGTAATGGTCAGTTCCATGTAAAACTTGCTGTCTGCATTGTCCAGCGTTGCGATGACCAGATCCGGATTGATGATCTCAATATCCTGGTCCACCTGGATATCTGCTGCCGTTACAATGCCTTCGCCTGAAAAATCGATATAAGCGATCTTAGCTTCATCGGTCTTGCTGTTGTTTCTGATCGCAAGGTCTTTGACGTTCATGACGATCTCAGTCACATCTTCCTTGAAGCCGGGGATCGTTGTAAACTCATGCAGCACACCCGCAATCTTGATCTGGCTTACTGCACAGCCAGGCAAAGAAGAAAGCATAATCCTTCTTAAAGAATTTCCAAGAGTTGTCCCGTAGCCTCTTTCCAAAGGCTCTAAAGTGAATCTGCCATATTTCTTATCTTCTGATATTTCACAAACCTCAATATTTGGCTTTTCAAATTCGAACATGGGCCCTCCTTGTGTTTTTCTTTACTTAGAGTACAACTCGACGATGAGCATCTCATCAACAGGAACATCGATTTCTTCTCTTCTCGGTAAAGAATTAATGGTAACTTTGAGATTTTCCTGATCGGAAGTCATCCATGCAGGCACTAATCTGCCGCCTGTTACTTCAAGGATATCTTTATATCTTACGGATTCCTTGCATTTTTCCTTTACTTCGATCACATCTCCTGCCTTGATCCTGTAGGACGGGATATTGACGCCTTTGCCGTTGACAAGCAGCTGCTTGTGATCGACGATCTGACGTGCTTCCTGTCTGGTTCTTGCAAAGCCTGCACGGAACAGAACATTGTCAAGTCTTGTTTCAAGGATCATCATCAGGTTTTCACCTGTCTGGCCTTTCATCTGTTTTGCCTTAAGGTAATAGTTCTTGAACGGTTTCTCTAATACACCGTAGATGAATTTAGCTTTCTGCTTTTCTCTTAACTGAAGGCCGTATTCACTCTTTTTGCCGGGGCGTCTGCCGTTTGCTGCGCCTCTCGTTGATTTTTTATCGATTCCTAAATAAATTGGATCCAATCCAAGTGATCTGCATCTTTTAAGAACAGGAACTCTGTTAACTGCCATTTTCTACGCACCTCCAATCAGACTCTTCTACGTTTCGGCGGACGGCATCCGTTATGCGGAACCGGCGTCACATCACTAATACTTGTTACATGAAGCCCATTAGCCTCCAGTGCGCGGATCGCTGCTTCTCTTCCTGAGCCAGGGCCTTTTACGAATACTTCAACGTATTTGAGTCCGTGTACTAAAGCTGCTTTAGTAGCAGTTTCAGCTGCCATCTGAGCTGCATAAGGTGTAGATTTCCTTGAACCTCTAAATCCAAGACCGCCCGCACTAGCCCATGAAAGGGCATTACCTTCAGTATCGGTTAACGTAACGATCGTGTTGTTAAAGGATGACTGAATGTGGGCCTGTCCCCGTTCAACGTTCTTCTTAACGCGCTTTTTGGTCACTTTTTTCGTAACTTTTTTTGCTGCCATTTTCTAAACTAACCTCCCTTATGATGGGTCCCCGTTCCGGTTTATATTCATCTCGAATTCCGGATAGGGTTACTATGAATTATTTCTTCTTGTTTGCAACAGTTCTCTTCGGTCCCTTGCGTGTTCTGGCATTGTTCTTTGTGTTCTGCCCGCGAACAGGAAGGCCCTTACGATGACGGATGCCTCTGTAGCATCCAATCTCCTGAAGTCGCTTGATATTCAAAGCAACATCTCTTCTTAATTCACCTTCAACTTCGTAACCTTCTTCGATGACTGCGGAAAGCTTTCTTACTTCTTCATCAGTAAGGTCTTTCACACGAGTGTCGGGATTAACGCCTGCAGCGGTAACGATCCTGGTCGCGGATGTTCTGCCGATACCGTAAATGTAAGTTAATCCGATCTCGATACGTTTGTCTTTTGGTAAATCAACTCCGGAAATACGAGCCATTTATTCTACCTCCATTAATCTTTTCAGGTAATTAACCCTGAACCTGTTTATGCTTTGGGTTCTCACAGATGATTCTGATCTTACCTTTTCTCTTGATAACTTTGCACTTTTCACAAATTGGTTTAACTGATGCTCTTACCTTCACGTCAAACTCTCCTTTCTTAAAAAGTATTCCTATTTGTCTCTCCAGATGATCCTGCCCTTGGTCAGATCATAGGGTGACATCTCTAACGTAACTTTATCACCGGGTAATATTCTGATATAGTTCATACGCAGTTTGCCGGAAATGTGTGCCAGCACGACATGCCCGTTTTCCAGTTCCACCTGGAACATGGCATTAGGTAATTTTTCGATTACTTTTCCTTCAAGTTCAATTACATCTGCCTTTGACATACTACCTCCTTATAGTGATAAAATCTCGGGTTCACCGTCTGTGATCAATATGGTGTTCTCGTAATGGGCTGACAGACTGCCGTCTTCCGTTGTACAGGTCCAGCCGTCATCGCTGAACTGCACATCCCCCCGTCCGATATTGATCATGGGCTCGATGGCGAGTGTCATCCCTGCCATGAGCAGAATACCTTTTCTCTTTTGAGGATAATTAGGAATCTGTGGTGATTCATGCATTTCCTGGCCAATCCCGTGGCCAACCAGATCTCTTACGACTCCGTAGCCTCTTTCGATACAATAGTATCCGATGGCATTGGAGATATCATGCAAATGATTGCCTGCTTTCGCGAATTTGATCCCTTCAAAGAAACTCTGTCGTGTTACTTCGATCAGATCAAGCGCTTCTTTGGATACATTGCCTACGGCATGGGTCCTTGCCGCATCGCTCTGGTATCCATTGTGGATCAGTCCTATATCAAGACTGACGATGTCTCCGTCCTTGATGAACCTGTCTTTTTTCGGGATACCGTGCACTACCTCATCATTGATAGATACACACACCGATGCAGGATATCCCTCATAGTTCAGGAAGGAAGGAACGGAGCCTGACTTCCTGATCAGTTCCTCTCCGATCTTATCCAGGTCCCAGGTAGAGATTCCGGGAGAGACCTCTTCTGCCAGTCTGTTGTGGACTTCTGCCAGAAGTTTTCCGGCCTCCCTCATAAGCTCTATTTCCCTGTGACTTTTTATGGTAACTCCAGGCATATCAATTACGCTCCTAAAATTGCTGCGATCGCGTCAAATACTTCATTCATCTGGACCGTTCCGTCGACTTCCCTGAGGAGCCCGAGCTCCTGGTAGTATTCGATCAGCGGCTGGGTCTGCTCATGGTAGACATCCAGTCTTTTCTTTACAGTCTCCGGCTTGTCGTCGTCCCGTAAGATCAGGTCGCTTCCGCATTTGTCGCATTTGCCTTCTGTTTTCGGCGGGATATTGACCAGGTGATAAGTCGCACCGCAGGATACACAGGCTCTTCTTCCGCCCATTCTTTCAATGATGTTCTGATCCGGAACTTCAATGTCAATGGCATAGTCAAGTTCCGTTCCCATCTCTTTCAGGGCGTTTGTCAGGGCTTCGGCCTGAGGAATGGTCCTCGGAAATCCGTCCAGGACGAATCCTTCCTTTGCATCCTCCCAGGTCAGCCTGTCTGCTACCAGGTCAACAACCAGCTCATCCGGTACCAGAGCTCCCTGATCCATATAGGTCTTTGCTTTTTTACCAAGCTCAGTCCCTTCTTTGATATTGGCTCTGAAAATATCACCGGTGGAGATATGCGGGATGCTGTACCTCTCTGCAATGATCTTGGCCTGGGTGCCTTTACCGGCACCCGGACCTCCTAACATAACGATCTTCATGCCGCACCTCACTCTTTCGCCAGGAATCCTGAATAGTTACGAACGATCATCATGGATTCGATCTTCTTGGCTGTTTCAAGGATAACACCTACAACGATGATCAGTGACGTTCCGGCGAAGGACAGCGATGCATTGAAAATGCCGGATACCAGCATTGGAACCAATGCAACGATGATCAGTCCTACTGCGCCGATAAAGATGAGGTATTTCAGGATCTTGGCGAAATACTCTTCTGTCGGCTTTCCGGGTCTGATACCCGGTACAAATCCGCCCTGCTTCTTGATGTTGTTTGCTACTTCCATCGGATTAAAGGTGATCTGTGTATAGAAGTATGCAAAGAAGATGATCAGGGCAACATACAGGATGAATCCCAGTGTATATCTCATCGCCTGCGGCCGGAACCAGTAGCTGGATGAGAAGTAATGGGTCCATTCCGGTGACTGTCCGCCTGTCGCGAAGTTAGCGATCAGTACGGGGAACTGGAACAGGGATGCTGCAAAGATGATCGGGATAACACCTGCGGTGTTAACTTTCAGCGGAATATGAGAAGACTGTCCGCCGTATCTTCTTCTGCCCTGCATTTTCTGGGAATACTGGACCGCGATCCTTCTTTCGCCATCCTGCAGGTATACGATAAATGCAACAACTGCTATTACCAGTGCAATGATCACGATCACTGCCACGACCGCCATACCGACTGAGCTTGCACCTTTCACAAACTGCTGATACAGAGAAGCAAAGTCATTGGGCATGGTGGATACGATATTGATCAAAAGGATAATGGAAATACCATTTCCGATACCACGTTCGGTGATCTGCTCGCCCATCCACATGATGAGCACTGCACCTGCGGTAAGGATCAGAATATTGCTGATGACCGTCCAGGTATAAGTGGGAGCTGTCCTGCTTCCGAACACGCCCTGGCGTCCGAATCCGATCGCCATCGCCGTACTTTCAAGCAGCGCGAGACCTACTGTCAGATAACGGGTGATGTTTGCAATTTTCTGTCTTCCGTCTTCTCCTTCTTTCTGCAGTTCCTCAAGTTTCGGAAATGCGATCGTCAGGAGCTGAATGATAATGGATGCAGTAATATATACTGTAATGTTAAGTGCGAATATGGACATGGAACTGAATGATGAGCCTGTAAGGGCATCAAAGAATCCAAATCCGCCTGCTGCTAAACTTCCCAGCACATCTTTGATCACGCCGGCATCCGTTCCCGGAAGGGGAAGCTGGCAGCCTATTCTTACAATTATCAGCATTATGATTGTATAGATCAGCCTGTCACGGATATCTTTAATCTTAAATGCCTGTCCGATTGTTTTGAACATTATTCTACCTCACATGTACCGCCTGCTGCTTCAATCTTCGCTTTGGCGCCTTCGCTGGTCACAACCTTTACTGTAAGTTTCTTTGTCAGCTCTGCATTGCCGATGATTTTCACACCGTCCTTCGGGTTCTTAACGATCCCGAGATCCATCAGGCTTTCAACGGTAACTTCTGCGCCGTCTTCAAATCTATTAAGTGCAGCAATATCTACTGCAACAACATCTTTGGTATTTCTGTTCGTGAAGCCTCTCTTGGGGAGTCTTCTGTATAATGGCATCTGACCGCCTTCGAAACCGATACGCGGGCGTCCAGAACGTGCCTTCTGTCCTTTATGTCCTTTTCCTGCAGTCTTGCCGTTTCCTGAACCATGACCTCTTCCTCTGCGGAAATTGTCATTGTGTACGGATCCTTCTGCAGGTCTTAATGTAGATAAATTCATTGTATGGACCTCCTTTTGGTTCCTTAGGCCTCTTCAACCTTTACTAAGTGTCTCACGTGCCAGATCATTCCTCTTACAGCTTCGTTGTCCGGAAGCTCTTTGGTCTGGTGAAGTTTATGCAGTCCCAGTGCTTCAACAGTCTTTTTGTGCTTCGGGATGGAACTGATAGGAGATTTTACTAATGTAACTTTAATCATTTTATCTGCCATTTTCATACCTCCTGTTAAGCTGTGATCTCTTCGATGGTTTTATCTCTGAGTCTTGCAACTTCAGCAGGGCTCTTCAGGGCCTTCAGGCCTTCCAGAGTTGCCAGAACGACATTCTGCTTGTTGTTGGAACCCAGGGATTTGGTACGGATATTCTTGATGCCTGCAAGCTCAAGGATATTACGTGCCGGACCGCCCGCGATAACACCGGTACCTTCGGGAGCTCTCTTCAGAAGAACGGAAGCGCCGCCGTAGTTGCCGAGAATATCATGCGGAATGCTGTTGGACTCGTCAACCGGGACATCAACCATGTTCTTCATGGCGTCCTCTTTTCCTTTACGGATTGCCTCGGGAATTTCAATTGCTTTTCCGAGACCTACTCCAACACGGCCTTTTCCATTGCCTACTACTACCAGTGCCGTGAATTTGAAGTTACGTCCGCCCTTTACAACCTTGGTTACACGCTTGATGGTTACAACCTTTTCCTGAAACTCGGGAGCTTCGGCAGGTGCGTGCATCTCGTCTTTGTTTCTCATGTGCGTTTCCTCCTTCTAAAATTCTAATCCGGCTTCTCTGGCCGCATCTGCTAATGCTTTAATCTTGCCGTGATATACATAACCGCCTCTGTCGAAGACCACTTCATTGATCCCTGCGGCTTTTGCTCTTTCAGCGATTACTTTTCCCAGATATGCTGCTGCAGCAACATCATTGGTTTTCTCCAGTTCCGCCTTCACATCCTTCTGAACGGTAGATGCGGATACAAGAGTCTTCTGCGCTACATCATCAATGATCTGGGCATAAATGTGCATGTTGCTTCTGTACACGCTCAGACGCGGTCTTTCGGCTGTGCCCTGGAAGCGATTGCGCAATTTCATGTGTTTTTTAACACGAACTTCTGCTCTGGATTTCTTGCTAATCATAGTTTCACGCTCCTTTATTTACCGGTCTTGCCGACTTTACGTCTGATGGTCTCTGTATCGTACTTGATACCTTTGCCCTTATACGGTTCAGGTAATCTGTACTCACGGATCTCAGCTGCAACCTGTCCGACCACTTCCTTGTTGATACCCTTCACGATGATCTTTGTCTGCTCCGGAACCTCGATCGTAATCCCTTCCGGTGCCTTGTAAACGATCGGATGAGAATATCCGAGTGACAGATTCAGGTCAGATCCGGCCATTGATGCTCTGTAACCTACACCAACGATCAGAAGCGTTTTCTGGAATCCATTGGTCACACCGATCACCATGTTGTTCAGAAGCGCTCTTGTCAGACCGTGAAGAGCTTTGTTTCTCTTAAGATCGTTCGGTCTTTCTACAACCAGCTCGTTTCCTTCCAGTTTGATGGTCATCTCCGGTGCGAACTGCCTCTGCAGTTCTCCCTTTGGTCCCTTTACTGTCACTAAATTATTTTCTGCTATATCAACAGTAACACCTGCCGGTACAGCGATAGGCATTTTTCCAACTCGTGACATGCCCGTTCCTCCTTTTCTTTATGAGTGTTTTCCCGCATCTGCACTGGTGGTGGTTTTCACCGGCATTAACAGCGGAATATATAACTGATTACTGATTACCAGATGTAGCAGAGAACTTCTCCGCCGACACCGGCTGCTCTTGCTTCCTTGTCGGTGATCACGCCCTTATCGGTTGAGATAACAGCCACACCCAGTCCGCCGAGAACTCTCGGAAGCTCATCCTTCGATGCGTAAATACGAAGACCCGGTTTGGAGATTCTCTTTAATCCGGTAATGATCTTTTCATTTTTGTCTTTTCCGTATTTCAGTTCAATGTGGATCACATCAAAACCGTTTTCATCTTTGATGATATCGTATTTTGCGATATATCCCTCATCCAGTAAGATCTTTGCAATAGCAAGTTTCATTTTAGATGATGGAACGTCTACGCTGTCATGTTTCGCTGTATTTGCGTTACGGATTCTCGTAAGCATATCAGCAATAGGATCGCTCATTGTCATAATTATTTCCTCCTTCTAAAATTCAACTTACCAAGATGCTTTCTTTACACCCGGGATCTCGCCCTTATATGCTAATTCACGGAAGCAAATTCTGCAGATACCATATTTTCTCAAATAAGCATGTGGACGTCCGCAGATCCTACATCTGTTGTATTCCTGTGTAGAAAATCTAGCCTTACGCTGCTGTTTCACCTTCATAGCTGTTTTAGCCATAGTATCCTCCTTTACTTCTCAAACGGCATGTTGAACATGGTCAGTAATGCCCTTGCTTCTTCATCCGTATTGGCAGTTGTAACGATGATAACGTCCATACCTCTGACCTTATCGATCTTGTCGTACTCGATTTCCGGGAAAATAAGCTGTTCCTTGATGCCGAGCGCGTAATTGCCTCTTCCGTCGAAAGCATTCGGGTTAACACCTCTGAAGTCACGTACACGTGGAAGTGCCAGATTAATCAATCTGTCGAGGAAGTTATACATTTTGTCGCCTCTCAGAGTTGTCTTGCAGCCGATCTGCATGCCTTCCCTGATCTTGAAGTTAGCGACTGACTTTTTCGCTTTTGTGGTGACTACATGCTGTCCTGTGATGATCTCCATGTCATGTGCGGCAGCTTCGAGTGCTTTCGCATTCTCTTTTGCTTCGCCGACACCCATGTTCACCACGATCTTTGCGATCTTCGGGACCTGCATGATATTCTTGTATCCAAACTTCTTCATCATAGCATCTACGATTTCAGAATTGTACATATCTTTAAGTCTGCTCATGAGCTTATGACCTCCTTCCTCTATTAATCGATCGCTTCATTTGCTGATTTAGCATAACGTACCTTCTTGCCATTCTCATCAACATGGAAGCCGATCCTGGTAGGCTGTCCCTTATGAACGTACATTACGTTTGATACATTGATAGGACCTTCCTGATTGATAATGCCGCCTTCCTGGGACTGACGGCCCGGTTTCAGATGCTTCTTGATCATGTTGACACCTTCTACCAGCACTGTGCCCGCTTTCGCATTAACAGCAAGGACCTTGCCTTCTTTGCCTTTTTCACTGCCTGCGATAACCTTAACGGTATCGCCTTTTTTAATCTTTAATGTTGCCATTCTCTCGCGCACCTCCTATAACACTTCAGGAGCGAGGGAAACGATCTTCATGAACTGTTTCTCTCTAAGCTCTCTGGCTACCGGTCCAAAGATACGGGTACCTGTAGGGGTCTTGTCGTCTTTAATGATGACTGCAGCATTCTCGTCAAATTTAATATATGATCCGTCTTTCCGACGTGCGCCTTTGGTCGAACGAACGACAACTGCCTTCACAACGTCACCTTTTTTTACAGTGCCGCCGGGGGTAGCGTCCTTAACCGTGGCAACAATGATATCTCCGATGTTGGCATATCTTCTAGTAGAACCGCCAAGAACTCTTATGCACAGAATTTCTTTAGCACCGGTGTTATCAGCAACTTTCAATCTGCTTTCCTGTTGTATCATAACAATTCTCCTTTCTACTATTATTTTGCCTTCTCGATGATCTCGACCAGTCTCCATCTCTTATCTTTGGATAACGGTCTTGTTTCCATTACTCTGACAGTATCGCCGATGCCGCATTCGTTGTTCTCGTCATGAGCCTTTAACTTGTAAGTTCTCTTAACGATTTTTTTGTATAAAGGATGTTCAACGTTGTCAACGACTGCGACAACGATGGTCTTGTCCATCTTATCGCTGATAACTTTGCCCACACGGGTTTTTCTAAGATTTCTTTCCACGTTTGATTCCCTCCTTTATTACTCGGCAGCCTTAGACTTTGCGGAGATCACTGTCTGGATCCTGGCAATATTGCGTCTGACTTCTTTAATCCTGCCTGTGTTTTCCAGCTGGTTTGTAGCATTCTGGAATCTTAAGTTGAAAAGCTCTTTCTTGGCAGAAACCAGTTCCTGATTGAGTTCAGCTAATGATTTTGCGTTTAAGTTATCTAAATATTTCTTAGTTTTCATTTGCTTCACCGCCTTCCAGATCTGCCTTAGAAGCGATCTTGCACTTAACAGGTAATTTGTGAGTGGCAAGTCTTAATGCTTCTTTTGCAAGATTCTCCGGGATACCGCCGATCTCGAACATGACTCTTCCCGGCTTTACAACTGCTACCCAGTATTCCAGTGTTCCTTTACCGGAACCCATACGGGTTTCAGCAGGCTTGGATGTTACCGGTTTGTCAGGGAAAATCTTGATCCATACTTTACCGTTACGTTTCACATATCTTGTCATGGCAACACGGGCTGCTTCGATCTGGTTTGATGTGATCCAGCCGGGTTCCTGTGCAACGATTCCGAAATCACCGTAACTGATCACATTGCCTCTCATTGCCTTGCCGGCCATGGATCCACGGAACTGCTTACGATGTTTTGTTCTTTTTGGCATTAACATAGTTATCTATCGCTCCCTTCCTTGTTTCCTTTTGTCGGAAGGACTTCACCTTTGTAAATCCAAACCTTCACTCCGACTTTACCATAGGTTGTGTCAGCTTCTGCGAAACCGTAGTCAATATCAGCTCTTAATGTCTGAAGCGGGATCGTTCCTTCGGAATAGAACTCTGTACGAGCCATATCAGCTCCGCCGAGACGGCCGGAACAGGAAGATTTGATTCCCAGTGCACCTGCCTTCATGGCACGGCTCATGCAGCTCTTCATTGCACGACGGAAGGAAACACGGTTCTCCAGCTGCTGTGCGATGTTTTCCGCAACCAGCTGAGCTTCCTTGTCGGATCTCTTGATCTCAACGATATCAAGCGCTACATCCTTGCCAATGAGCTTTTTAACTTCAGCCCTGACTTTTTCGATCTCTGCACCGCCCTTACCGATGATCACACCGGGCTTTGCAGCATTGACTTTTACCTTAATGGATTTGTTTGAAGCTCTTTCGATCTCAATCTTTGAGATGCCGGCATTATAAAGTTTATTTTTCAGAAATTTTCTGATCTTATAATCTTCTACCAGGTTATCTGCAAAATCGCCTTCTGCATACCACATTGAATCCCAGTTCTTTATAACACCAACTCTCAAACCATGAGGATTAACTTTCTGTCCCATATTTTCCTCCTATCTTTCTTCGAGCACGATTGTGATGTGGCTGAGTCTCTTTTCGATCCTATAAGCTCTTCCCTGTGCTCTTGGTCTAACACGTTTCATCGTTGGTCCCTTGTTTGCGTAGCACTCTGCTACCACAAGGTTTTCGGGATTCATTCCATTGTTGTTCTGCGCATTTGCAATGGCTGATTCCAGTAATTTCTTAATGATTGATGCGCCGTATCTCGGGTTATAGGTAAGGATTCCTAATGCCTCTCCTACTTTCCTGCCTCTGATCGCGTCCAGTACGTAACAAGCTTTCTGAACGGAAATTCTGGCAAAGGAAAGCTTTGCGGAAGGACGGGTATCCTTATTAGCATTTCTTTCTCTTTTTATCTGTGATCTATGACCTTTTGCCATGGTTTACCTCCTTTCAAAAACCTGTTATCTGGATTTCTTCTCATCCTTGCCATGTCCTCTGTACGTTCTGGTCGCTACGAACTCGCCGAGTTTATGTCCGACCATATCTTCGGTCACGTATACGGGAACATGTCTTCTTCCGTCATGAACTGCAATCGTGTGTCCTACGAAGCTCGGGAAGATTGTGGATCTTCTGGACCAGGTCTTGACGACCTGCTTGTCATCGGCCTTATTCAGTGCATCGATTTTTTTCATCAGGCTTGCATCTGCAAAAGGTCCTTTTTTTAATGATCTTGCCATTTTCTCTCCTCCCTTACTTCATATTGCGTCCATCGCGGCGACGGATGATCAACTTGTTAGACTGTTTGTGTTTGTTCCTGGTCTTAAGACCCAGTGCAGGTTTGCCCCATGGTGTTGACGGGCCCGGACGTCCGATTCCGGTCTTGCCTTCACCACCGCCGTGCGGATGGTCGTTCGGGTTCATGACGGAACCTCTTACGGTAGGTCTGATACCCATGTTTCTCTTACGTCCCGCTTTACCGACATTTACCAGACCGTGTTCTACATTTCCGACCTGGCCGACGGTTGCTCTGCAGCTGATCGGGACCATTCTCATTTCGCCGGAAGGAAGTCTTAAAGTCGCGTACTTGCCTTCTTTAGCCATCAGCTGTGCAGCATTTCCTGCGCTTCTGACCAGCTGTCCGCCTTTGCCCGGATACAGTTCGATGTTGTGAACTTCTGTACCGATGGGGATGAATTCCAGCGGGAGGCAATTGCCGACTCTGACTTCTGCCTGCGGGCCGGACATAACGGTCATGCCGTCAGTCAGTCCCAGAGGAGCCAGGATGTATGCCTTTTCTCCGTCTGCATAGTTCAGCAGTGCGATGTTGGCTGTTCTGTTCGGATCGTATTCGATTCCGGCTACCTTAGCAGGAATGCCGTCCTTATTTCTCTTAAAATCAATGATTCTGTACTGTCTTCTGGTGCCACCGCCCTGATGTCTGACAGTGATCTTGCCCTGGTTGTTACGTCCTGAATTCTTTTTATTAACAGTTAAGAGACTCTTCTCAGGGGTGTTCTTGGTAATATCTTTCTTATCAAGAGCAGTCATCTGCCTTCTGGAAGGTGTATATGGGTTAAATGTCTTGATTCCCATTTCTCAGTTACTCCTTTCGTAGTGTTTGATATCACGCTTTTCTGCGTATAGTATTTGTTGCTTACAGACCTGCGAAGATCTCGATATCCTTGCTGTCCGCTGTAAGCTGCACGATCGCTTTCTTGGACTGTGCGGTCTTCCCGGTAATACGTCCGCGGGTACGTGTCTTCGGATGACGGTTCATTGTGTTAACGCTTTCAACCTTCGTTCCCTCGAACATCTTTTCAACGGCTTCTTTGATCTGTGACTTGGTGGCATCCGTGTGAACTAGGAATGTGTATTTCTTGTCAGCCATCATGTTCATGCTCTTCTCAGAAATAACCGGTTTAAGGATAACATCATAATATTTGATATCTGCCATTATGCGTACACCTCCTCGATTGTTGCCAGCGCCGCTTTGTCGATCACCAGTGCGTCATATTTGAGAATATCAAATGTGTTGATCGTGTTGGTGAGAGCAGTCTTGACGCCTTCGATATTTCTTGCTGAGCAGATCACGTTCTGGTCGTTCTCGTTTAATACGATGAGAGCCTTGTTCAGATTCAGGCCTTTAAGCAGCTCAGCCATTGTCTTGGTCTTGATCTCTTCGCATTTGATCTCGTCGATCACGAAGAGTTTTTCTTCCTGAACTCTGGAAGTAAGTGCGCCCTTCAGAGCGGCTCTCTTTTCTTTCTTGTTCAGTCTGATCTCATAGTCGCGCGGCTTCGGTGCGAAGATGATGCCGCCGCCTTTCCACTGTGCGGCACGGATGGAACCCTGACGGGCATGTCCGGTGCCCTTCTGTCTCCAGGGCTTTCTTCCGCCGCCGGAAACCTCTGAACGAGTCTTTGCACTCTGTGTGCCCTGGCGTTTGTTTGCCAGCTGGGCAACTACTGCCTGATGAACCAGATGTTCATTGACTTCTACGCCGAACACTGCATCATTCAGTTCGATGTCGCCGATGGCAACGCCTTTCATATTGTATACAGATACTTTTGACATCTGAATTTCCTCCTTTCCCCGGTCTGTCAGTTCGCCTTAACTGCATCGCGAACTACTACTAAAGATTTCTTCGGTCCGGGAACTGCGCCCTTTACCAGGATCAGATTATCTTCAGCGTCAACTCTAACTACTTCCAGATTCTGAACGGTGACTCTCTTGGCACCCATCTGTCCGGGCATGTGTTTTCCTTTGAATACACGGCTCGGATCGGATGCTGATCCGTTGGAACCTGCATGTCTGTGATATTTGGAACCATGGGCCATGGGACCTCTGTGCTGTCCGAATCTTCTGATCGCGCCCTGGAATCCCTTTCCTTTGGAGATGCCGCTGACATCGATCTTGTCGCCTGCCGCGAAGACATCTGCCTTGATCTCGTCTTTCACCTGAAAATCAGCTGCATTTTCCAGTCTGAATTCTCTGACGAATCTCTTGTACGGGATCTGCTCTTTGTCGAATTTGCCTCTGTCCGGAGAGTTGACCAGAGTCTCTCTCTTGTCCATGAATCCGACCTGTACGGCATTGTAGCCGTCTTTTTCTTCTGTCTTGACCTGTGTTACAACGCACGGTCCTGCAAGAAGAACTGTTACCGGTGTCAACACGCCATCTTCATTGAAAATCTGTGTCATACCGATCTTCTGTGCTAAAATCGCTTTCTTCATTATTAAAATAACCTCCTGTTTCTTACAGCGGAACATTGATCGCAGGTTTTCACCCCGTCGTCCCTGTTCATTCTAGAACAGTGTTACTGCTCCTTCATCTTAAGATTGACATAAACGCCTGCCGGAACATCCAGCTTCTGAAGAGCTTCCATCGTCTTCTGTGTCGGTGCGATCACGTCGATGAGTCTCTTATGAGTCCTCTGCTCGAACTGCTCACGGGAATCTTTATACTTGTGGACTGCCCTTAAGATCGTGACGACTTCCTTCTTTGTCGGAAGGGGGACAGGACCGGATACCTGAGACCCGTTTTTCTTAACAGTTTCGATGATTTTCTGAGCGCTCTGATCGATCAGTTTGTGATCATATGCCTTCAGAGTGATTCTCATTACCTGATTTGCCATTGATTGCCTCCTTAAAATAATCTGATTTTTTGTTTTGTACACGCACCCGTGTGTATCGCACCTTTCTCATAAAGAAAATTGGCATACGATGCCAATTTTTCCCCTATGATCCATCATCCCTTCCCGCTCGTAAGTCATGCTCCGTCGTCGGGGTCCTGTCCGATCCGTCGATAGAATAGAACCGGATGATTCTTGTTCATGCTGTCACACGTTGTTACCGCCTCACTCGACGGTCCTTCTGGTGTACGGATGTGTACCGGATTCCTACCGGAACTCGCTCCAGGGAATTACCTGCTTATCTGCAGCAACTTCCCGTTTCATAGCTATCACATCACAGCTATCCTAGATTACACTAGAAATGCGGCAATTGCAAGTGTTTTTTATTGTTTTTTTATAAAAAAACTGCCGCATTGATTTATTCTAATGCGGCAGCTTTTAAAAAGCAAGTAAATCTTATTCTGCAATCCGGATACGGTCTTTCAGCGCTTCATAAACCAGATCGCTCTTGTAGTGAAATTCCGTGAACAGCCACAGCCATGTTTCTCCGGCCGTCTCTTTAAATTCCTCCGGCGTGGTGTAGGCATCGTATCCCAGATCCTGCATGTAGCTCTCCAGCGCTTTGTCCCGTTCCTCTTCCTGATACACGATTCCTTCCTTCTCCAGGATCCGGTCAATGAGCATGGCAGTTTTGACATATTCATCTGTCTGGATCATTTTATAATCCTCTGCCGATCCATAGCCGGAAAGAATCGCCAGCTCATCCGGGCCCAGTTCTTCCTGCAAAGCATAGAATGCAATCTCATCAGCGGCATACTGTGAGGCCATCTGATAAACATCTTCCGGATAAGACAGGACTGTTGCTTTGTCCCTAAGGGCAGCTATCAGGGCATTTTTTTTGTTGCTTTCCTCAAGGGTGCCTCGGATATACTCCCTTGCCGCCTGCACCGAATCCAGCGGAAAACCGAAATACATTTCCGAATACTCACTGATAAAGGAATCGGAAAGCTCCGGCAATGTACCGCCGCTTATTTCCGCCAGATCCTGTTTCATCAGTTCCAGATAGGAATCGATCGTCTCTTCCGTCACAAGAACTTCATCTGGCTGCAGCAGGATCTCAGAATAATCCTCCAGCTGCAGTTCTCCTTCTTCCGAAAACGGGATATCAGCAGCAAAAACACACTGTACCGTCAGTAATATGATAAGCAGAATAGAAGCTGCTGCCATACAAGTTTTTTTCATGTTGCTCTCCATTATCTGTTCCTGATCATACGGCGGATTCCCTCAGCTGTTACTGTAAGAGATACTGCCAGGAGAATGATCCACAGGATTGTGTGATTGGTATCACCGGTCTTCGGGACATTCTGGGATGCCGGTGCGGCAGGTTTTGCCGCAGTGGTTGTTTCTTCTTCGGCATTCGCTACAGTAAACTTCCATTCTTCCGTTTCGCCATCGACAAAACAGATCACGATCTTATGCTCGCCGTTTTTCAATGTCTTCAGATATGACGGCCGTAAAGTAACAATCGTGCTTCCTTCCTTGGCATCATAGTCTTTTCCTTCAACGATCGGATTTCCGTCAACCTTCACGCCTTTGAATTTTGCAAATGCGCCATCCGAAGTGATCGTGAGTCCATCCGATTCTCCATTCCATGCTGTTTCGCTGGATGACTTAATGATCTCATATCCGTTCGTTTCTTCGGTCGGCTCCTCTTTGGTCGGCTCCTCTTCGGTCGGCTTTTCTTCCGTCGGTTCCTCTTCCGTCGGCTTTTCTTCCGTCGGTTCCTCTTCCGTCGGCTTTTCTTCCGTTGGTTTCTCTTCCGCCTGCTTTACCTCAAATTCCGTTTCTTCGGTTTCTCCGTTGGCAAACCGGATCACTGCCGTATGGGTGCCGTTGGATAATGTCTTCAGGTATTCCGGTTTTAATGTTACGATGGTGCTTCCCTTTGCAGTCTCATAATTTTCTGCGTCGATTTCTTCTCCATCGATCAGAACCGCGTCAAATACATTCAAAGAACCGTTTGCCCTCAGGGAAAGACCTGTTTGTGTATCTCCCTCCCATTTGTCGTCTGCTTCCAGGAGCTGGTAATCCGCAGTCTGAGAGAAGGATCCTTTCAGGCTTTCTTCCTCTGTAGCGGCACCTGTTTTGTCCATCGTGCTCATGGTATGCGTAATCTCCGCATCCGGTTTCGAAAGATCGGTCCATTCTACTTCCGTATACCGTCTCTTTCCTCCGATATTGCTGGTAATGTATCCGGCGTGTCTGTAGGTAAAGAGGATTTCCTGTTCCGAAGTGGTCTTGTCGTCAAAGCTGACAGTACTTGTCAGTTTTTCACCCGGATTGACTACCATCTCGCTTTCCCCTTTGGAATGGTCATGGCCGAAGAAGAACATGATATTCATTCCGGTCGCCGCATAGCGGTTCAGAAGCGCTACCATCTGGTCGGACTGGTCTACATTATAATCGCCTTCACCGCCCCAGTTATCCAGCTGGTGCAGTCCTGCATGGGCAGAGATCACGATCAGCTGACCTGCATAATCATTCCTGAGGTTTTCCAGGAAAGTTTCCAGTTCAGTGATAACATTCGCATAGGAAAAACCTGAATCTACCTTGATGTCTTCATAATTAATACCGTATACGATCAGATTCTCCAGGTTGGCGCTGCTGCCGCCGTTTTCCTTGGCGATCTCACTGTCAAAGATCACCCCTCCGAGCTCATAATCCTGAGTGGATCCGAGATTGGCTTCAATATTGGCATCTTTGGCTGCAGTGCTGTTTTCATGATTACCTGCGACAAATACTGTGTCGATGCCGGCGGACTGTGCCAGCAGACGTGTAATGTAAGTATTTTTCGTGGTCTGATAATTATCGGAGGTAGCGTCTCCACCCAAATAACGGCCGTTTGCCCAGTCACCGGTACAGATGATCAGTGCGGGGATCAGTCCGTCTCCGTCTGCCGCCATAATATTATTGATCGCGTATCCAATGTGGGAGAACGTCTCATGCACATCGGAGAATGTCAGGAAGGAGTTATTGTTGACACCCTTGCAAACGATAAAGTTTACGGTCAGTGACGTGTTGGAATAAGTCTTTTCGGATGTTGTGTTATCGTCTGCCGTTTCCGTAACCGTGCAGGATACGACACAGTATACCGGATACACGCCGAATTCTCTTCCTAACAGAGTGTCTGCCCGCAGGGTATTGGTCACTGCTGTTCCGGCAGTTGCCGCAACGGTATTTACAGGCTGTGCGGTTCCTTCCACATACCAGGTGAAATCAATACTGGTAGCCGTGGAATCTTCCGGAAGGGCTGCGGTGATCGAATAGACCGGTGCCGCATAGCCGCTTCCTTCGATCATGTATTTCGTAGGAACAGGCTCTTCCGTAATCTGCGGTCCGTTTGCCATGGTGGCAATGATCTCAGATGAACTCTTGCCTCCGCCTCCGCCTCCGCTGCTGGCGGTATCGCCTCCGAACAAAACTGAAACGCTGTCATAGGAAGCCGTAACACTTCCGTCTGCTCCGAGATAATAGTATGTTCCGTTATCATCATAGTACAGATGGCCGGCTGCATCGAGATGCCAGTGATTGAAACTGGTCGCTTCCCCGGGATTGTCCTTATCATCCGCTGTAAGAACTCCGTTTACAACATAGATGTAGTTCCAGTTTCCTGGAGGATCCTGCATCCGTAAAGTCATGCCGTCTCCGACAACTTTTACTTCAATACTGGTTGACTTTCCTGTTGTTGCGGTACGGGATCCGTCTTCCCCGGAAACAGTGGAAGTACTGGTTCCGAATGATCCCCTGTCCAGATTCAGCGTTGTACCGGTTTCCGGATTAACGATCTCAATATAAGCCGTGGTAATTCCCTGTGTTCCGTCGATTTCACTATAGGTGGAAGAACTGCTGCTTCCGCCGCCGGTCTCACCGCCTGTTTCACCGCCGGTCTCGCCACCTGTTTCACCGCCGGTTTCGCCGCCGCCTGAAGCTGCTGCGAGCTGGTAACCAACTGCTCCGGATTCGTCATTTTTACTTAAGGCAAAAGCGCCTCCTTCCGAACCCGCACCGACATAGTAAGTGTCTTTACCGGCTGTATAATAGAACATTGCTGTAGCCGAATCATAATTCCAGTTGCCGGCTTCTGACGCCTGCGCGATCAGTGTAGGGCTGGAAGATCCCTTGGGATAATACAGATAGTATCCGTTATTGGAAAGTTCTGTACCTTTACTACCTGTTGCAGCGGTCCACTTCATAGCGTCCGTTGCAGCATCCGTCGAAGCGATCAGAGTTCCTACAATAGAACCATCGTTATTTGTTACAGCAAGAAAACCGCTTCCTGTTTCATATCCGATCACATAAACTCCGGCAGCGATCGGATTGGAATCAGCCGCCATTAATGCATCGGTATCTTCTTCAAGCTCTTCCTCTTCATCGTCAGCTGCAGTAGTTTCTTCTTCGTTCTCTTCCTCTGTGAATTCCTCTTCCAGATCTTCCCCTGCTTCCTCATCCGGCTCTGAGACCTCTTCTTCAGCAGGTGTTTCTTCTTCCGGTTCTTCTGCCGCGGGCTCTTCTACTGCTGGCTCTTCGGTCACGGGTTCTTCGAGCATCGGTTCATCTGTCGGATCTTCTACTATCTCTTCATCACCGTCCTGCAGGATTTCCTGTGGTTCAGTTTCCGCTTCCGGATCAAGGATTTCTCCCTCTGAACCGGTCACCGGATCTTCAGTAAGGGATTCCGAGCCTTCTTCCGGATCTGAAGGTTCCTCTGCGGAGTCCGCAGGATCATTTTCTTCACCTTCTCCGGCAGCTTCCGGCTCCTGGGCGGGATCCGAAGGTACCACCACAGGTTCTTGTTCTCCTGTATCGGTTGTTCCTTCGGGAAGAAGTTCTTCTCCATCCTCCTCGTCCCCCGGTGCTAAAGATTCCTGTTCCTCTTCAGAAAGGTTTTCTTCCGCATCCGCAGCGGTACTCTCCGGAAGGAGTTCTTCCGGTGCTGCCTCATTTGCACCAGACTTTGCCTCTTCCAACAATAAAACAGCCTGCTGCTCTTGAGTATTTTCATCCGCAAGTAACACCAGACTATTAAAGGTCAATGACAATGCCGTTAGTATAACGACAGCCAAAGCAAATCGCCTTTTCATATTCAGTTCCCTCTCCTTTTTGTTTATTTTTATATAATATGTAGGTGAAGAATAGCATATAGTTTGTGCACATTCAACAAATGTAACAGTAAGTTATTGATTTGTGCAACATGCTATAAACAGTGCATCTATTTTATACAAAAAGAGCGCCTGAAGGGCAGGCACTCTTTTGCAGATCATGTTTTCTGAAGCTGTTTTATGCTTTTTCAAATACAGTCTTCATGCATTTATAGGTCATATAGCA
The DNA here is from genome assembly GCA_017510065.1 of Parasporobacterium sp. Lineage (GTDB taxonomy): Bacteria > Bacillota > Clostridia > Lachnospirales > Lachnospiraceae > RGIG5612. The sequence continues at coordinate 40,614 of JAFWOB010000195.1, forward strand.
GTCAAACTTGGCAACGGTCTCATAAGGCGCATGCATACTGAGGACCGGCACACCCGCATCGATGGTTTCGATGTTCCGGTTTGCCATATCCAGGGCTACCGTTCCGCCGCCGCCGTTGTCATTTTTACCCATCTGGGTCATCTGCCATACGACGCCATTATCATTCATCAGCTTACGAAGCTTGCCGACTGTTTCCGCAGAGGCATCGGACGCTCCGGATTTTCCGCCGTGTCCGGTATATTTACAGAAGGCCACGCCATGGTTGATCTTGGAATCATTGCGGATCTCGAAAGCTTCCGCGTAATTCGGATCATAAGCTGCCGTCACATCCGCGCTGACACAGAAGGAATGAGCGAAGCAGTCGCGGATATCCACGCCCTGGGCTTTACAGAGATCTCCGATAAACCATTCAAATGCTTCACTGATCATGCCGGTTACGCCCATGGAACCGATCTCTTCCTTATCCGCGAAGATGCAGACACCGGTCTTCTTAACTTTCTTAGCATCAAACAGCCCGGCCATCTCCGCATAAGCACAGACCCGGTCATCATGGCCATAGGCAGCAATAAGGCTTCTGTCGAAGCCGATGTCTTTTGCCTTTCCCGCCGGAACGACTTCCAGTTCGGCAGAGATAAAGTCCTCTTCTTCCATGCCGTACTTCTCGTTCAGAAGTTTCATGATCCCCATCTTGACCCGTTCGGATTCCTCATCCCCTCCGACGGGACGGGATCCCACCAGCACATTCAGGATCTCAGAAGGAACAGCCTGATCCAACGGCTTCTGATCCGTCGCTTTTTTCAGATGCGGAAGCAGATCTTCAATAATGAACTGGGGATCTCCTTCATCAGCACCGATATTGACCTTCACTTCATCCCCGCTGCGAAGGATGACCACGCCGTGAAGTTCCAGCGGTCTTGCTACCCACTGATATTTACGGATCCCACCGTAATGATGGGTCTTCAGATATGCCATTTCTGCTTCTTCATAAAGTGGGTTTGGTTTCAGGTCCAGTCTCGGGGCATCCGTATGAGCAGCCGTCAGATTAATGCCCTGGTCCAGTTTATCTGTTCCGATCACAGCAAACATGATGGATTTGCCGCGGTTGTTATAATAGACCTTGTCACCGGCTTTGATTTCCTGCCCAAACTTGTAGGCTTTGAATCCGTTTTTCTCCGCCAGTTCGATGCAGTAATCCACGCACAGCCGCTCCGTTTTGCAGTGGTCCAGAAAATCCTTATACCCCTCGCAGTATTTGTTCATTTTCTTTTCTTCCGCAGCGGTCAGTTTGTCATATCCGTTTCCCTGCTTATAAAACAGTTTGTCCTTGATCTCATTTTTCTTTTTCTCTGCCATGATCGTCTCCTTTATTCTGCTCTTTCTTTCATATGCGTTCTGCTCTCATCTACCTGGTTTTTTGTATTGATACGAATATGTGCCTTTTTTATATTTCGTATCATGATCTGATACGAATATAATCTTTTTTGTTTTTTCGTATCATATTATGCTACGAAATCAATGTTTTTCCTCTTTTCGTAGCAAATGCCTGATACGAAATCAAGATTTTTCCTCTCTTCGTAGCAAATGCCTGATACGAAATCAAGATTTTTCCTCTCTTCGTAGCAAATGCCTGATACGAAATCAAGATTTTTCTTCCCTTCGTAGCAACGCATGATACGAAATCAAAATTTTTCCTCTCTTCGTAGCATTGTCATGTCACTCAACAGGTTCCTTGAGAACAGGCAGACCGCATGCATTTTATCACGGCGGAATTGTAATGGCAATCCCACTGCCGCACTTACGTTTCCGCAAAAAACAGCTGCCCGAAGGCAGCTGTCTTTCATTAAAAGCTATAACGGTCGTTCCGGATTATTTTGCTCTACCAAACTGGCAGTCATTGTTGCCGGAAGCAGTGATCCACATTTCAAGCATGTTGATCGGGTCGTTGAAGTCTGCGATCCAGCCTTCACGAGCGAAGTCGAAGTTACCGTTCTTACGTTCCTCAAGGAATACGTTCCAGTCCTGAGTCTGGATGGACATATCGATACCAACAGCGGAGAAATCCTGCTGCATGGACTCAGCGATAGCAACGTGACCGGAGGTATTGTTGGTCAGGTATTCGATGGTGATCGGAGTATCAGCGGAAAGCATTCCGTCATCACCAAACTGGAAGCCTGCGAACTCAAGAAGTTCTCTTGCTCTTGCAACAGTGCCTTCATAATCGTTGTTGATAGCGTACGGATCATAGTAGCCCTGCTCGATTGCTTCGGTCTTGAAGATGCCGCCATTGCCGTCTGCCATACCTAACGGAAGGAATGCGTTAGCAGCAACCTGACCTGTCTGGCCGATGTTCTCACAGATGTAGTCACGGTCGATCAGCAGTGAGAAAGCTTCTCTCATAGCTGCTGCCTGCTCAACTGTCTTGTCAGCGAACAGTTCGCTGTTGGCGTTGAATGCGCAGTAGTAGGTTCCTAATTCGTCAACAATGTGGAATTCCGGATTTTCGGTCTCTAACAGAGTAGCGATCTCATCGGTCGGAACTGTGTCAGCGAAATCAAGAGAGCCGTCATTGTATGCTGCATAGATAGCGGTATCATCTGCAGAGAGCATGAACTCTAACTTCTCAACGGTGACCTGATCAGCGTTGAACCAGTTCGGGTTCTTCTCATAAGTCATGGAGGTGTCATGGTTCCATCCTGTGCAGACATAAGCACCATTGGACGGGAAACCGGCTTCCTGGCACCATGCGCCCGGAGCTTCAGCTGTTGCATGCTCTTCTACCCATGCTTTCTGTACCGGATAGAATGTCGGGAAGGACATAAGGTCTTCCATGTATGCACACGGAGCTGTCAGAACGAACTGCAGTGTGGTGTCATCAAGGGCCTTTACATTAAGGTCTGTTGTTTCACCTTCTACATATCCGTCAAAGCCAGAGAACATGTAAGCATAGTCAGCTGCAGTTGCAGGATCGGTAGCTCTCTTCCAGGAGTATTCGAAATCAGCTGCAGTCAGAGGAGTGCCATCGCTCCACATAAGGCCTTCCTTCAGGGTAACGGTGTAGGTCAGGCCGTCTTCAGACAGTTCATAACCTTCTGCACATGCAGGAACGGTATTGCCGTCTGCATCATAGGTGTACAGACCGGAGAATGAGTTGGCAGCAAGGCAGGCACCGTCAACAGAGCTGTTCAGAGCAGGATCAAGATAATCCGGTTCAGAAGACAGGTTGATCTTAAGTGTGGTCTCGCCATTTGCCATGGTGGTGTACATAAAGAACTTTGTTGCGAAAGCATTTGCATAGATGCCGTCAACATAGTCTTTCTGCATGTAAATGTCATTGTAGTAATAGATCGGGATAACGCAGTAGGTAGCCATAAGGATATCTTCAGCCTGATGCATCATCTCAGTACGTTTCGCCATATCAGTCTCAGCTTTGATCTGAGCAACCAGTTCATCATACTGTGCCCACTCGTTGATCGGGTCGATCAGTGCGTCGCTGACCATAGCTTCTGCTGCGAATACAGAGGTAGCCATTCCAAGGACCATCATTGCAGCAACTACTAAAGCAATTACTTTTTTCATGTTTGTCTCCTTCTTTTTATAATATTTTATTTCATCCCGCGTTCAGACGGGGAATGAACTATTTATTCCAGCATGCTGAAAAATGCTCTCCGCCTCTGTCAGTCAGAGGAGGCATCTCCTGGGCACACTTTTCGGTCGCATAGCGGCACCTGGTACGGAACGGACAGCCGGAAGGCATATGCAATGGGCTGGGAACGTCTCCTTCCAGGATGATCCTGTGCCTTTCCCTGGCGATCTTCGGATCCGGGATCGGTACCGCGGACATCAGGGATTCCGTGTACGGGTGCAGCGGATGATCGGATACTTCATCCGCATCGGCAACCTCTACCATCTTACCCAGATACATGACCGCGATCTTTTTCGAAATGTGACGCACAACCAGAAGGTCATGGGCGATGAACAGATATGCCACGCCGAGCTTGTCCTGAAGCTCTTCAAACATATTGATCACCTGTGCCTGAATGGAAACATCCAGTGCAGAGACCGGCTCGTCACAGACAATGAACTCCGGATTGACAGCCAGTGCCCTGGCGATTCCGATACGCTGTCTCTGCCCCCCGGAGAACTCATGGGCATATCTTCTGGCATGTTCTGCATTGAGGCCAACCAGTTCCATCAGATGCAGGATCTTTTCACGACGGTCTTTACGGTTGTCATAGAGCTTATGTACATCCAGAGGTTCACCGATGATATCCTCTACCGTCATACGGGGATCCAGGGAAGAATACGGATCCTGGAACACCATCTGCATCTTCTTGCGCATATGCACGATGTTCTTTGCGGTTACTTCTTCTCCGTCAAATCTCACGGTTCCGGCTGTGGGTGTATAAAGACGCAGGATTGTTCGTCCTACGGTTGTTTTGCCGCATCCGGACTCTCCTACCAGCCCCAGTGTTTCACCGGCGTTAATGGAGAATGAAACATCATCTACTGCTTTCAGGGTAAGTTTGTGGAAACCGTCTGTGACTTTAAAGTATTCTTTCAGATGTTCCACTTCCACCAATGGTCTGTTTTTATCCATCAGTCATTACCCCCTTTCCCCGTCTCTTCCGGCAGACGCAGACATTTCGGCAGCTCTCCTTTGAATTCCTCCGGGAGCTTTCCTGCTTCCGTCATCTCCTTAATATTCATCCAGCAGGCAGCCAGATGATCCTGGTTGATCCGGATCTCCTGAGGGATCTCTTCCAGACAGATCTTCATACACTCATCACACCGGGCGGAAAAGGCGCAGCCCTTTGGCATGTTCAGCATGTTGATGGGAGAGCCCGCAATGGGGATCAGCTTTTTCTTCATATTATTGATGCTGGGGATGGAACGAAGAAGACCTTTTGTATATTCATGCTTCGGATTATAAAAGATCTCATCCGCAGTCCCGCGCTCGCAGATACGTCCGCCATACATGACGATGATGGTATCGCACATATCCGCGATCACGCCCAAGTCATGGGTCACGATGATGATCGCCATACCCAGCTTCTTCTGCAGATCCAGCATCAGTTCCAGGATCTGGGCCTGGATCGTAACGTCCAGTGCCGTTGTCGGCTCATCAGCGATCAGGATATCCGGTTCACAGGCAAGCGCCATGGCGATCATGACACGCTGCCGCATACCGCCGGAATGTTCAAACGGATACTGTTTCAGACGTTTGCTCGGGTCATTGATGCCGACCAGCTCCAGAAGTTCTTTTGCTCTCGCCTTGACTTCATCACCTTTTTTGCCTGTATGCAGCCGGATCGCTTCTTCGATCTGGTTGCCGATGGTGAAGACCGGGTTCAGGGAAGTCATCGGGTCCTGGAAAATAATAGAGCAGCATTTTCCGCGGAACTCTGACATCTGTTTTTCAGACCACTTTGTAATATCTTCTCCTTTGAACAGGATCTCACCGCTTTTGATATAGCCGTTGTTGGCCAGGATCTGCATGATGGAATACGCAGATACGCTCTTTCCGGATCCGGATTCGCCGACGATACCGAGCACCTCTCCTCTGTCTACATTGAACGAGATGCCGTTTACTGCCTGGACTTCACCGGAGTCTGTATGAAATGACGTATGCAGATCCTTTACACTTAATAATACTTCACTCATATCGTCACCTCTTCAGCTTCGGGTCAAAGGCATCACGAAGGCCATCACCCAGAAGATTTAAACTTAACACGATCAGACAGATGATAATCGCCGGGAATACCAGTTTATACGGATAACTCTGCAGACCTTCCCTGGCTGCGTTGGCCAGAGAGCCCAAAGAGGGCATCGGCGCCTGTACACCAAGACCTACGAAACTCAGATAGCTTTCTGTAAAGATAGCGGAAGGAATCTGGAGAGCTGTGGAAATGATGATAACAGACAGGCAGTTCGGAAGGATGTGCTTGCGGATGATGCGTCCTTTCTTGGCACCGATGGAACGGGCTGCCAGGATATATTCATTTTCCTTAATGGAAAGGATCTCCGCACGGATCAGTCTTGCCATTCCGACCCAGTATAAACAGCCAAACACAATAAACAAAGAGATCATATTTGCTCCCAGATTGGCCAGCAAAGAGCCGCTCTGGAAAACCAGAACCGTATTGAGGACCACGGACAGCAATATGATGACCAGCATATCCGGCAATGAGTATATGATGTCTACGATCCTCATCATGATCATATCCGTTCGTCCGCCGGTATAACCTGCAATACTGCCGTAGATCATTCCGATGATCAGAACGATGATACTGGCAAAGAAGCCGACTACCAGGGAAACTCGTGTCCCGTAGACGCACCGGATGAAATAATCGCGGCACTGCTCATCCGTTCCGAAGATATGGGGGAATCTGGTGCCTCCCTTATCGATAAATGCCTGTTCATTCTTGCTGTACGTAAATGGCGCCAGATTCTTGGCAGTCTTGTCACGCTTGCCTTCCACGGACATGATCTCAGCATATCCGTAAGGAACGATAGCCGGCGCCACGAGGATCACACAGATCACAAACGCAAGCACAATGATACTTGCTACCGCCAGTTTGTTTTTGAAGAGCCTTCTCATACCATCCCGGAAAAAGGTGGTACTTTCGCTCATGACGTCCTGTTGTCTCTTCTCTTCTTCGGTTGCTTTCCCGAATTTCTGCAGATTAAGCTGCAGGCTGAAAGGAGACTTCTTGGGCATTCCGTTTTCGTCATACTGCAACATATCGGGTCTCCTTTCTATTCATATTTGATACGCGGATCTACAACTTTATACAGAAGGTCGCAGATCAGGTTCGCGATAACCATCAAAACGGCGAGGAAAATAGTAGTCGCCATGATCATGGTGTAGTCACGGTTGTTGATTGCGCTGACAAACTTGCTGCCGATACCGCCGACGGTAAATACGGTCTCTACTACCATAGATCCGGTGATAATATATGCGATCTGCGGTCCGGCATAAGTAATGACAGGAAGCAGGGAATTCCGGAGGGCATGCTTAAAGATCACCTTCCACTTCGCCACACCTTTGGCTTTCGCCGTACGGATATAATCCTGGGACAGCGCATCCAGCATGCTGGTCTTGGCCAGACGGGTGGTATATGCCATCGGGTAAGCACAAAGGGCAATGACCGGCAGCACATAATTTGTGCTGTTTGCGCTCCAGACCGGCACCCATCCCAGTTTGATCGAGAATATCAGCAGCAGGAGGGTTGCCAGGATAAAACTGGGCACAGCCGTAAACAGCGTCGATAGGAAGATAATGATCCTGTCCGGTAGTTTATTTCGCATCAAGGCTGCTATACTGCCGAAAACAGTACCCAGGAACAGAGCGATCGCGACTGCGATCAGACCGATCTTACACGAGATCGGGAACGACTCCCCTATGATATCTTTGATCTCACGTCCGTTTTTCAGGCTGACGCCGAAATCTCCCTGCAAAAGCCTTTTCATGTACAGTCCGAACTGGACCATGATCGGTTTATCCAGATTATACCTCTCGTTCAGAGCCTGGATCGTTGCTTCCGAAAGCGCTTTTTCTCTGTTGAACGGTCCTCCGGGCACTGCATTCATCAGGAAGAACGTGATGATACAAATCAGCAGTACCGTTACGATCGCGAGGATGATACGCTTGATGACATATTTTAACACAATTTTTCCCCTTTAGTTTTTTTACGGTACGGCCTGATCCTGCTCCGGGCCAGCGCCGTTCCTTAAAAGATACAGCTAATATAATAATCTATTTATGTTTATCATTCAAGAACTTTTAGTATTTTGCGTGCAAGAAGGCTGCCCTCAGGCAGCCTTCCGTTCTATAAACAATACAGATGATCAATAGTTTATGCTGGGGCTTTCGGTATGCTCGCTCTTCTCATCATCATCCTTTTCCCAGCAGATCAGTCCGCCGGTGATCTCTTTGCTCGGATGCGGGAATACATATTTATCATATGCTTCCGGAATCTGCTTATAGGTAAATCTGTGGCTGATCAGCGGAGTGACATCCAGTCTGCCGTATTTGATGAGATTCAGGAACACCTTGATATCCTCATCGCTGGTCCAGACATCACAGTTCTTATAAGCTGCAAGTTTGCTGGACATAACAGGCGGCCAGGTACCGGTGATCAGCAGATCTGCTCTTTTCAGCTTGTACGGTTTGGAATTGACATAGGTACCGATCAGGCTTGCGCCTTTCTGCATGATCGGATCATCGATCGGCGGAAGGTCTTCCCCATGTGCCTGAGAGATCATGATCACACGACCTCTTTCGGCCACCAGCTGGCAGGCCTGAAGAAGGGCTGCTCTGTTGCCGGTTGCTTCAAAGATCACGGGCACTCCGTTTTCCAGCAGACCAAGTTCCGCAAGGAGTTTTTCAAGGCCTTCCGGATCTGTCTTGGTATTGACTGTATAATCAACGCCCATCTGTTTGGATGCTTCCAGCTTTTCATCGTGATGACCGGTCAGGATCACCGGACATGCGCCTGCGATGCGGGCAAGCTGTGCTGTAACGGCACCGACGAAGCCTTCGCCCATAACGATACAGGCTTCTCCCATCTGGATCTGGGAACGGCGGATCGCGTACATTCCGGTATGTCCCAGGTTCCAGAACGCGGCCTGCTTAAGATCCACACCCTTCGGGCACAATGTGCAGTTCAGCTCGGATGTGATGATATACTGGGCATGCTCGATGGTGGAAACAACATGATCTCCGACTTTGAACTCTTCCACGCCTTCGCCTACTTCGATGACTTCGCCTGCCATTGCATAGCCAATGTTGGTCGGCAGGGGAACGATTGCTTCATGTAAAAGCCCGCACTCTGTCCCCGGGCTCATGGTGCTGTATTTGGCTTTGATCAAAACTTCTCCCGGTCCCGGATGTCCCAGTTCTTTTTCTGCTAAAACAACTTTCCCAGGATGTGCTTCCGAATAAATGGTTTTCATTATGATCTCCTTTTACATAATCTTTTCTGCGGCCCGTGGCCGCCGTTTTATTCATTTGCGGATGCATAAAAATACATCAGTTTGATTTTATCATTATCAGATGCTTTAGAACAGTTACATATTATTAAATAATCAGAGCACATTTGGTACTTTCTCACAATCCATCGTCCTTTTTTCATAACCCTGTTTATATACGGACACGAGACACATACCTCAAAAAAGCATTCGCTGATTGTTTTTGAGGTATGCGTCTCGTATCCGCATTTATACTCGGTCATAAAAAACAGGACTCCCTGTGAGAAAGTCCTGTTCAAATATGCTCCGATTATTTCTTATCGTCCTGCGTAGTATTCCTCTACTGCGTCAAAGAAAGCTTTGATGTTTTCCGGTTTTGTCTGCGGCGGGATATCGCAGCCGGAACTGATCCAGAAATTCCTGTTGGATCCGCATTCGTTCATCACTTTCAGGGTCTCTTCCCTGACGGTCTCCGGAGTTCCCGCAACAAAGGCAACGGCCGGGGATACATTGCCCATAGCAAGAACATCTTCCGGTGTTTTGGCAAGGATCACTTTCATATCCACGCTGTCGCCGAAGTGATAAGCCTTGCAGCCAAGAGCAAAGATATCGTCCAGCATATGAACGGTCTCGTTGCCGCAATTATGATAGATCACTGCAAAGTTTTCATCCTGTACGGCATCCACAAGTTCCTTGACATAAGGATGAGAAAACTCTCTTGCCAGGTTCGGTGACAGAACACCTGTCAGCGGTTCGGCCATGATCACGCCGTCGCAGCCTGCCTTCTTGCATTCTCCCATCCATCCGATCAGGTACTTCGTCGTCTTCTGCATGATGGTTTCTACCATTTCCGGCTCATCATAGCAGTTGACCATGATCTCATTGACATCCATCAGTCTTCCTGCCAGCGAGAACGGTCCGATGCATTCTGCAAAGAACGGTTTGTCCGTGATCAGTGCTCTTGCTTTTTTAAGACCGTCCAGGATAGGACCTGTCTGTTTGGTACCGATTGCCGGAAGTTCCAGTGCATCCGCATCTTCCGGAGTCGCGACTAACTGTCCGATGATCGTCGGGACTTCCTCAGGGGAATGTACGCATTTTGCGCCGAATGCTTCCGCTTCTGCGGAAAGATTCATATAAGCCTGGGCAGCGGCTACCGGATAAGCATCCGTCATCAGCTTTACACCCTGTGCCTGCAGATCACCGCTGTTTACCAGTTCGTCTACTGTCACCCCAAGCATTTTGGCAGCCGGGAAAGACAGGATCGGAAGCGCAGCTTTCTTATCCGAGGCGATCAGTTCCTCGAACCATTTGTTCATATTCATGATACAATACCCTCCTTTGTTCCACTTTGAATGTTGACTTACAGAGAATATTATATTCTGAATATTGAAATAAATCTTTGGAACAATTATTTAATTTTTGTAATATATTATGAAATCGTAACGCGGTCTTCCAAAGCCTGTGTGGCAAGATCGTATTTGAATACCATATTGGTATAAGCCCAGATTCCCGTATCGCCCACCTGCTGTTTGTATTCCTCCACGGTCATCTTGTCCCCGAAACCGCTGCGGACATATTCTGCCAGAGCATGTTCCAGTTCCTCCTGTGTATAATGGATTCCCTGATCCACCAGGACCTTATTGACGATCATGGAACTTACGATATAGGAGGAAGCTTCTGCCTGCAGATAGGCATCTGTCGATTCATATCCCATCTGCGAAACATAGGATGCAGCATCATATCCGTAATACCCTGCTGTACTGGAGAGATTGGCAGCCGCATAATTGAGCAGCATCTGCGCAATATCTCCGTTATAACCGGTCACTTCCGTACGTTCTGTCAGGGCATTGAAAATGGCAGCATGGAGCACATTCTTTTCCTGAAATTTCCGGCAGTAATCCCGGAACTCTTCGACTGTGGAAAGTTCTTCCGGCAGATATTCCCTCGTAAAGGTCTTCACCCATTCATCTGTCAGTTCCGGCGTCGTCACAACTGTTTTGGAAAGGATTGTCGTGGCAAATGTTGCCGTTTTTCCGATCAGATCAGCATTTCCGGAATAGTCCTCCGGAAAGGTGATCACCACATCCATCGTACTGCCGATCTCCTTGCCAGTCAGCTGTTCCTCATAATCTGCGATCAGCGCACCGGACCCCAGCTGAAGCGTAAGGCTGTCTGCAGAGCCTCCTTCAAAGGGTTCTGTTTCTCCCTCGAGGATTCCCTCAAAAGCGATCGATATAATATCCCCCGTCTGCGTGATCCCTTCCGTTACCTCTTCCGAAACGGTCTGACCCCGCAGTATGGAATTGATATAGGAATCTACGGTTTCATCACCCACCGTGACATATTCCGGATCCAGTGTGATCGTGGAATAATCATCGATGGTAATGTAGTTCAGATCCTCCAGTTTAAACCCATATAATATGGAAGATTCTTCTCCGGACCGGATGATCAGCAGCCCGTCAATGAACTCGTACTCATAGGAAACTTCTTCATTATCAAGGGAGATCGTAAGGCTTCCTTCTCCATACTGATAGGTTCCGCTGCGTACCTCTCCTCCTTCATAAACGACAACGCTTCCATCTTCACAAAACTGATAGATCGTTGTCTCAGCCTGTTCGGAAACAGCAGCCAGATCGGATTCGGAAATGATACTGAGGTTCACCGGTTTCTCGTTCTGCGCATAATTCAGGATATAAAAGCCCAGGATCTCCTGTGCGGTCTCATCGGCTGGCATCTGTTCCTGGACGGCGGCTTCTTCCGCACCCATGACGTAGGTACTTCCCATTGTCAATACCAGGACGGCTGCTACCAGGACAGCAAATAGTTTTTTCTTCATCTTTTTATCCTTCCTTCATAAATAATGTGTACCGCATTTTATTGTATCGTTTCCACCGTGTATTGCAATGTTTTTATGACTGTACAGAAGAAAGCAGCAGATATGCTTTCAGAACCGCCGCGATGGTTTTCCCGTCGCTGATCTTCCCCTGCAGGATTTCTTCCACCAGATCATCCAGCGGCATCTCGAAGACTTCCAGGAACTCTTCGTCATCCAGATGCCTTTCCCCGCTGTGCAGTCCTGTTGCCAGATACATCGTAACTACTTCCTGGGTATAGGCGGGCGTCGGGATAAAGTTTCCCATGTTCTGCCAGTGGTCCGCTGTGATGCCGGTTTCTTCTCTCAGTTCTCTTTTTGCCGCCTCCAGCCGGTCCTCCTGCGCGCTGTCCAGTTTTCCCGCCGGGATTTCCATAATGACCTTCCCATGGGGATAGCGAAACTGTCTTTCCATGATGACGTTCCGGTCCTCCGTCACCGCCACCATGCAGACTGCCCCTACATGTTTGATATATTCTCTTGTTGCTTTCATCCCGTCCGGAAGCTGCACGGTATCACTAAATACATGCAGCAGCCTTCCGCGGTATTGTTCTTCAGACGTAAGCTGTTTTTCGGTTAAGTCGATTTGATTGTTCATATCATTTCTCCGTACTGTATAATATTGCCGCATTTCTCTGACCCTGCGGACCCGCCGATTATAGCATTCCATGGATCTCATAACAAGCCGGGATCGGTCTTATTTCTGGAGCCACTGCCCCGGGAAAGTATGACTGGATTACAACATAAAATATCCGATTGTGTACGCTGATTGCAAATAATTTCCGTTTGTGTACGCACTTCCATGTTTCTGCAAGTATCTTTGCAGGTATTTTCCGACAGATCATCATAATATTGTACAAAATCATTTTTCTCATGTGAGAAATTGTATAATATTCATATGATCCAAGACTGAATGGATCCTGTATCGCAAACATTTACTGCTTTTTCCGTACACAATCGGACTTTTTATGTTATTCACGTACACAATCGAGCTTTTTGTGTCAACATGTAAAAGCCCAGATACTATCCAGCATGAAACATTCTGTTGTATCGGACTGTATTATGGTATTATGGAAAAAGTAATCTATGCAAAGGGGAACCGGTTTGAAAAAGAACGAGATCATTAAGATCAATGGAACAGACTATACTGCCATGACAGTCAGGCTGCTTGAGACTGCCGGCTTGGCGGATCATATCCGGCAGACGGCCGGTTCGGCAAAGGACCCTCTGATTGGGATCAAGCCCAATCTGGTCAGTCCTGTTCCTGCCATGTACGGCGCGACCACACACCCGGAGATCGTGGAAGGGATCATCTTGTACCTGAAAGAACATGGTTATCAAAAGATCATGATCTGTGAAGGATCCTGGGTGGGCGACAAAACTGAAGATGCTTTCGAATACTGCGGTTTTCGCTTACTTGCCGACAGATACGGCATTACGCTGCTGGACACGCAGAAAGATTCCTCTTTCCCGGCCAGTGGGGGCGGTCTGTCGCTTAAGATCTGCAGCTGTGTAAAACAGATCGATTTTCTGATCAATGTTCCTGTTCTGAAAGGCCATTGTCAGACCCATGTGACCTGTGCCCTGAAAAATATGAAAGGCCTGATCCCCAACTCTGAAAAACGCCGGTTTCACGCCCTGGGACTTCACGACCCGATTGCTGCGCTCAACAGCTGTATCCACCAGGATTTTATCGTTGTGGACAATATCTGCGGAGATCCGGATTTTGAAGACGGCGGAAATCCCCTGGTACAGAACAATATCCTGGCGGCGCTGGATCCTGTCCTAACAGACGCCTACGCCTGCCGGGTTCTTGACAGAGCGCAGGAAAAAGTTCGTTATATAGGACTTTCCGAATCTCTCGGCATCGGTAGCGCAGACCTTTCCAAACTGGTCCTGACAAACCTGGAATCAGCCGGCAGTCCGCTCATTTCCGAAACAGCTGGGCCATCATCTGCAGCGGACTCCTTAGCTTCCCTGACTCATAAAGCAATGGCACTTAATTATGCTACCGAAGAGATCCAATCCTGCAGTGCCTGTTACAGTGCCCTGACCGACGCCCTGTACAGGCTGGATCAGGAAGGTCTTCTGAAGATCCTGACAGAACGGCTGCATGTCCGGTTCTGTATCGGACAGGGATATCAGGGTCTTTCTTCCCCGGAGCCTTCCCGGATGTCGAGTGAGGATCTGCCGGTGGGGATCGGTAACTGTACCCACGCTTTTACGCAGAACATCCCCGGATGTCCGCCATCCGAGGATGCCATATACGAATATCTGAAAGCTCTTATTTGAGTTTTCTGTTGATCGAGATCGTGTTCTGTACCTGGATCACGAACAGCATGACCAGTTCAAAGATAACTCTGCACACCAGCGGTCCTCCGATCAGGACCAGGATCCCGATCAGGAAATTTTTCCCAAATAAGAGGAACAGACCGACTCCAATACATCCGAAGCTGCAGAATACATAAAGCAGTTTGATCACACTTTCGATGATCATGGTCCTGAAGTTGATCAGGTCATGAAGGAATCGGAAAAAACCGGGAAGGCTGTCGCGAACCTTGTCCGGAATCAAAAATACATAAGCCAGGACAGTCGCAATAAGCGCCAGGATCAGGCCTATGATCAACGCGATGGAAAACGGCATAATCAGATACCTCCTTATTCGTACAATCACCTGACTTCTGAAGAAGTCTTATTTCTATTAACAGCCAGTCGATAAATGGCTGCCGCAATCAATGCTCCCGCGATCAGCCCAAGACTGACCCACTGGGATGTGGACAGACCTCCTGCAATCCCCCGGATACTGTCATACCGGAAAAACTCAAGAACGAACCGGAAACTCCCATACAGAATGCAGTATAAAAAGGTGGTCAGATACCGTGATGACGTCCTTTTCGATACCGCCATAAGAACTCCGAATAAAAGCAGATTGTAGGCGGATTCAATGAGCTGCGTAGGAAGCAGCCGGATCCCGGTCGGTGCTCCGCCGGCAGGATCTGTATAGATCACACCGATCGCACTGTCAGTCGGCCTTCCATAGCAGCACCCGGCGAAGAAGCACCCGATCCTTCCGATCGCATGTCCCAGCGGGATCACCGGCACGATAATATCCATATAATCCCGCAGGTCGTCTTTCGCGATCCGGCTCCCGATAAACGCTCCTATGATCCCCCCGATCAGGGCACCATAGAAGACGATCCCGCCTCCAAGCAGGGATTCCCAGTCTCCTTCCCTGATAAAATCCGCGATCTGTTCAGGACTGTATGTTACCAGCGCATAGAACACAAAACCGCCGATCAGGGCAAACAAAAGAATCATTGCCGCTATGATGATCAGATTTTCTCCCTGAAGTCCTCTCTTCCGGGTGCGCAGAAAACAGATCACGCTGCACAGGAGAAACCCGATTGCCATCATCAGGCCATACATGGGAATACGGATGGAAAAAACAGTCAAATACGGATGCATAGGATAAATAACAGCAAAGCTCCTGCATAACAGATATACAGGAGCTTAACCAATCAATTTGTCTGTTAAGTCAGCTTAGTTTGCAGCTGCTTCAGATACTTCTTCCGCAACGGATTCGATTTCTGCGCCTGCTTCACCCAGAGCGCTTTCAAGCTGTGCTCCAAGATCTTCCAGGGCACCCTGGACCTGCTCTTCTGATGCAGTAGCCAGTTCATCCTTAACAGTGTTGATAGCCTTATCAACAGTAGCACATGCTACGGTCATAACGATCGCAATGATAACACCGATGATGGAAAGAACAAGACCGGCAATGCTTAAGCCTTTGCTGCCTTTCTTGATGCCGATAGCGGAAAGAACGATACCGAGTACAGCAACAACGATCCAGATGATGCACATCACTGTGGTCGGATGCCATAACAGAGCGCCTAACAGGCCGACAATACCGAAAATGAAACCAATAATACTCATTACCATAGTAATTAACCTCCATATGAATGCCTTAGGGCATTTTATTCTAATACGCTGCACTTTAGTTCACTAAAGCATTATTGCATACGTGACGCATTATATATGAAACCTATTACAAAGTCAAGGATTATTGATATTTCCTGCCCGGCCTTGTCTTAAGTATCCTTCAGTCAGAAAGAAGCATCCGGTCGTTGTCCAGCTCTTCTCCGACTTTTGACTTGAACCGCTCCAGCAGGTCACGGACCGTCAGACCTTTTCTCTCTTCTCCTTCCACATCATAGATAATCTTTCCCTGGTTCATCATAAGTGTCCGGTTCCCCAGGTCCAGGGCATTTTGCATGTTATGGGTGATCATCAGGCAGGTAAGATGGTTGTCTGCGACCACCTGCCGGGTGATTTCCAGCACTTTTTCCGCAGTGGCAGGATCCAGGGCTGCGGTATGTTCATCCAAAAGAAGGAGTTTTGGCGCATGATACGTTGCCATCAACAATGTCAGTGCCTGCCTCTGACCTCCGGACAACAGCTTGACCGGCTGGCTCATCCGGTTTTCCAGCCCCATTTCCAAAAGCGCCACCCGATCCCTGAAATCCGCTTTCTCTTTATTGGACAGGATGGAGAGCCATCCTCCTTTTCCTGCCGCCAGGGCCATATTCTCCATGATGCTGATGTCCGGAGCGGTTCCCAGCATGGGATCCTGGAACAGCCTTCCAATAATCCTGGCCCGCTTATGTTCCGGCATCAGTGTAATGTCTTTTCCATCCAGGGAGATCGTACCTTCATCCGTGTAAAATGTTCCGCTGATGGCATTGAACAGTGTAGATTTCCCGGCTCCGTTGGCCCCGATGATCGAAATAAAATCTCCCGGTTTCACATGAAGAGACAGTGTGTCCAACGCCTTTTTCTCATTTACGGTTCCGGGATTGAAGGTGATGGATATGCCGTTAACCTTCAGCATGGCTGCCACCTCCCTTCTTCCTGCCTGAAAGGATCCCGAGCCTTCGTCTGAGCATCGGATATCTGGTCTTTAAATATGGAAGGAAAATCGCCAGGATCACGATCACGGAAGATACCAGTTTCAGCATATAAGCCGGCATATTCAGTCTGAGAGCGATGGTATACACAAGTCGGAAAATAAAGGCGCCGATGACCGCTCCTACAATCTGGACAGGAATCTTTCGTTTCCCAAAAAAGGTCCTTCCGATCAAGAGGGAAGCCAGAGCGATCGTGACCATACCGGTTCCGATATTGATATCCACGGATTTCTGTGCCTGCGCCATCAGGCAGCCGGAAAGGCCCGTGAAAGCATTGGCCACACAAAGGCCGATAATGGTGGTAAAGACCGGATTGATCGAAGAAGACTTAACCATTGCCGGATTATTGCCGGTAGCCCGGATTGCCAGTCCCAGGCGGGTCTTAAGAAACAGCGCCAGGAACACACAGACCAGAACTACCGCAATCAGGATCACGATCAGTTTATACTGATCATTCAGAAACGTCCCTTTCAGAAGATCTTTCATCTTTGTGAAAACCGTTTCTGTCTTGTTCATATTCAGGATTGAGGAACCGCTCATGATCGCGATGTTGATGGAATAGAGCCCGGTATTTACGATAATACCTGCCAGAAGGCTGTCCACACCCATTTTCGTCTGGATAACTGCTGTGATCAGACCGGACAGGATCCCCGCTCCCATGGCTGCCAGAATCGACAGATAAGGGTGCCCTGAGATTGCCACGACGGCTCCCACAGCAGCACCCAGCGTAAAGCATCCGTCTGTGGAAAGATCACAGACATTCAGCATGGAATAACTGAGAAACAAAGCCAGGACTGTCAGTCCTCCTGTCAGTCCCAGCTCAAGTGCAGTTTGCAATAACGGTAATATTACGCCCATAACTGTGCCTTATCAAATCCTTTACTGTATCTCGTCAAAGCTTTCCGCTGTAACGATCGACTGGATCCGGAGGCAGTATGGTTCAAAAGCTTTTTCAATCTGCGCATAATCGAATCCGATCATTTCACAGGTTTCTGTATTAACGGTAGCGGTTCCGTTGTCGAATGTCAGGACAGGTGTTTCGGAAGGATCCTTGCCGTCTACCAGGATTTCCTTCACCATATCTGCCGTTCTAGCTCCCAGTTCGGCATAATCCACGCCGTATCCGACAAAGGCTCCGTTCAGGGCGAAGGAATCTGCTCCTGTATAATGCGGGATACCCGCCTCGGCAAGTTCTTCATAGATGGAAAGTTCTGCTGTCATGATCGTGTTGTCTGTCGGAGTAAACACTGCATCCATTCCGTCTGCGATCAGGGATTGTACTGCAAGTTCCACTTCTGCTACCGTGGTACCGGTATAATCTTTGTATTCGATCCCTTTTTCATCCAGATATTCCTTAGCTGCCGCGATCGGGGTAGTGCTGGCATCCTGTCCGATATCATAAAGAAGGCCTATTTTCTGTGCTTCCGGATCTGCTGCAAAGATCAGATTCATGACTGCTGTGGTATCCAGATAATCGGAAGATCCGGTGATATTGGCACCGGGAGCCTCCAGGGAATCCACCAGTTCCGTCGAGATCGGATCGGAAACCGCCGCAAAGACCACAGGGATCTGATTATCTTCTGTCGCCGCCTGCATAGCCATAGCCACCGGTGTCGCCACACCTACCATCAGGTCCACATTGTCGGCAATAAAGTCCGCGATGATCTGATTCATGATACTGGAGTCTGCCTGGCTATTCTGATAGGAGATCTCAAATGTAACGCTGTTTTCTGCTCCCAATTCTTCCAGTCTGGACTGGATATTGTCAACGATCTGATTCAGGGAAGCGTCATCTACATAATTGCAGATACCAACTTTAAAAACCGTGGTTCCCTCTTCCGGAGCGCCGTATACGAAGATGGTGCCTGTCATAATGACTGCTGCTGCGATTGCGAATATTTTAAGGATTGTCTTTTTCATGTTGTTTCCTTCTTTCTTCTTAATGTTTTTTATATCTTCGTGATGCTGTTGCCTGTTGAGGGACTCATCCGATCTTCGGCAGTTTTGCGATGGATTCCGCAATCTGCTCATCGGTCGGGATCACGTCAGTCATTTCTCCGTTATGGTATTTTTCATATGCGACAAGGTCGAAATAGCCGGTGCCGGTAAGGCCGAAGAGGATCGTCTTTTCTTCGCCGGTCTCCTTGCATTCCAGTGCTTTATCGATCGCCACCCGAATGGCATGAGAGCTTTCCGGTGCCGGAAGGATGCCTTCTACTCTTGCAAATTCTTCTGCTGCCTGGAAGACGCTGGTCTGCTCAACGCTGGTTGCTTCCATATACCCATCATGATACAGCTGTGACAGGATCGTGCTCATACCATGGAATCTCAGGCCGCCGGCGTGATTGGCGGATGGGATAAATCCGCTTCCCAGAGTGTACATTTTTGCCAGCGGGCAGATCATTCCCGTGTCGCAGAAGTCATATGCAAAGGTGCCTCTTGTGAAACTCGGACAGGAAGCCGGCTCTACAGCTATGATCTGATAATCTGCCTCGCCTCTTAACTTCTCTCCCATAAACGGTGCGATCAGGCCGCCCAGGTTGGATCCGCCGCCTGCGCATCCGATAATGATATCCGGCTTGATCCCGTATTTATCCATAGCCAGTTTGCTTTCCAGACCGATCACCGACTGATGCAGCAGCACCTGATTCAGCACGCTGCCCAGTACGTAACGGTAACCCGGATTGGAAACAGCAACTTCCACGGCTTCAGAGATCGCGCAGCCAAGACTTCCGGTCGTGCCCGGGAACTCCTCCAGGATCTTTCTTCCGATCGCGGTGGTATCGGACGGTGACGGAACGACGGATGCTCCGTAGGTTCTCATGACTTCTCTTCGGAACGGCTTCTGCTCATAGGATACTTTGACCATATAGACCTTGCAGTCCAGTCCCAGGTAAGAGCAGGCCATGGAAAGCGCTGTGCCCCACTGTCCGGCTCCGGTCTCGGTGGTAACACCCTTGAGGCCCTGTTTCTTTGCATAATAGGCCTGAGCAATGGCAGAATTCAGTTTATGGCTGCCGCTGGTATTGTTTCCTTCGAATTTGTAATAGATCTTGGCCGGCGTCTGGAGTTTTTCTTCCAGGCAATAAGCCCTTACCAACGGTGACGGCCGGTACATTTTATAAAAGCTGTGGATCTCCTCCGGGATATCGATGTAAGGAGTGTCATTATCCAGTTCCTGCTCGACCAGTTCCTTGCAGAACACTGCTTCCAGTTCTTCTGCTTTCATCGGCTCTCCTGTACCCGGATTTACGAGAGGGGCGGGTTTGTTCTTCATATCAGCCCGCAGATTGTACCATCTCTTCGGCATCTCGTCCTCATTCAGGTAGATTTTGTAAGGGATTTTGTTTTCTGTCATGTCTTTTTCCTCCTTTGTGAAGATGATCTTGTCGGACAGGTCGATGGATACAAAAAGACCTGTCCCTGCAAATTTCTGCTGGGACAGGTCTGTGATAAACCTGCGGTGCCACCCGGCTTGATACAATTACTGTATCCACTCATGCATACCATCATATGCTGACCCTTGGTTACGGGAGGCCAAATCCCGTCTCTCATACTCTGTCCTGACAGACATTTCTGTTCGCCCTCGAAAGTCCATTCGCCCTTGTATTGTCTGCTGCAATCTCACCGTCTGCAGCTCTCTCAGAGACAAGAGGCAGGGGTTACTACTCTTTCTCATCGGTTTTATTGCGTTACTATAGCAAAGTATATATCAGGTGTCAACTGTTTTTTTCTGTTTGATCCGGTCCCGGATCTGGATCACTGCTCCCAGGAAGATCCAGCTGTAATAACAAAGCGCCCTCCAGACCAGCATTCCCCAGAATACCGCGCCTCCTGACAGAGTATTGAAAACCATATAAAAAGATGCTTCCGCGGCGCCGGAATTACCAGGCGTGAAGATGATGGTAATGGCGGCATAGATATAGACAACTTTGCAGAAACATTCGATCAGTCCCATGCTGGCGCCGAAAAACTTCAGCACAAAGAAGGGCATGCACATAAAAGCCAGCTGATAGACCACCGACAGCGCAAAGACCACGATCACCTGGCTCCGGTTGCGGCTGAAGGAATGCAGGGTATTGGTATAGGACTGAAGGTGCTGGATCGCTTTCTGATTGGTCTGCTCCGGATGTTTCAGGATGCGGAGCTTTCCCAACATCCTGGTGCCCCATGCCACGATCGCCTCCAGAAGTTTCGGCGCAATGGCAAACAGGATAATACACCCCGGTACAAATGCATAAAAGACCAGTCCCACAATTGCCGTGACCTTGATCGCTACTATATCATCCAGAAATTCTCTCCCCAGGATGATCGTTACGATCCCGATCAGTACAAATGCGAACTGGAGGCCCAGAAATCCGATGATCGGCAGTCCCCCCGATGTTCCGGGATCACATCCGTGGGAACTCAGATAATACATCTGAAAGCCCTGTCCTCCTGCTCCGGCAGGGGTCAGGTTATCATAGTATTTTCCTATTACGGCAGTGGAAAAAGCGATCGATCTTCTGTTCTTTTGAATCTTGCCCCGCAGAAGATAGGAATACTTGGCGGTTTCACATAGAAGTGCTACCAGGAAGCAGCCAATGGCGCCAAAAAGATAAAGGACATTAAAAGAATCCTTTTCCAGATATCTGTCCTTTTCTCCCCCAAATTCCATAAATGCGATGACCGCTACGACCACAAGGCTGAAAGCGAACAATGCGGCGGTAACGATCCCGCTCTTTTTTGATTTCCCTGTCCCTTCTTTCTCCATTCCTTCTCCGATAGCACGAATTCCCTGCTAAAACAAACACATTATAGCATAGTTTTATTTTCAGTAAACATGATTATGGAACATTTTCCTATGCCCGTTTTTTCAGCAGTTTATCCAGAAGATCTGAGAGGGTCTGTTTTTCTTTTTCAGAAAGAGCATCAAAAATACCCCCATACAGACTTTTTCTTTCTTCCTGTACCTGTACTGCTCTTTCCTGTCCCTTTTCCGTCAGAAAAAGCAGGGTTGCGCGCTTGTCATCCGGATCCGGTTCCCGTCTGATATATCCTGCTTCGGCCAGCTTACCGATCAGTTCAGAAGCGGAAGACTGATTGACGCCGGCCTTTTCCGCGACGACCTTCTGTCTGATCCCCTGAGGAAACTCCTTAATGATCACCAACAGGTGTTCTCTGGAAAGGAGCGGTTCAGAAAGCGCTGCCTGCTGCAGGTTCCGTCCCAGTTCATGAGCTTTCTCACAGGGATCCCCCGCTGCGGCAGGGCCGCCTCCTGCAATACCGGCTCTTGCTTTTCTGGTAAACAGCAGCATTTTCCTGATTAGTTCTGTTTCATTTATCATTTGACAGAGTCCTTTCGTATATCGTGTTTATCTATTATTGTTCGATTTGCTTCGGTGCCGATGTATTTTTATCACCTTTTTTCTTTCCTGTCAATACAATGCTTTCTCCTGCGTTTCCTTTTTTATAAAACTTCCGCTGAGTTCTCAATTTTGCCATTTTACCGGTTTAAGGACACCAGGTGTTCTCATATCACGCGTTTTCATTATATGAGAATACGAAGTGTTCTTTTTTAGCCATTTCTCATTATTTAAGAACTGGCAGACTATTCTCAAATCTCCTGCTCGCTTAAAAAAAGAATAAAAAGTGTACTCATATTGGCACATCCCAGGATTAAAGAATACATAGGCAGTTCTTTATTTTTTATATTTGCTGAAAAAAGAACACTTTGTATTCTCAAAATATTAAATTTGCCAAAATGATCTGAACCCCAAAAAGGTAACACTTTTTCTTCCACTGATTCCCTTTAGGGTAACAGATAGGAGGAAAAAATGAGTCATAACCAAAACGCCAAACTCATGGTCCTTGATGAAATCCGTAAAGGGACCTGCATCCGTACC
>JAFWOB010000196.1 GCA_017510065.1 Parasporobacterium sp.
CAGCCGAGATCATTGACGGAAAACTGGTCACCAAACGTGGCTATCCATCAGAAAGAAGAGAAGGATGAGTAAGATTCTGATTTTTGCGGGAACGACAGAAGGCAGAGAATTATCCGAGTGGCTTTGTGAAAAGGGCTGCGCGCATGATCTGTGCGTGGCAACAGAGTACGGCGAGCAGGTCATGAACGAAGATCCTTTGGTTAAGGTACATACCGGCCGGATGGATGAGGTGCAGATTGCATCGTTTATTGAAAGAGAAGGCATTCAGGTAGTCGTGGATGCTACGCACCCTTACGCAAAGGAAGCCCCCGAGAATATCAAACAGGCAGCTGAAGAAAAGGGCGCAGCCTATCTGCGTCTTGACCGGAATCAAACTGAAGAAGATGTAAAAGGAGTTTCGGCTGATAAATATTACTTCCCGGATACAGCACTTTGCATTGAAACACTGGCGAATACAGAAGGAAACATCCTTTTGACAACAGGCAGCAAAGAACTGCCGGATTATTGTGCAAATGAAAAAGTGAAGGACCGCATTTTTGCACGTGTTCTTCCGGGAACGGAAAGCATTGCGATCTGTGAAAAAAGCGGTATTCCGGGAAAACGGATCATTGCCATGCAGGGGCCGTTCTCGCTGGATATGAACCTCGCGATCATCAAAGATCATGATATTAAGATCATGGTCACCAAGCAGACCGGCAAGTCAGGCGGCTTTGCAGAAAAAGAGGAGGCAGCCGCTAAGGCAGGCATTCCTCTGTACGTGATCGGTGTTCCGGAAAACTCTGCCGGTATGTCCGCAGCGGAGGTTCGCCGGACGTTATATGGATATTTGGATGAAAGAAAACGCACCATTTCTTTGATCGGCTGCGGCATGGGACATCCGGAAAATCTGACGGTGGAAGCTTATCAGGCGATGCAGAGCGCAGATCTTGTTTTCGGCGCAAAACGGATCCTGGAAGACTGTAAGATCACGGCGGAAAGCTATCCATATTATTTTGCAAAAGAGATTATCCCTGTCCTGAAAGAAAAGCCGGGTGATGCGGCGATCCTTTTCTCCGGAGACAGCGGGTTCTACAGCGGAGCCACAAAAATGACGCTGGCTTTAAAAGAGGCAGTTGCAAACGGAGAGCTTTCCGGAGAGATAAAAGTTTATCCGGGTATTTCATCTGTTTCTAACCTGGCGGCTCTTTTTGGTATATCCTGGGAAGACGCCACCCTCTTTAGTGTTCATGGCAGAGGGACAGTCGAAACTTGGAGAGGCAGGCTTCTTCATACCATTCGGACCAGCAAAAAAACATTCCTTCTGGTTTCCGGTGTGAATGATCTGAAGACGATCGGCAAGATGCTTTTGGAAGAAGAAATGGATGACTGCAGGATACTGGCAGGATACCAGATGTCCTATCCGGAGCAGGAACTGCTGGATCTGGCACCGGCAGATTGTGATTCCTTGGAGAAAGACGGCCTCTATGCCTTATTTATATTAAATCCGAGAGCAGGTGTGGCAGCGGTAACACATGGACTTCCGGACAGCTCCTTTATTCGGGCAAAAGTCCCGATGACCAAAGAGGAAGTGCGGACAGCCAGCATCTCCAAGCTGCATCTGACGGGTGATGCCGTTGTGTACGATGTAGGATCCGGCACCGGATCCATCGCTGTGGAGATTGCAAGGATATCCCCTGATATCACAGTTTATGCGATCGAGAGAAAAGAAGAGGCTGTAGATCTGATCCGGCAGAATGCGGAAGCATTCGGACTTTCAAATGTGAAGATCATTCCTGCGTATGCACCGGAAGGATTAGAAGAGCTTCCGGCCCCGACGCATGTTTTTATCGGCGGTTCCGGCGGCAACCTGAAAGAGATACTGGCAGCCATCTTTGCGAAGAATCCAAAGACATCGATTGTTGCCAACGCGGTCAGCCATGAGACTTTTGAAGAATTTCTGCAGATTGAAAAGAACTTCAATGTCAGCGACTTTGATATCGTCCAGATGGCAGTGACCAGAACAAGAAAGGTCGGAAACTATCATATGCTGCAGGCAGAGAATCCGGTCTGGATCTGTTCTTTTAAAGGTAATATAGAATGAAAAAACCTCGAATTTTATTGGCGGCACCGAAAAGCGGAAGCGGGAAAACACTGATCACCTGCGCGCTTTTGGGTGCATTGAAGAAGAAAGACTTAAAACCGGCCGCATTTAAATGCGGTCCGGATTATATTGACCCAATGTTTCACCGGACGGTCCTGAAGGTTCCTTCTGAAAATCTGGACACCTTCTTCACCGGA
>JAFWOB010000032.1 GCA_017510065.1 Parasporobacterium sp.
AGGAACCGTCTGATCGCTGCTCTCAGTGATCTGCTTCTGGTCATGGAGGCAAGAAAACAGAGCGGTACGCTTTCGACCGTGGGATATGCACTGGATATGGGGAAGGATGTATATGCGCTGCCGGGACGGGTGACGGATCCTTTAAGTGAAAGCTGCAATCTTCTGATCCGGGAAGGTGCGGGGATGCTTACCACTCCGGAAGAGGTACTTTCCCTTCTTACGGGAAGTCAGAATGGGAATGCTTCAGAGTGGCAAAGGGAACTGCAGGGGAAAAATAAAGATTTTTCCGATCCGGCTGCGAACACATTATATGCAGCCCTTGACTGGGATGCGAAAAGCCTGGAAGAGATCGCTCAAAAAGCGCAGATGAAGGCAGAAGAAGCAGCTTTTCTTATCACATTTTTCGTATTGGAAGGGTTAGCAAAAGAGGTATCTCCCGGATATTATGTGAAAACCTGAAATAATAAATTCGGTTGACAGGAAGGGGACATTAGTGTTATTTAGTTTAACTTGTAAGAAAATGTTTGCATGAGAGGATTGTATCTATGGCAAAGAATTTAGTGATCGTGGAGTCCCCGGCCAAAGTGAAAACGGTGAAAAAATACCTTGGCAGCAGCTATGATGTCGTTGCTTCCAAAGGCCATATCAGGGATCTCCCTAAGAGCTCTTTAGGTATTGATGTAGAAAATGACTACGAGCCGAAATATATTACTATAAGAGGAAAAGGCGATACGGTAGCTGAGCTGAAGCGTCTGGCGAAGGAAGCTAAAAAAGTCTACCTGGCAACCGACCCTGACCGTGAGGGAGAGGCTATCAGCTGGCATCTGGCCAAGGCTCTGGGACTGGACGAAAAGAAACAGGCCCGTATCACGTTTAATGAAATTACAAAATCAGCTGTGGCTGCATCGTTAAAGAATTCCAGAGAGATTGATATGAATCTGGTGGATGCACAGCAGGCAAGAAGAGCATTGGACCGTCTGGTCGGATATGGCATCAGCCCGATCCTGTGGGAAAAAGTCAAAAGAGGTCTGTCTGCCGGCCGTGTGCAGTCGGTTGCTCTGCGTATGATCTGTGACCGTGACGAGGAGATCGACCGGTTTATTCCGGAAGAATACTGGCTGCTGGATGCGCTGGTCCATATTCATGGGGAGAAGAAACCGATCGTTGCCCGTTTCTTTGGAGATCATAACGGCAAGATTGATATCCAGAACAAACAGGAACTGGACCAGATCATGGCGCATCTGGATGGGAACGAGATGGTGATCGAGGATATCAAGCATACTCCTCGTGAAAAGAAAGCACCGCTCCCGTTCGTAACTTCTACTTTGCAGCAGGAAGCATCCAAAGCACTGAACTTCTCCACACAGAAGACAATGCGGATCGCACAGCAGTTGTATGAAAGCGGTTATATTACTTACCTGCGTACCGATTCTGTCCGTGTTTCCGATGAGGCAGTGGCAGCAGCGAAAGATTACATTGGAGAAACCTACGGCAAAGAATATGTCAGCTATGCCAGTGCACAAGGAAAATCCGGCAGCAAGGTGCAGGATGCGCATGAAGCCATCCGCCCGACGGATATCACCGTTGTGCCGGATATGCTGAAGACAAAACTGGACCGTGATAATTTCCGTCTCTACCAGTTGATCTGGAAGCGCTTTGTAGCCAGCCGCATGACCAATGCGCGCTTTGAAGTGACATCGATCCTGTTTGCTGCCGGAGATTATGTATTTAAGGCAAATGCATCCAAGCAGATCTTTGACGGCTTTATGAGCGTCTATACATCTGCGGA
The DNA here is from genome assembly GCA_017510065.1 of Parasporobacterium sp. Classification (GTDB taxonomy): domain Bacteria; phylum Bacillota; class Clostridia; order Lachnospirales; family Lachnospiraceae; genus RGIG5612. Next base: position 1,790 of record JAFWOB010000032.1, read on the forward strand.
TGAAGAAAAAGAAGAGAAGAATAATGTCGTATCCAATTTGACTGCTGATGCGAAAATTGACAGCTGTGAGTACGATCCTTCTCAGCATTATACACAGCCGCCGGCTCATTTTACGGAGGCTTCACTGGTCAAGGCGATGGAGGAAGCAGGGATTGGACGTCCAAGTACCTATTCTCCGACCATTACGACCATTCTGGCACGCCGTTATGTACGGAAAGATAAGAAGAACCTGATGGTTACCGAACTGGGTAAAGTGGTCAATGATATCATGGTCACGGCGTTCCCGG
>JAFWOB010000197.1 GCA_017510065.1 Parasporobacterium sp.
CTTCCATCCGCCTCCGGGTTGTCCGGTCTTCATGAAGTTCGTCCAGGCGGTCACCATCTCCCGGCTCAGCGCGAAGTCTTTCTCTGTCATCGGACGCCAGCACCTGCTAAGCGTTCCGAACATATACCACAGCTCTGCGGAATGAAAGGCGATATCTTCTCCGGCTTCCGGAGCAACGACACTGCCGGGAAGTGTTCTGGCAAACAGATAGCAGTAAGCATCTTTTCCGAACATCTTCGAGACGCCCTTGCAGAAAGCTTTATTCTCCTGAAGCAGCATGCCCGGGGTTTTGTTTTTCCGGTCTTCTTCCGTCGTTCCCAGATCTTCCATCGTACAGCCTGCCATATACGGGATCGGCTTGATGGCGCCGTCACGGAAGAGATCCCTGACGTTCTTCTGCAGCAGATATCCGTCCACATTCGGGACGATGCGAAGCGCGTCGCCTTCCTCTTCCGGATGCTCCATCATGTACCTTCGCATTTCCCCGTCAAAGGTTTCCTTGGCCTGAAGAAGCTCTTGCGCCGGAAGCTTTCGAAGCTCTTCCAAAGAATGAACGCCCGCCAGTTCTATGATCCGCTGACCGTACTGCTCCTCTTCTTCCAGGGTCGGCATGGCAAGAAATCCGCCGGTTACCTGGACGCCGCTCTGCAGGATCGCTTTTGCGATCATATGCTCCGTCAGTTCACTGGAGATAAGTGCCTGTACGCTCATACAGCCTGCAGACTGTCCGAAGATCGTGATATTCTCCGGATCCCCGCCGAAGGCTGCGATATTCTCATAGATCCATTTAAGGGCAGCGATCTGGTCGAAGATTCCGTAATTGCCGGATATGCCTTTTTCATCTTCTTCGCTGAGCCAGGGATGAGCCAGAAATCCAAAGGGTCCGCAGCGGTATTCGATGGTTACCAGGATCACTCCCTGTGCCCCGAACGCCTCTGCGCCAAATTCGATCTCGCTGCTGTATCCGCCCGCAAATCCGCCTCCGTGGATCCAGAACGCCACCGGACGCTTATCATCAGCAGTCTTTGCGGGGGTCCAGATATTCAGGTTCAGGCAGTCTTCGCTCATTTCGCGAAGAAATGCCGGGTCGCTGTAAAATTCTTTATAATAGAGTTTTTCCCAGGGCTGTTCATTGCCCGGAAGGCTTTGCACCGTAATATTGCCGAAGGCAGTACAGTCCAGCTCCCCTTCCCAGGGCTCCGGCTCGACCGGTCTTCGGAACCGGAGTTCTCCCACCGGAGGTTTCGCATAAGGGATATTTTTAAACGCCATACAGGAGCCTTCCTGTACGCCCTTTACTTTTCCGTAATTTGTCTGAATGATCTGATCCATATTATATCCTCACATAATATGCTCTGACATATATTCCGCCATATACTATTCTATTCGTTCTTCGGGAAAACAACTATCGAAAAATGACTATATTTTATATCCGAATTGTACCTCATCGGCAGTTTTCTTTGCCGGAAGGTCAATATTGCATTCTGATTTTAGCCGACTGCCGCTTTATCCTTCCACTTTCCGGACCGGTAGCGGACAAAACCGATGATCATGGACAGTGTCCAACCCACCGGCGTTGCCCACCAGATCCCGTAATACCCCATCCAGGAGGACAGCACGAAAGGCAGGATCCCCCGGGAAAGGATCTCCGCAAAACTCATGACTACAGTAGGCCGCACATCCGATACATTCCGCAGGAAATTCTGGAATACAAAGACGACGCACAGCACCGGGGAAAAACTGGCTTCGATCCGGATCAGGGGAACGGCGATCCTCATCACTTCCGTGTCGTCTGAGAACAGCGACGTCAAAGGACCTGCCAGAAGCAGCATGACAAGCCCCACAAACACGCTGTATGCCAGAGCGATCACCATGCCGGCGCGAAATCCCTTCCGGGTCCGTTCCATGTTGCGGGCGCCGATGTTCTGTCCGCAGAAAACGCCTGCCGCCAGGCCGATGGAATAGGCCAGACAGAATCCGATATGTTCCACTTTCCCGCCGATGGTATAAGCGGCAACGACTGTCGATCCATAGTAGTTCACCGCTGCCTGGATGAACATGGTGGAAACCGTTACGACGATGGTGGAAAAGGTAGACGGCAGGGCGATCCGGATCATCTCCTTTGCCACGTCTGTATCCATCCGGAATTCCCGGA
>JAFWOB010000033.1 GCA_017510065.1 Parasporobacterium sp.
ACCGGAGAGCATGAACTGGAGCTGAAGCTGATGCTTCGAATTCCTTATATGCAGATCGGGCCGGGTCACAGCTTCATGCCGCTGGATGCCGGGGATAAAGTAACGATCAAGGTAGAAGACTGAAAGGGGGCAGTAAGAACATGGGAAATATCAAATTAGGAGCAACCTTATTCTGCTATGGAACAGAGTATGCCCGTTATCAGTATGATTTTGAAGAATGTGTCCGGCAGGCAGCCATGGCCGGAGCGCAGGGATACGAGATCGTAGGCACCCAGATGCTTCCTTCCTATCCGAATGTCAGCGAGGAATTCCTGGGTCTTGTACAGGCGCTGAAAGTAAAATACGGCATCGGTCCGGTGGGATACGGCGCCAACAACGACAAGGGCCTGTTAAGCGACCGGAATCTGACGGATGACGAGATGCTGGCAGATGCCATTCTCGACCTGAAAGCCGCCAATAAGCTGGGCTGCAAGGTGATGCGGGTGCAGTACATGATGTCCCCGGAAGCCTTCGGAAGACTGGCTCCCTACGCAGAGCTTTATGATGTAAAATGCGGCATCGAGATCCACAATCCGGAAACTCCGGCATCGGAGACGATCCAGGCCTATCTGGATGTGATCAAAAAGACAGGGTCCAAATATCTGGGATTCGTTCCGGATTTCGGCTTCCTTTCGGTGGCTCCCAACAGGCCGAAGTGGCTGAAAGCCCTTCAGATCGGTGTGAAGGAAGAGCATCTGCAGATGGCAGCGCAGTTCCGCCGGGACGGCGTTCCCATGGAAGAGGCGCAGAAGCAGCTCTTCGCAGCCGGCGCATCTCCTGCCATCATGGACAACCTGGCCGGTATGTACGGATTTGTACAGTTTCATGACAGAAAGGATCTGCCGGATCTGCTTAAGCAGCTGAAGGACATCATTCCTTACAGCTTTGAAATGCACTGCAAGTTCCATTATCTGGGAGATGACGGCAAAGAAGCCAGCATTCCGTATGAAGATATCCTGCCGGTAGTGGCCGGATCGGAATTTGACGGTTACCTGATCTGCGAATACGAGGATGAGATGTACTGCGGCGGTACGGAATTTACGAAGAGACTGATCGCCCTGGAAAAGAAGATCCTCGGGTAAGAAGAAAAGAATCGTTGTACGAAATAGCCTCCGGATACGGATTTCCGGAGGTTGTTTTTCAAAAAGGAGATCTGTGATGAAGAAAGTAGTCAGGACGCCTGATTTTCCCATCGTTGAGACAAAACTGGGGAAGCTTCATGGTTTTTTGCAGGATGATGTCTATCATTTTCATGGGATCCGTTACGGAACGGCAGAACGGTTTGAACTGCCGGTAATGGAAGAGCCCTGGGAAGGTGTACGGGACGCCAAGTCTTACGGGTACATCTGCCCGCTGTTGCCGGAAGAACGGCAGGCACAGGCTGCACTTACTCATGATCCTTCCGACAGAGACAATCCTTTTGCGGCTCCCTTCAGCTCGTTTGAAATGCCCCATGTATACTGGCCTATGGATGAGCAGTGCCTGTACCTGAATGTGTGGACAAAACACCTGGATAAGGAGGCGAAAAAGCCGGTCATGGTCTGGCTTCACGGAGGAGGGTTTTGTTCCGGGTCGGCCATCGAGCTTCCTTCTTATGACGGAACCAATTTCACCGATTACGGCGATGTGGTGTTTGTCAGTCTGAACCACCGGCTGAACTGCATCGGGTTCCTGGATCTGAGCGGCTTCGGAGAGTCTTTCCGATACAGCGGGATCGTCGGTATGGCGGATATCGTACTGGCTCTTCGGTGGGTGAAGGAGAACATAAAGGCATTCGGAGGAGATCCGGATAATGTGACAGTGGCCGGACAGTCCGGCGGCGGCGGAAAAGCGGCGATGCTGCTGCAGATGCCTGCAGCCGACGGTCTTTATCAGAAAGTGATCAGCCAGAGCGGCGCTTTAAAGAGGAGCCGCACAAAGTCTGTAGAAGAAGAGAAAACCTACTGGCAGGAGCTGGGCAGTAAAACTGTGCAGATCCTGGGGCTGGATGAAACCTCGATCGACCGGATCCGGAAGATCCCGTATGAGGAGCTGTCCGCCGCGGCCAGTCGGGCGGGCCGGGAACTGGGAAGGGAAGGCGGCATGATGCTTCTGAATCCTTCTCCGGTGGAAGATTATTACATTGGTTCTTTTGAACTGGCGGGATTCCGGGAAGAAACGGCAGATATTCCGGTGATCGCGGGAACTGTCCTTGGGGAGTTCAACTTCATGCATTATCTTGGAGATAAGGACCGCTACAGCGAAGAAGAAAAGATGACGCTTCTGCGGGAGACCTTTGGGGATAAGGCAGAGCATGTCCTTAAGCTCTTCGAAGAACAGTATCCCGGAAAAGATCCCTTATATGCCCTGAGCGTGGATGGGATGTTCCGGCCTGCCACCGTCGCCTTCCTGGATGAGCGGACAGAGTTCCTGCAAAAACTGGGCAAAGGGACCAGATCCTGGAATTATGTAGTAAGTGCTGTTCTTCCGTATCTTGGCGGGATCACTCTGTTTCACTGCGGAGATATTCCGTTCATCTTCCGGAATACGGAACTGGAGCCCGTGATCTGCACTGCGGCAGACTATCGGGAAGAACTTGAAAAGAGGATGAGCGAAGCCTGGCTGGCGTTTATGAAGAAGGGAGATCCTTCTACGAAAGAGCTGACCTGGGATCCCTATACGATAGAACACAAGACCAGGATGCAGTTTGACGACCAAAGCCGGATGAACCGGAAAGACGATACCGAATTACTGGTTTGCTTTTAACCCTTAACGTGATAAAATCCCCTGTATAGACCAAGATTTTGGAACAGCAGGGGTTTTTTATCATGCAAAAGAAAGAATCATTCCGGCTCAGATTCAGCAATCAGGAGGAACTGACCAGTTTTGCCGCCCACTCGGAACTGGAGCTTCTGTATCTGCTGGAAGGAACGGTAGATATCCAGGTAGAACAAAAACATACCCACATGAATAAGGA
>JAFWOB010000198.1 GCA_017510065.1 Parasporobacterium sp.
ATAGATGAAATATCCGGTTGTTGGGAAAAAGCAGGTACCATATTCACCGTTATCCTCCACATCGATCAGTGGAACACAAATCTGCGCGCCTGTATGCCAGGTATCGTAACGAGGCGCTCCGTCAGAATATTTGCGAAAATTTGCAGCAACATTATCATGGCCGGTAATCGTATTGCCGGTACGCAGAATCGTAAATGAAACATCGTCCCTTTTCGAAAAAAGATTGGGCAGGGTCCAGTACATATCTGTTGCCAGTCCCTGTTCATAAAAGAAATAGAGTTCTTCGATCTCCATCATATCTTTGGCATTCATAACTACTCCTTTAGGGGGCTTCCTGATTCATCAAAAAACCCGGAAGCCCCCTGCTAATAATCTGTTATGATTTATTTGTGAATCCTTTCAAAGGTATAGCTTCCCTGAATACTTACACGAAGGCCTTCGATACCTGCCTTCGAACCGGCGAAGGTAACCGTATTGTAAAGACCGATGATCGGACATTCTTCTTCTGCAAGGAAGAATGCGTCGGCCAGAGCCTGTCCGCGCTCTGCCATATCTGTAAGCTTGTCTTCTTTGATCTTGGCAACTGCCGCGTCAAATTCCGGATTACACCATGCAGACCATCCATTGGTCAGGTATTCTCCGCTTCCTGTAATCAGGCAGTTATAGGCACGTTCCAGCATATATGCGCCGGCTCCATTCAGCTGAATATCCCAGTCACCTGCTGCATTTTCACCGGTAGCGTCTGTCCAAACCACAAGCTCCACATTGATGCCGATTTCTTTCAGCCATCCCTGCAACATAACGCCGACTTTTTCAGCGATTGAACCGGGATCATAACGATATCTGAGGGTAAGTCCCTCTGAATAGCCTGCTTCTGCCAGCAATTCTTTTGCCTTGTCTACGTTTCTTTCATTGAAGAGATAATTCGGATTTTCCACATATGCCGGATTTGCGGTGGATAAGGTAGACTGGGTCAGGTTTCCATAACCAAGCATTGCAGCAGTCAGGATAACATTTTTATCGATGGCGTAGGCGATGGCCTGACGTACCTGCACATTATCCAAACCTGGTGTCTTACAATTGAAGAGCAGATAGTTGCCGGTCAGAGTATTTCCTGCGTACAGGGTAAGATCCGGATTGGATTCAATGGTGCTGACCTGCTCGGAATTAACAGATGCATTGATATCATATTCGCCGGACTGCAGTCCCAGAAGACGGGTGGTCGCGTCAGAAACGAATTTCATGGTAACAGTCTTGAAATACGCCTTCTCTCCCCAGTAGTTTTCATTTCTTTCCAGAGTAATGTGATCGCCGGGTACCCATTCCACAAAGTTGTAAGGGCCAGTGCCGCCTACCGGATTTACGCATGCAGCATCTACACCACCTGCATCATTTACGCCTGCCTCTGTGGTCATGCCGTAGCAGGCAACACACAGAAGGGTCAGAAGATCCGGTTGGAAATTAGTGGTAACAATATTGATAGTATAGTCATCAATTACTTCAAATTTGGTGACATCAAAGTTTCTGGTATAGAAGGACAGTCCGCCTTCCGTTCCGATCTGGAAGGTATAAAGAACGTCATTTGCTGTAAACGGATTTCCGTTCTGATCCACAACGCCTTCTCTGATCTTAAACTGCCAGGTGTAATCGTCCAGCATTTCCCATGAAACTGCCAGATCAGGCTCTACCTCACCGGTTTCAGAATTATAACGAACCAGTGAATCATAAACCATGTACGCCACCGGATCGTTCATCTGACCTGCAATAATACAGCTCAGGATGGATGTCGGTTCCGCTGACAGAGCAATTACCACAGACTCATCTGAGGGTGCTTCTTCTGCATACGCGCTGAAGCTTCCTGCAATCAGACCAAAAGCCATAACTGCAGCTAACAGTAATGCTTTCCATTTTCTCATTTCTTTTCCTCCTGTTCTACTACTTTCTGTTGTTTTTAATCATTCGGCAGTCTGCAAATTATTGCCGGACTCCGTATAATTACAATTACAAATTATCCTCCAATGAATGCACTTTATGGCAGGCCACCATATGGCCGTTTCCTACATCCATGAGTTTGGGACAGCTGCTGTAACATTCTTCATTAGCATAGGGGCATCGTGCAGCAAAACGACACTGATCCTTCGGTTCAATGGGAGATGATAATTCACCTTTCATCAGGATTCTCTTTTTCTTTATGGTAATATCCGGGATCGGAATAGCCGACAGCAGTGCCTTGGTATAGGGATGCAGCGTATGCAGATACAGTTCTGCCGCACTACATTTTTCCACAATCTGTCCAAGATACATGACGCAGATATCATCGGAAATATGGCGGACCACAGAAAGATCATGGGTAATAAACAGATACGTCAGCTGATGATCCCGCTGCAGATCCTGCAGAAGATTTAACACCTGTGCCTGAATCGACACATCCAGTGCGGAAACCGGTTCATCACACACAATAAATTTGGGATTAACTGCCAGAGCCCGGGCAATTCCGACACGCTGCCTTCGACCTCCATCCAGCTCATGGGGATAGCTGTAGGCATATCTTCTTGCGATTCCTACAATATCCATCAGTTCCTCCACCTTTTTAGTTCTTTCCTGCCGGGAACGGTACATCCGGTGGATAATCAAAGGCTCCGCAATAATATCACTGATGCTCATTCTAGGATCAATCGAGGAAAACGGATCCTGAAAGATCATCTGCAGCTCCTTGCGAAGCTCCTTTAATTCCTTTTTGGTTGGAAAGGTAATATCCCGTCCATCATAGATAATCTTTCCGCCGGTAGGAACCTCCAGTCCGATGATGGTACTTCCCAGGGTAGATTTTCCGCAGCCGGATTCTCCTACAAAGCCCATGGTTTTTCCACGCTCTACCGAAAAGTCCACGTTGTCTACTGCATGCAGGAGTCCCCGAGGCGTTGCATAATACTTTTTCAGTTTTTCTACTTTTAAAATTTCATCCATGGATTACGCCTGTCCTTTCTCCCAGCTTTCCGGTTTCATCGCTTCCGGATGTGCCAGCCTGCACCTTACTATATGGCCAGGGGATACTTCCATACAGGCGGGTTCCCCCTGTTTGCACTCCTCACAGGCATGATCACAACGATCATAAAAGCTGCAGTATTCCGGCAGTGTCATAGGATCGCTCATCAGTCCCTTGATGGGATGCAGACGCTCTACAATCACATCCAGCCGGGGAATGGAGCCAAACAATCCCTTGGTATATGGGTGCTGTGCATGGAGGAAAATATCCTCCAGCGATCCTGATTCCACGATTTCTCCGGCATAAACCACGGCACAGCGGTCGCAGGTCTCTGCCACAACTCCCAGGTCATGAGTAATCAGGATAACCGATGTTCCATAATCCTTCTTCAAATCATTGATCAGTTCCAATACTTGGGCTTGAATCGTCACATCCAGAGCAGTCGTTGGTTCATCCGCAATCAAAATATTTGGATTGCAGGCCAGGGCGATGGCGATTACCACCCTCTGCTTCATACCACCGGAAAACTGATGAGGATATTCTTTATAGCGGTCCGCGGCAATTCCTACCTTCTCCAGCATTTTCCCTGCTTTTACAGATGCTTCGCCCTTGGATATGTTTTCATGAAGACGGATAACCTCCGCAATCTGATCACCGACAGACATCACAGGATTCAGGGATGTCATGGGATCCTGAAAGATCATTCCTATCTTATCGCCCCGGATACTGCGCATCTCTTTATTCTTTTTCCCGACCAGCTCTTCTCCATTCAATTTTATGGATCCGCGGATGATTTGGCTTGGCGGTACCGGGAGCAGTCCCATAATAGCGAGGGCTACTGATGTTTTACCGGCGCCGGTTTCTCCTACCAGCCCCAGAGTTTCTCCCTTGTGCAGAGTGAAGGACATGCCATTTACTGCCTCTGCGACGCCTTCTTCTGTATTGTAATGAACCACCAGATCGTCTACTTCGAGAACAGTCTCGTTATTCTGTATATTTTTCTCTACCATGACAGTCTCCTTTATTTCAGCTTCGGATCTAATGCATCCCTGAGTCCGTCACCCATCATATTCAGCACTAGGACTGTGATCAGAATCATCACGCCCGGGAATACGGTGTACCATGGGGCGTTCAGCATAAAGGGACGTCCTGCGTTCAGGATAGAACCCCATTCCGGTGTGGGAGGTACAATACCCAATCCCAGATAACTCATACCGGAGATGATCATAATGCTGCTGGCCATGGTTGAGGTTGCATGTACAATAATCGTTCCCATTCCGTTTGGCACCATATGACGCAGCATCAGACGCGCCTTATTCGCTCCTAAAGCCTGTGCCGCCCGGATATATTCGTTGTCCTTTACGGTGAAGATCGCTGCCCTGGTGGTCCGGGCAAATCCGGGGAATGACGCCACCAGAATTGCCAGAATCAGATTGCTCATGGTGTTTCCGAGAGCGGCCACAATGGCAATACTCATCAATGTGGCGGGTACTGCCTGAAAAATATCCATGATTCGCATGATGACGTTTTCCACCCGCTCTCCACCGGCGCCTGCAATCAGTCCCAAACCGCCTCCGACCAGAAGGCCAAGAATCACACAGATAAAGCCAACCGGCAGGGAATAACGGGATGCAATCACGATACGGCTGAAAATATCTCTTCCGTAATCATCCGTTCCCATCAAATGTGTCCAGGAGGGTGCCTGTAAAATGGCGGTATAATCATTTTCGTCATAACCGTAAGGCGCAATCAGATCTGCAAAGATTGCAACCAAAATGAATATAATAACTACAATCAGGCCGATCATGGCAATCTTATTTCGTTTATAACGTTTCGCTGCTTCCCTTAAGGGAGTGGAACGTTTGCCCTTTTTTCGTTCCTTTTCCAGACGGGCATTTACCTTCTGCATATAAGGGGTTACATTTTTTGCCATCAGCCATTCACCTCCTTCGCATGCGCTGCTCGTGCCTGGGCCATTTCTTTTTTCAGTTTACGTATTTCCCGTCCTCTCACTCCGTTGTACCTGGAAATCAGACGCGGATCGATGGCCACGTAAATCAGGTCAACAATCAGATTCAAAATACTGAAAGCGATTGCCAGACAGATTACACCGCCCCGTACTGCCGGCCAGTTCAGAGCAGTTACCGCATCAGTCATATATTTTCCGATTCCCGGAAGAGCAAATACACTTTCGATCATAACCGTTCCGCCGATAACCACGCTCATCTGCGCAGAAATGGCGTTCACCACGGGGATCAGCGCATTACGGAATCCGTGCCTTATAATAACCACGCTTTCCTTTTGTCCTTTCGCCCGGGCGGTTCTCATGTAATCCATACGGATGGTATCCAGCATACTGGAACGGGTAACACGGATCAGGCTGGCCATGCCGCCAAGACTCAGGATAACCACTGGCATAATCCAGTGATACCAGGTACCTGTGCCTGCGGGAGGCAGCCATTTTAACTTAACAGAAAAAGTATTGATACAAAGAATACCGAACCAGAAATTAGGAATACTCATCAGCACCAAGGCAAGAAATACAATAACGGTATCTCGCACCGAATACTGCTTGATCGCTCCAAGTACCCCCAGCGGAACACCAATCAAAATAGCCAGGGCTGTAGCCAGAAGACCTAGTGTCAGCGTATAGGGATACCGCGTCATCAATTCTCCCCATACAGGCTGCCGCGTTGTATAGGACTGCCCCAGATCCAGCTTTGTCACAAAATTAAATACATATCGTCCAAACTGCACAATCACCGGATCATTCAGACCCATTGATTCCGCTTTCGCCTCAATTTCTTCCATGGAAGCTTCGGTTCCCAGCAATCTGGCTGCAGGATTGCCCGGCGTAATCTCCGAAAGAATGAAAATAATAATCAGTACTCCCAGGATGACTACAAATACTAATAATATTCTTTTGATTATATATCGCCACATACTACCGATTCCTCCTCTGCTGTTTCACAGTTTCATTGATATTCTCTCCAAGCCTGCAAGATTTTAGGCGCAAACCGTGAAATATGCATAGTTTCCATTTATTTTTTATCATTATTTTTGTGAATCTTCCAATATCCAAGCATACAGAAATAAACGCATTATATAACTGCGTGGTTATACATTGTATATATGTTTTATTTTGGATTTCGTATACCAGCCTGTCTTTCTTCCACAATAAAAAGCATAATTTACAGATATATGGTATAAATAACAAAAAGGGGTCAGATTACATGACAAGCGGAGATAAAATATGCCATTAAATTACTGCGATTATGATGCTTTGGAACATTACGAATCAGGTGCTTTTTCAAAACAATTTAAGACAGACTTATCTGATAGAATTGAGGAAGTAGAAAAAGACACTACTCTGTCAAAGAATGACATCGATAGTTTTAAGGACGGTCAATATATTACATGCAGATCAACAAAACCTATTGTTTTATATCGACTGTACGGACGCTATGAAAAAGACGGCGTTGTTTCGGGTTCTGCATTAGGAGGAAGGTTTGTATCTACGGAGTTTGCGGAATCTCTTATAGACGCTAAAATACGCCTTGCTCTCCTTCCTAAATGGAAAAAACGGAACAGTTTATGACGGTGGCGCTGAACAGATCCTGCTGCCTTATAAATGGCTTGACACAGACTGGGGAAAAAACTGCATTAAAGGTTACAGACGTGTAACAGGAAGGCAACTTAAATCGCTCCCAATTTACCGAAATATTAATCCTGCAGAAGTAATTCACGAAAAGGAAAAATTATATTATCTGGTATGC
>JAFWOB010000199.1 GCA_017510065.1 Parasporobacterium sp.
AGGTAAGATCGCAGGTCTGAAAGTTGATCGTATTATCAACGAGCCAACGGCAGCAGCCCTTGCATATGGTCTGGATAATGAAGCAGAGCAGAAGATCATGGTTTACGACCTTGGCGGTGGTACATTTGATGTTTCCATCATCGAGATCGGCGATGGCGTTATCGAAGTTCTTGCAACTGCAGGTAATAACCGTCTGGGAGGCGATGACTTTGATGAAAGAGTTACAAATTATCTGATCTCCCAGTTTAAGGCACAGGAAGGTATTGATCTTTCCACTGATAAGATGGCTCTTCAGAGACTGCGTGAGGCAGCTGAAAAAGCTAAGAAAGAACTTTCAAGCGCGACGACAACAAATATCAACTTACCGTTCATTACAGCAACGAATGAAGGCCCGAAACATCTGGATATGAACCTGACCAGAGCGAAATTCGACGAGCTGACTCATGACCTGGTAGAGAAGACTGTAGAACCGGTACAGCAGGCACTGAAGGATGCAGGCCTGACTACTTCCGAACTGGGCCAGGTACTGTTGGTTGGCGGATCTACCCGTATCCCGGCAGTTCAGGAGAAAGTAAAACAGCTGACCGGCAAGGAGCCTTCCAAGACTCTGAACCCGGATGAGTGTGTGGCGATCGGTGCGGCAATCCAGGGCGGCAAGCTGGCCGGAGACGCAGGTGCCGGCGATGTGCTCCTTCTGGATGTTACCCCGCTGTCACTTTCCATCGAGACCCTGGGCGGCGTAGCTACCAGGCTGATCGAGAGAAACACCACCATCCCCACCAAGAAGAGCCAGGTGTTCTCCACTGCGGCGGACAACCAGAGCGCTGTGGATATCCACGTAGTACAGGGTGAGCGTCAGTTCGCAAGAGATAATAAGACTCTGGGCCAGTTCCGTCTGGACGGCATTGCACCGGCACCGAGAGGCATCCCGCAGATCGAGGTGACATTTGACATCGATGCCAACGGTATCGTCAATGTATCCGCTAAGGATCTGGGTACCGGCAAGGAGCAGCATATTACCATCACCGCAGGCTCCAACATGTCCGATGACGAGATCAACCGCGCTGTGAAAGAAGCAGCAGAGTTCGAGGCACAGGACAGAGCCCGTAAGGAAGGCATTGATGCAAGAAACGAAGCAGATTCCCTGGCTATGCAGGTAGAAAAAGCTCTGAATGAAGTCAGCGACAAGCTGGATCCGACAGACAAGGCAGAAGTGGAAAATGACCTGAACGCTCTGAAGGGAGTGCTCCCGGCCGACACCAACGCTGAGATCACTCCGGATCAGCTGAACCAGATCAAGGCTGCTAAGGAAAAACTGATGAACAGCTCACAGAAGGTATTCACCAAGATGTATGAGCAGGCAGGCGCCGGCCAGGCAGGTCCGGGAGCAGGCTATCAGGATCAGGGCTACCAGCAGGGCGGCAATGATCAGAACTCCGGAAGCAACGGACCGGATGACAATGTCGTAGACGGTGACTACACCGAGATCTAAGGATAGTACGGGAGTTTTATCCGGAAGAAAGAAATGAAAAAGCCGAAAGGCTGAGGATACAGATGCCGCCCTGTTTTACACAGGGTGGCATGCTGTCGGTTTACAGGCAGCACATCCTATAAAAGGAAAAGGAACGAAAAAAACAGATGGCTGACAAACGTGATTATTACGAGGTCCTTGGGATAACCAAAACAGCAACTGCCGATGAGATCAAGAAGGCTTACAGGCAGATGGCGAAGAAGTATCATCCGGATGCGAATCCGGGAGATAAGGAAGCAGAAGCCAAGTTTAAGGAAGCGGCAGAAGCTTACGGTATCCTCAGTGATCCGGAAAAGAAGAAACTGTATGATCAGTACGGACATGCGGCATTTGAAGCCGGCGGTGCCGGAGCAGGCGGATACAATTACCAGAATATGAATATGAACGACATATTCAGCAATTTCGGTGATATCTTTGAAGACCTGTTCGGCGGCGGTTTTGGCGGCTTCGGAGGCTTCAGCGGGGGCAGCCGTCGCAGGAACTACAATGGACCCCAGCAGGGGCCGAGCGTCAGAGCCAGGATCCGGATCAGCTTCGAGGAGGCTGTGTTCGGATGCAGCAAGGCACTTGAGATCGGATATAAAGAAGAATGCACCACCTGCCACGGAAGCGGAGCCAAAGCCGGTACCTCTCCGGAGACCTGTACCAAGTGCAACGGTTCCGGTCAGGTGACGGTGACAAGACAGAGCCTGTTTGGCATGATGCGTTCTGTGGAAGCCTGTCCGGACTGCCACGGCACCGGACAGATCATCAAAGAGAAATGCCCGGACTGCAAAGGCGTCGGATACAAACAGACCAAGAAGAAGATCGATGTCAAGATCCCGGCGGGCATAGATTCCGGACAGAGTATCCGTATCAGCGACATGGGAGAACCCGGCGTCAAGGGCGGCCAGAGAGGCGATCTCCTGGTAGAGATCGTGGTAGCAGGAAGCTCTGAGTTTGAACGGGACGGCGTTAATCTCTATTCGCAGATGGACATCACCTTCCCGGAGGCTGCGCTGGGCGGCCAGATCAAGGTCCACACTATTGACGGGAATGTGCTGTTCCCCATCAAGGCAGGGACCCAGACAGGAACCACCATCCGGCTGAAAAACAAAGGTGTGCCGTATCTCAGGGACAGCAAGAAACGAGGGGATCAGTATACGATCCTGAATATTGTGGTACCGAGGTCGATGAACGGCAAACAGAAGAAGGCGCTGGAAGCTTTCAACGAAGCAATGTACAGGAAATAATACTCCAAACGAAAGGAGCCCCCTGCCCGGGCAGATCAGTCCGGACAGGGGGCTTGTCACGTCAGAACATTCTTTCTTGTAGTTGCTGCCTTTCCCGTGTATAATGACTTAACGTATGAAAAACACGCAGAAAAAACGCAGACAAGATCATACTTCCTTCTTTCCCGTCCTGGCAGCGATGGGCCTGGTGTGCATCCTGGCCCTCGTATTTTTTCTGTCCGGAGGCGTGGGAACGTATTCTGCCTCTGATCCGCAGGCCGGCGATATAGACCGGACAGTACAGATGCTCGTGGATATGGAACAGCAGCCCCCGGCAGATCCGGCTTCCTTCCAGCATACAGAGGAAGAAGCAGATGCCGCGGAAGAGCAGGAAGCACCGGCAGAGATGACCGCCGAGGATCTGTCTGAGCTGGAAGAAGAACTGCTGACGCATTACGGAGATTATGATTACAATTCCGACAATTTCCGCAGCTGGTTTGAAAATGCCGTGATCGTCGGAGATTCCGTGGCGGATGCCATCCACGGGTTCGGATGGGTGTATGACCAGAATGTTCAGGCCCAGGGAGGCATCAACCTGTATTCCAGCCAGGAAGTGATAGACGGTACCATCTGGCTGCAGCCTTCTGTTGTGTTTATGACATTTTCTGCCAATGATATCGCAGCGTTCGCGACGGATATCGATACTTATATCCAGGTGTATTCGTCCCTCGTACAGCAGCTGATGGACGGGATCCCCGGCGTGCAGGTCTACGTGCAGGGCATCCTTCCCTGCGATCCGGATTTCCGGGAAGAGTACTGGTATTACGATTATCTGGATGATTACAATGCAGCTCTGGAAGAGATGTGTGATCAGCTCGGAGCCCATTATTATGACGCGGGTTTTGTCCTGCGGGCTTATCCGGAAACTTATAACGGGGACGGATTCCATCCTTCCTGGGAGTTTTATCCGCTGTGGCTGACCTATATGGCGGAGATCGCGGGGCTGGATCGATGAACAGAAAAAAGATCTTAACAATTGCACAGATCGCGATCCTGGCCGGGATACTGATCTTTGTGATCCTGATCATGAGACAGGGGATCTCCCGGGAGGTGCCAATGGACCAGATCGCACAGGCCATGGAAAAGCAGCCTGGAGTGGATGAGCTGCTCCGGAAGGATGACCTGCTTACCTATTCCAGTTTCGGGATGGTCCCGGATTCCTATATCTACTATAAATCCGATGATATCATGGATGTGCGGGAGCTGCTGATCGCAAGGGATGCCGATGGAGACCAGATGGATCAGCTGCAGGCTGCTGCATCAGAACGGGTGGCTGAGCAGAGCGATAATTTCGAGAACTATGGGACCAACCAGTTTGATCTTTTGCAGCATGCCCTGACCATGCAGCGGGGCGATTACTTTTTCTATGCAGTGGGCGATGAAGCAGAACAGTGGCAGGATGCATTCCTGAAAGTATTGGCAGGCAGGTCGGAGTAGCGGGGTTATGGTATTTTCAAGTCTGAATTTTCTATTTTTGTTTTTCCCTGCTGTGCTTGCAGTTTATTTTCTGGTGCCATTCCGCGCCAAAAATGCTGTTCTTCTTCTGGCCAGCATCTTCTTCTATGCCTGGGGCGAACCGGTCTATGTGATCCTGATGATGCTGAACATCCTGCTGAATTATGTGACAGGCCTTCAGATGGAAGCAGCATCCGATCGCCGGAAACGAAAGTTCCAGCTGGCAGCAGGGGTTGCAGTCAATCTCCTGCTCCTTGGATTTTTCAAATACTCCGGATTTCTGGTGGGCATCATCGGAGACATAACAGGCATCACCATTGCCTGGAAGGAGCCGGGGCTTCCGATCGGCATTTCCTTTTACACCTTTCAGGCGCTTTCTTATGTGATCGATGTATATCGCAGACGGGTGAAGGTACAGCATAACCTGGTTGATTTTGCTGCCTATATCACCATGTTTCCCCAGCTGGTTGCCGGACCCATCGTAACCTATTCCCAGATCGAGACCCAGCTCACTTCCCGGAAGATCACCCTGGCCGGGTGCGGAGCGGGCCTGGAGCGTCTCATCCTGGGTCTGTCCAAGAAAGTGATCCTGGCCAATAATCTGGGCGCCATGCACACCCAGATCCAGGCGATGACAGACCGTTCGGTCCTTCTGGCATGGCTGGGGGCAGTTGCCTATACACTTCAGATCTATTTTGACTTTTCCGGATATTCGGATATGGCGATCGGAATGGGAAAGATCCTGGGATTTCAGTTCCCGGAGAATTTTGATTTTCCATATCTTGCAGACAGTATTACTTCCTTCTGGAGGAAGTGGCACATGACACTGTCCGGCTGGTTCCGGGATTACCTGTACATCCCCCTGGGCGGAAACCGCAGGGGCGCTGCCCGTCATATCCTGAACCTGATGATCGTGTGGTTCCTGACGGGCCTGTGGCACGGAGCCGGATGGAACTTTGTGCTCTGGGGCGTTTACTACGGGATCTTGCTGGTGCTGGAGAAATACATCCTGGATCCGCTTCTTAGCAAAGCTCCCGGGGTGATCCGGCATATCTATACCCTGTTCCTTGTGAACCTGGGATGGGTGCTGTTCAGCAACACACAGTTCGGGCAGATGACTGCTTACCTGGGGGATATGTTCGGGGCAGGGACCGGCGGTTTCGCAGACAGCGCGTTCTTATACTATCTGAAGAGCAACCTGATCCTGCTGATCCTGTCCATCATCGCCTGCAGTCCGGTCCTGCGCAAACTGCTGAACCGGATCAGCAGACGGAGCAGTATTGCGGCTGCGGTGATCTGCATCGTGCTGTTCCTGGTATGTACCGCGTTCTTAGTATACGGATCCTACAATCCGTTCCTGTATTTCAGGTTTTAG
>JAFWOB010000034.1 GCA_017510065.1 Parasporobacterium sp.
GATATATGCTTTGAAGCCATTCAGGAACTGGCAGATCTGGCGGGGATGTATGCAATTATTAACAGCGTTATGTTCAGATAAGAAAAAGCAGAGCATAAGGGGTGCGTTGACAATGAACATCCAGATCTTTGGAACAAAGAAAAGTTCCGATACCCGCAAAGCAGAGCGTTTCTTCAAGGAGCGAGGCATTAAGTTTCAATCCATCGACCTGAAGGAAAAGGGCCTTAGCAAGGGCGAGTTCAATTCAGTAATGCAGGCCGTCGGCGGCGTAGATGCAATGATTGATCCGGACTGCAAAGACAAAGACCTGCTGGCTCTGGTCACATATATCTCAGCGGATGAACGTGCGGAAAAAGTGATGGAGAACCAGAGCGTTATTCGACAGCCAATCGTCCGGAATGGTCGCCGGGCAACTGTCGGATATGCGCCGGATATCTGGAAAACATGGCAGTAAAACGGGAGATCGTGCGGTACGATGGACATGAGAACGGTTGAGAAAATCGAATATGGATCGGCATCGGCTGTTCGTGTTCCGCCGGATGAGATCTCAGACCTGGGCATGCCTGATAGATTCATAGCTTTTGATACGGAGACAACGGGCCTGAATCTGGATAAGGACTGTATTGTAGAGCTTGGAGCAGTTGTCTTTGAGCACGGTGTGCCGACAGAGGCATTTCAGAGCTATGTGAATCCTGATATTTGTATTTCCGAGGAAGTTTCTGCGCTGAACCATATCACGAATGAGATGCTGCAGGCGGCGCCGACAGAGGAAATAATCTATCCGGAATTGATGAGATTCCTTGGAGATGCAGGTAGAGGCGATATCATTATCTGCGGGCATGTGGCTGCATTTGATCTCAGCTTCTTATGCAAGACTCTGGATCGGTTAGGGATAGCTGCGAACTTCCGCTTTGTGGATACCAGACAGTTGGCGACGCTGATCCCGGAGCTTACTCATCACAGCCTGGCTGCAGTGGCGGAGTATTATCAAGTACCACACGAGCATGCACATCAGGCCAAAGAGGATGCGCTGACCAGTGGCCGGATCCTCTGTAAAATGCTCGAAAGAAACAGAAACATATAATAAAGCAGGTGAGTGTTATGGCCGAAGAGAAACTGAAAATCCTATATCTGATGCAGATGTTACTGGAGGAGACAGATCCGGCGCATCCCATGAATGCGACCCAGCTCTGCGAGAGGATGCAGTCCCGATACGAGTACTCCTATAACCGGAAAACGATCTATACGGACATTAAACGCCTGCAGACCTACGGAATGAAAATTGCGCAGACAAAGGGCAGCAGCTTCGGCTACTATGTCGAGAAGCGTGATTTTGACCTGGCGGAACTGAAGCTTCTGGTGGATGCTGTGCAGTCTTCCAAATTCATCACGAAGGAGAAATCGGAGGACCTGATCCGCAAGCTGGCCCGTCAGACCAGTAATGAGAATGCAAAGCAGCTGCAGCGTCAGGTATTTATATACAACCGGATCAAAGCGGATAACGATGCAATTTATTCAAATGTAGATGCCATTCACGAGGCTATACAGAAGAACCGGCAGATCGGTTTCAAATACTGCGAGTGGACTGTCCGGAAGGAGCTTGTGCAGAAAAAGAACGGTGCAGAATATATTGTATCGCCCTGGGCGCTGACCTGGGATGATGAGAATTACTATATGGTCGGCTATGAAGAGGTTTCCGGGAAGATCAAGCATTACCGCGTTGACAAGATGCAGGAGATCCGGGTGACGGAGGAGAACCGTCTTGGCAGAGAGAACTTCAAGGACTTTGATCTGGCTGCATTTGCCCGAAAGACCTTTGGCATGTATGGCGGTGAGGATCGGAAAATCACGTTGGAGGGAGAGAACCATCTGGTCGGTGTGGTGATTGACCGTTTCGGAACGGATGTGATGATCCATCCTCA
>JAFWOB010000200.1 GCA_017510065.1 Parasporobacterium sp.
ACCGGTCTTCAGCCGGCTGTCCTGACATATTTGCTCTCTTCTATCCTGGTTCCACATCTTGGTGGCAAAGTTGAATCAGACGAAGTCGGTCTTCCGGTCACGGAAACCAATTTGATCCTTCCAGCGGGTGCCGCTGGAAGATGGGAAAAATGATTGGAGGGTATGATATGTTTACAAAAGAAGATGCTGCCATATTGGATAAAGTGTTAGAAACCAGATGGACCTGCCGTTTTTTCACGGATGAAGTTCCATCCAAAGAAGACGTGGAGGAGATCATTCAGGCAGGGATCATTTCTCCTTACGCCTCTGTGGCTTCTAAAGAAGTGGTTCCGTTCCGTCACTTTTACGTCTTCTTTAAAGGTGATCCGCGGCTGCCTGTTATCGGTGAAATACTGAAAAAACAGACCGCCATCGACATTGAGAATCTGAAAGAAGAACAGAAAACCAATGAATATCTGCGGGATAATTCTGAGAGTCTCCTGAACATGTGGAAAAATGGAGCCGAGCATGGTTTTCCGGTATTCCCGGATCCGCCTTGTCTTGTCGTCATAGCAGAATGGCGCGGCGCCAGAAGAGCTGAACGTCAGAGCCTGGCCCATATGCTGCAGAACATGTGGCTGAAAGCAACCGTCATGAATTATGACTTCGGAATCTGGTCTATTTTTGAAAGCTTAGTGGATAATCAGGAATTCTGCGATCTGTTTGGCCTTCCTGCCGGACGTTACGGTTTCCATGCCTGTGTGATAGGACATCACAAAGGAGAAGTTCCTGCCCCGCACCACGCAACTGCAGAGATCCACTGGATGTAAATAAAACAAATGTCTTTTGACCTTGAACGAATAAAAAAGCATGATCCGCTCCTGATCGGAGAAAAAGAGGCCCTGAAAGCAGCCGTCTGCATCGCATTGATTGAAAATGGCGATGACTATGACGTGCTGTTTGAAGTCCGCTCTTCCAGCATCCCCCGCCAGCCTGGAGAAGTATGTCTTCCTGGCGGCGTTGTGGAAGAAGGGGAATCATATGAAGAGACAGCTGTTCGCGAGACCTGCGAGGAATTGCTGATCCTGCCGGAACAGATTCAGATCATCGGGGCCTCTGATATTATGTTCGGCAGAAACCGGCTGGTCTACCCATATGTCGGCATTTTGAAAGATTATCAGGGCACATTCAGTGAAAGAGAAGTTGCAAAGACTTTCCGCGTTCCTTTGCGTTACTTGAAAGAAACGCCTCCGGAGATGTACGCCGTGGAAACTTCCACTCAGTATGATGACCGTTTCCCGGATGAACAGATCTGGGGCAACAAATCGTTCAAAGGTTATTCCCAAAAATCAGAAGAAATCTATTATCTATACGAAGGCCACGTGATCTGGGGCATGACGGCCCGCATCATCACTGCCTTTCTGAAACTGATCTGACCAAATGCATATAAACAGCATAAAAAAAGCACCTTCCGATAATATTTGAAAGGTGCTTCTTTTTCATAAAATGGAAGGCACAAGCCTTCAAGCCTATCAATCCGGATAAATAAACGGTTTATCAAACTTCTTAAGATCTTCCAGAATGTCGGTATCGAAATCGTACCGGGTCCTGCTGCCATCTGTGGTATAAACCATGGTCGGACGGCTCTTTGCATCGAATGCCGGCCATTGCGGCAATCCCTCGCGGTTCGGGTTGCCTGTCCTTGCAAAGGCAACAAAAGCTCCGCACATTTCTTCCATCAGTCTTTCCGCACCTTCAAAGTTATTGATCGGGAACTGCATCGCCGTATGCATAAAGAACGGGACGTCTGCGCAATGCCATGCCGGTCTGCCGTTATTGACCGGAAACTCCTGCGCCAGCATGCAGCTGTAGACCGGTGCCGCATCCTTTTCCAAGGATCTCTTTGCAACGTGATCCAGTGAACCGTACCGGGTGGAGAAATCCATCACCATCACATCCAGGAGCGCTTTCTCCGGAAATGCTTTCTTAAAGTCCGCCGCAATCTGTTCTGCATCCTCGCCAAATTTCTCACGAAGACAGCCCATTGCCTCTTCCTCGGTCATTTCATATTTGTAAGGCAGCATCGGATGGCGCACATGCTCGCCGAAGCAGGTGCAGACAATGGTCGGAACTTTAAATGCATGCGGGTTAAAACCATCCTCACGGGCATAACCCATATAATAACCGTTATCCAGAGGTGCCCAGCCGGTGATGTCATAGCCCTCTGCTCTCATCTCTTTTTGATTCTTCAGATAGCTGTTGATCAGATCGTCATAAGGAACATCGCAAAGACGTTCAAATTCATTCTCCGGAATATCCAGATCCTTCAGCATCCTGCCGACGACTTCTTTGCTGGTTGCAGCATCCGGACGCGGACGGCGTTTATGAATGCCGGAAAGAACAACTGCTCTGTGGAAAAGACCGTCAGCTGCAGGCATCTGAAGCAGTGCGCAGACCTTTCCGCCTCCTCCGGACTGACCGAAAATGGTAACATTGTCCGGGTCCCCTCCGAACTGGGCGATATTATCCCGGATCCACTCCAGCGCTGTTACGATATCTGCCATGCCCACGTTTCCGGAGTTTGCAAATTTTTCATCACCGTAAGCGGATACATCCAAAAAGCCCAGGATGTTCAGCCTGTGATTTAAACTGACGGTCACGACATCGCCGTATTTGCATAGTTCCAGTCCGTCCGTACATGCAAGCTCAACAGCAGAGCCGAAAAGAAATCCGCCGCCATGCAGCCAGACCATAACAGGCTTTTTCGCCTTCGGATCCAGACTCTGTGTCCAGACATTCAGATACTGGCATTCTTCATCCTGCGGCCAGTAACGATGCGGCACGGTTATTTCTTCCCCGCATCGGTCCTTAAAAGGAGTCAGAGATGCGTAGCCATAGCCCCACGCATCCTTAATGCCGTCCCAGTGTTCCACCGGCTTTGGCATCTGAAATCTTCTGGCATCCGCATACTTGATCCCCTGAAAGATATAGGTGTCGTCAAAATAATACCCTCTGACCTTACCTGCAACGGTATCGACGATTAGTCCATTCAGGCTGGCATTGAAACTCTTCGGCATAATTTTTCTCCTTTTTTATTTATTTTAGCATGCTCCAAACAGCAGATACATTCTTTTTTACAGCAGAGCACACTCCACTTCCAACGCACTGTAATCGAACGGATTCTCCGGAACATCTAGAAAATGACTCATCTTCAATTCGCATAACAAAGTATCAAAGGTGATCGCGCGGACAGAGTCCAGGATTTTTCGTTTCGGATTTTGACTGTTAGTTCCCAGTACAAACATATCATATTTTCCGGCAGCTTCTTTCCGGATACGGCTTAGAAAGCTCTGATATGCGTCCGGTGCATCGTCCTTTGCCAGGAAGAAGGAAAGAAAGACAAATGCCGCCTGCTCTCCCGCCTTTGGTATTTGGATATATCCCAGCCTGGAGATCAGCGGATTGAACCGCCTAAGAAGGGCTACCTTTCCGGAATACTGCTTCACAATATACTGCTTGCTCTTTGACCTGTTCCACAATGCCCCCAGCGCAATCAATTGTTCCCGGTCAAAAAGAAGATAGAAGTCCGTAATGGATGGCAGGTTTTCTCCGTCCAGAGATCTGATCACCGGGAAAAAGTTTTTCCGGCTGCCATAAGTATCCAAAAAACGCAGCACATCCTCTGTATCCTCCACGCATGCTCTTCGGAAGGAGAACTGCGGACATGAATCTTTCACTTTTGCCGTCGGGCTGATGATATAAGTACGGTAGTCATCCATCGGAACGGCATAAGGCAGTTTCCTGCGCTTCTTCTCCAACATTTTCAAAACCTTAGTGTTTTCCTTCACGACAGAACAGAAAAAGACATCCGCTGCCACAGGCTCATACATTTCCCGGAATGCTGCCGGCCAGTTGATCCTTCCGTCATAATCCTCAGCGCGCTTCATATTGGTTACATAGCAGACGTTTTTCGCTTTTGATTGAAGATACATTGGGTGCGGGATGGCAGCAATGGTAGCGGCCACTTTCCCGTTATTGTCAAATACCCCAACGCAGGCTTTATCACTCTCGGCAAGGAACGAGCGGCAAGGGTCCGGACGTCTCGTGTAAATGAGCTGGATATCGCCCTTGGCTGCATCGTTCTCCATGATCTTTAAGATCCCTTTATTATCCTGTTCCCGCGCAAAGCGGAAATGTGCACTCATCTGATCTTCTCCTCCAGATTTTCTCCGACCGGGATCCCGATCCGTTTATCCACTTCGAAGTGAAACAGTATGTTGATATACCAGTAAGCAAAATTAATAAAAAGTTTTTGGGTCCGCCTGAAACAGGTTAATCCTCTTTTCAGGATCGAACCAAAACGGAAAAATTCCGTCTTGTACTTTCGGCAGAGATTCTGCAGTTCATCCGCGGTGATCCGCTTTGGGACAAAGGAGATGGTTCCATAGGTATAGCCTTCCTGGAGCCACCATTTATCACTGATCAGGCGGCCTTCCTCCCGAAACTCATTGTAGGTCGGTGTCCCCGGGAAGGTCAGCAGGTGGTTAAATGCGATGACAAAAAACTGATGTCTCTTTGTGAATTCCAGTGTTCTCT
>JAFWOB010000201.1 GCA_017510065.1 Parasporobacterium sp.
ATTGACTGTTCGTAATTCGGGCAAGTATGGAGAAGTACCCAAGCTGGCCGAAGGGGCTCCCCTGGAAAGGGAGTAGGTCGTTAATAGCGGCGCCAGGGTTCAAATCCCTGCTTCTCCGCTAAAAAATCCTTTATTTACGGGGAAAATCAGACTTCATAAAGAAACATGATCTTCCCCGAAATGAGGGTAAAACCTCTCAAAAATCGAAATTTACTAACTTTTTACTAACAATTTTAAAGGGAACAAATCTATTGCACAAAACCGACGGGCTGGAGAGAACCTCCAACCCGTATTTTAATTATTCATTGGCTAAATCGACAAATATATACTATTATTTAGCCAATAACACTTCAAAATGCGTTACGATTAACGCAAGCAAAATGTTTGCAGAAAGGAGGCCGCGCCATGACAAAACAGAATAGAAACACCTGGCTGTTCATCGGCTTCCTTTTGCTGGCAGGGATCGCCAATCTTTTCACAAGGACCGCCATCCCTGAGCTGGACACACTGATGACCTGCATCAACTATATAATCCTTATCGGCCTTCTGCTGTTCTGGATCGAAGCGGTCCGGGTAAGGCTCCTTCCTTCTGCTGCCAGAACCAGCATCCTTGGGGCTGCGATCCTGATGTTGCTGCATATGTTACTGCGGATCTTCAAGTACCGATTCGCAGTAAGCGTCATCGCCATGCGTTATGCTGTCTATGCATACTGGATCCCCCAGATGCTTATTCCTGCACTGTTCCTTATGACCTGTATCCGTATCAGTCGCGGTAGCCAGAAAAAGAGAAAGTGGAATGAAAATCTGCTCTTAATACCTGCAGGAATCCTGGCTCTGTTGGCTATAACAAACGACATCCATTCGCTGGTCTATGTTCCCCAGATCGACCTTTCAGAGTTTATCCTGGATACCGGCACCTATAGTTATGGCTTTGGCTTCTACCTGATGTATGCATGGATGATCCTGACTGTTCTTCTGGGGCTGGTAATTCTTTTCTTAAAGGCGGGACAAATGCCGAAAAAGGCTATTCTGCTTCTGGTATGTGTATTAGCCGCATGGATCGGGCTTGCGTTGCTGGAAATTCTGGTAATTGAAAAATACTACAACCATCGCATGTTTATGATACCGGAGATCCATATCTTCAGTTTGCTGGGCATTTTCGAGATCTGCATCCGGTACCGGCTTATCCCCTACAATGAAAACTATTCCGGCTTTTTTCAGAAATTGCAGCTCCCGACTGTCATTACAGACAAAGATTTTAAGCCCATATTCTGTTCAGAAACGACATTGCCTGCAGATCAAAGTCTTCTGAAGGAAGCAATTGAAGAACCGGTATTCCTTTCGGAAGACCTGAAGCTTTACGGAAAAGCTATTCGAGCCGGTTATGCTTTCTGGGCAGAAGATGAAAGCGCAGTACACCAAATGCAGGAGCGGCTGCTGGAAGCCAATGAGATGATCGAACAGGAAAACGACCTGCTCCGTGCGGAAACAGAGCAAAAGGAGCAGGATGCCTATCTGCAGTCCAGACACCGGATCTATCATGAGATTGCCGAAGAACTTTATCCGAGCCAGAAGAAGATCACCCAGATATTGAATGAAGCGGTTCCCGGAACGGAAGGCTTCAAAGAGAAAATTGCTTCGGTTACCGTCTTGAATGCATATATAAAAAGAAAAACCAACCTTCTTCTCCTTATGGCCGAGAATGATAAGCTAAGCGTAAATGAATTATTTCTTGCCCTGCAGGAATCGGCGAATTATCTGACGCTGGCAGGGCTTCAAACGACAGTGACGCAGCCGAAAGAGAAGCAGATCCCTGCCGGTACGATCATTGCATTGTATGACTCATTTGAAGCAATTGCGCAGCAACTGCAGGGCGAAGCGCCTTCACTCATGGTATCCTGGCACTGGGGCGGTCTTCGGCTTGCTGCGGAAGTGGAGAATGAACTGGATACATCAGATATCCCTCTTCCAGTACAGTTCCGGAGAAGTGAGGATATCCTCTACATTGATATCTTTGCAGGAAAGGGCGGTGAAGCGCTATGACGATCCACGAAGCCCTGTGCACATCGGCAAGACAGCCGCTTCTGACAGTATGTCTGCTTCTTATGATCCTGCAGATGGCGCTGGTATTCGCATCTTTCCGGAATGAAGGAAGCGGGAAAATAAAGATTCTATATGTTCTGCATTTTGCATTCGATTTTGCATTATTCTATCTGCCGCTGCTGGATATCTGCTGGGATATCAATTATCCATCGGGAGCAAAAGTGCGTCCGGCAGTCCTGCAAGCTTTCGGCTCACTGCCGCTTGCCATCATGATCCTGATTGAGATCCTACTTTGCATTGCCCTTATCGCGGAACTATGGGGGTTGATACGATACAGTCAGAGTCACCCAACATTTGAAAGCGTCAAGGAGACCATGGATCTGCTTCCGGCGGGGATCGCATTTGCGAAAACGGACGGAACCGTTGTTTTCAGTAATCTTGCCATGAATGACCTCTCCCACGCATTGACAGGGAAAGAGCTCATCAACCTTAATGCATTCCAGTCTGGCTGGGAAGAGGAAAACAAAGCGCAGATCACGCTTCCCGATGCGTCTTCCACCTGGCAGCTTACAAACTATACTCTGAATGTGGACAGCGAGAAATATGTTCAGCTCACGGCCACTAATATTACAGAACAGGCTGCGATTACAATGCAGCTGGAAGAAAAAAACGCCAAACTCCGGGATATCCATATGCGTCTGGATATTTACAACAAACAGGCGGACAAGATAATCATTGCACAGGAGCTTCTTTCGGCCCGGATGGCTGTCCATAACGAGGTTGGGAATGTGCTTCTGGAATGCAGGCATTACCTGAGGGATCCAGAATCTTTTAACGAAGGAAAACTGCTGCAGGCGCTGAAGAATACCAATACCTATCTCCTTCGGGAATTTGAGGAAGATGATACTGCAAGAGATTCGCTGACCGATGCACTTGAAATGGCGGAGGCCATCGGCGTGGATGTGGCAATCACCGGCATGATCCCAGGCGAAGATCCGTTCCGTATGATCCTTGCTGCCGCTGTCAGTGAATGCGCATCCAATACCGTCAAGCACGCAAATGGCGATCAGCTTTTGGTAAATATCCAAAACAACGATGCAGAGATTATATTTATTCTGCTGAGCAACGGAGAAACACCCAAGCTGCCTATCCTGGAGACTGGCGGCCTTAAATCCCTCCGTAGGATAGTGGAAAAAGAAAATGGAAATATGCAGACATCTGCCTCCCCGGACTTTACACTTACGATCCGCCTGCCAAAAATGGGCTGACTCTGGCAGCCGGCATGTCTTTCATATAATAATAAAGTAAGTAAAAATGGGCCGTTCGGCCCATGGCAGACCCCTTTCGGATTCCGTATAATAATCGTGTATATTTATGGGCTGGGGTAATTATACCCTTTTCCATGAAAATGATGAAGAAAGCAATGTGTATCTTGCCCGGTTTCGGGAAAGACGCGTCTTTTTGCTTTGTCAGAAAGTGTGGTGATCCTATGTGAGTGAGAAGATCAAAGTGTTGGTCGTAGATGACCAGTATGTGGCGAGGAGCTTCTTCGAGATCCATGTAGAGATGGCAAAACGCTATGAGCTTGCCGCTTC
>JAFWOB010000202.1 GCA_017510065.1 Parasporobacterium sp.
GGGCGGGGTCAATAATCGTGTTCATTATTGACCTTTTTTATGTGGTCATTTGCTCGGAATGTACATTTTCAGCTAAAAATATGGTTGTTTTCGCATATTGTTTCCCGGGGTGGTCCATTATTATATGGAAAAATACCCTGCATGATAACTTGGAAAGGAGTAATCGTATGGCAAAAGTGAAAATTGGTGTAGTCGGCTGCGGCGGTATCGCTAATCAGAAGCATTTTCCGGCAATGAAGAGAAATGAGGATCTCTGCGAGATCGTCGCTTTCTGTGATATCATTCCGGAGCGTGCAGAGAAAGCCTGTGCAGAGTTCGGCGCAAAGGGAGCAAAATGGTATGAGGATTATCATGATCTTCTGGCGAACCCGGATGTGGAAGTCGTACATGTATGTACCCCGAACGTATCTCACAGCGAGATCACCATCGCAGCTTTTGAAGCAAAGAAACATGTTTATGTAGAAAAACCCATGTCTCACAGCACGATCGAGGCAGAGAAGATGGTAGCCGCATGGAAGAAATCCGGCATGCAGTTCACAGTCGGCTATCAGAACCGTTTCCGCGCAGAAGTACAGAACCTGAAGATGGCCTGTGAAAAAGGCGAGCTGGGCGAGATCTACTATGCCAAGGCTCACGCCATCCGCAGAAAAGCAGTTCCGACCTGGGGCGTATTCCCGAACAAGGCCCTGCAGGGCGGCGGTCCCCTGATCGACATCGGAACTCACGCACTGGATATCACGCTGTGGTGCATGGACAACTATGATGTAGAGTCCATCAGCGGCCAGGTATTCTATAAACTGGGAAGACTTCATGGCGCAGAAGAAGGCAACATCTTCGGACCCTGGGATCCGGATACCTATGAAGTAGAAGACTCCGCCATGGGCTTTATCAAGATGAGAAACGGCGCTGTGATCAACCTGGAAGCAGCCTGGGCCATCAACATGCTGGAATCCAAAGAAGCAGCAACCACTCTGTGCGGAACCCTGGGCGGCGCTGAGATCCACTCCGGTATGAGCTACGCCGTAAACGAACTGATCTACAACCGCTCCAGAAACGGACAGCTGATGCAGGAGACCATTACCCCGGCCGGCCAGGTAGCTTACTTTGCAGGCGGCGGTGGTGGAGAAGAAGGAATGATCGACAACCGTCAGTGGCTGGAGGCGATCCAGAAGGGAACCTCTCCGCTGGTGAAGCCGGAGCAGGCTCTGGTCGTTACCCGCATCCTGGACAACATCTACGTGGCAGCAGAAAAGAACGCGGAAGTACGTTTCTAATGAAATAGAAAAGTCAAAAAAAGTGTCATATTTTGACCTGGAAGACAAACCTGTTTCTGAAAGAAGTCACGAAATCTATAAAAAGCGATTGAATATCGAAATGAGAACAGGCAAATGAACTGATACAATCCTGATGATCATTCAATAGGATGAAACAGGTTGTTTTACAAAAGGAGGAAGTAAAATGAAGTTACGCAAATTAGCAGCTATCCTGCTGTCAGCTGTCATGGTAGTCTCCATGGCATCCGTCGCCAGCGCAGATATCATCGGTGCTGACGTAGATGCTCCGAATACCACAAAGACAGATGAAACACTGGTAGTTACCCTGGCATCCGAGCCTTCAACCCTTTGGGGCGCAGCTGCAGGTCAGGTGGAAAATGAAGCAGAGATCATCATCGCCGCAACACAGGATACTCTGGTAAAGTCTGACAAGGCTACCGGCGAGGCTCTTCCGAATCTGGCAACAGAATGGGAATGGCTGGATGCAACTCATTGCCAGTTCAAGCTCAGGGATGACGTTGTCATGAACGACGGTGCTCCCCTCACAGCAGACGATGTGGTATTTACTGCAAACGTCTGGAAAGAGTACAGCGCCAACAACGATACCGGACGTTATATCGCCGGTGCGGAAGCAGTTGATGAGCATACTGTCGTGATCGAATTTACAACGGAATGCCCGGATCTGGTAAACATGATGTCCTGGTCCAACTTTGGTATCGTCAATGAGTCAGGTGTGGAAGCAGCCGGCGGCATTGAAGCCTGCGCAAAGAACCCGATCATGGGATGCGGCAGATACATCTTCAAAGAGTGGGTTTCCGGACAGTCTGTCACTCTGGAAAGAAATGAAAACTACTGGGATCTGGATTATGCAGGATATTTCAAGACCATCGTTGTGAAGTTCACCAATGACCCGGCAGCCCGTGAAATGGCAATCGAATCCGGTGATTCCCAGGTGGCAGCAGACATGCCGGTCATCCAGGCAACTGCTTATCAGGGAAGCCCCAATGTTAACGTTGTGATCTATGATTTCGGTCAGGTAACCCATCTGTGGTACAACATGACGGAAGGCCATCCGACTGCAGACCAGAAAGTCCGTCAGGCGATCGAAAAGGCGATCAACTATGAAGCACTGGCCATGGTAGGAACCGGCGGCTCCGCAACACAGGCTCTTGGCTATCTGTCTCCGTCAAGCCCGTATTATCATGAACTCTATACTCTGGAAGAAAGAGCTCTGGATATTGAAGGCGCAAAGGCACTTCTGGCAGAAGCCGGTTATGAAAACGGACTGGAGCTGACTATTCTCGGTCTTCAGGATTCTGTACCGACCTACACCGTTATCCAGGAAAACCTTCGTGCCATCGGCATCACTTTGAATATCAACACTCCGGATACCGCATCTTTCGTAGGCGACGCATTCGGCGGCAACTATGACCTGATCGTCGTCGGCGAGTGGATCCCGAACCGCAATCCTTCCGCATATGTCTTCGTAAGTGAAGGACAGATCGCATCCGGATTCGTTATCGGCGGACCGAAGGTTACCACACCGGAACTGGAAGCACTGAGACAGCAGATCATCACAGAGCCTGACAATGCAACTGCAAACGGATATATGGAAGAACTGGAGACCATCATGAAGAATGATACCATCACCACCAACCTGTATCCGGAACTGAAAGCAGCTGTTATTGCCAAGGATCTTAAGGGATTCGGAACCATCGAAAGAGGTTTCATGGATATCACCACACTTTACAAATAAGTAATATACTTTTTGAGGCGGCGGCTTATGCCGCTGCCTCATATCTGTGTTCCGGTGCCAAAGCAAAAGTTCCGGAACGGATTTTTGCAGTAGACATAATTAACATCGGAACATGTTCTGACAAGAGGAACATCATGATGGGGGAAATGGTATGGTTAAATATATTATCAAGAGAATCTTGTTGCTGATCCCCATTTTGCTGGGTGTTTCAGCAATTATATTCATATTAAAAACATTTACCCCGGGAGATCCCGCCCGTCAGATCCTGGGAAATAATGCAACCCAGGAACAGATTGACGCCAAGAGGGATGAACTGGGGTTAAATGATCCTGTGCCGCTTCAGTATGTGAGGTATATCGGCGGCGTTGTGACAGGTGATTTCGGAGATTCTTATCGTACCGGGGAACCGGTGCTGAAGGAGATCCTTCCGAGGTTGGGCGTTTCCGGCATCATCACGCTGGGAGCCGTATTCATCGGAGCAGTGCTGGGCGTTCTGCTCGGCATCTTATCGGCCCTGAAGAAGTACACCTGGGTAGACTCGCTGGTGCTGGTCATATCCATGTTCTTCCAATCCGTGCCGGAATTTGTCGTCGGCCTGTTCCTGATCCTGATCTTTGCGGTTAATCTGCATATCCTGCCGGCCAATGGTATTGAGACGCCGCTTGGCTTCATCATGCCTATGCTGTGCGTCGGCCTTGCATCCATTGCCAGCTACACCCGTATCACAAGATCCAGTATGCTGGAGGTTATGGGAGAGGATTACATCCGTACCGCCCGTGCCAAAGGACAGACGGAAGGAAAGATCGTATACAGCCATGCGCTGCGTAATGCGATCATCCCGGTAGTGCAGTCCATCGGTACCGGTCTTGCCAACTCCATCGGCGGCGGCATGGTCATTGAAACCGTGTTCGCAGTTCCGGGCGTTGGTAAATACATCGTAGACTCCATTACCCAGCGTAACTATCCTTCTGTACTGGGCGGAGCATTGATCATCGCCTTTGTGCTGACGATCATTAACCTGCTGGTCGATATTGCCTTCGTTATCATTGATCCGCGTCTGAAGACTACGATCATTGCCGGCGGAGCAAAGCGGAAAAAGGCTGCAAAGCCTAAGGCAGCATAAGGGGAGGTGAATAAAAATGGCAAAAATGCATACTCCCGCAATGGAGAAGATCGAAAGACGCAACGCAAGAAGGAAAAAACCGGTGAAATCGACCCCGGCATATGAATCCTGGAAGCGTTTCAAAAGAAATAAAACTGCTATGATCGGTCTGGTCGTGGTATGTATCCTGATCCTGGTTGCTATCCTGGCACCGCTGATCGCGCCTTATGATTATCAGACCCAGGATTACACAGCCATGCTGCAGAAGCCCAGCGGAGCCCATCTGTTTGGTACAGACCAGTTCGGACGTGATATCTTCAGCCGCTGTATCTACGGCGCACGGTATTCTCTGGTGATCGCTCTGTTCTGTACGATCGCCGCATTGTTCAGCGGCGGCCTGTTAGGGATCATCGCAGGCTACTTCGGCGGCAAGGTGGATACCATCATCATGCGTATCATGGATATCTTCCAGTCCATCCCGATGATCATGTTTGCTATGTGTATCGTGGCAGTGCTCGGAAACGGTATCCCACAGCTGGTATGCGCCATCATGTTTGCGTCCATGCCGACGATGGCAAGAAATAACCGAGCCGCGATCTTAAGGGTCCGGGGCAGTGATTATATCGAAGCCTCGGAAGCCATCGGCGTAGGCCAGTGGAAAATGATCCTGAAGCACATGATTCCCAATGCAGCCGGTATTATGATCATCTTCTTTGTTGGATTCCTGGCAGTTTCCATCCTGATGATGTCTTCCATGAGCTACATCGGCGTTGGTCTTGCGGCTCCGACACCGGAATGGGGACTTATCCTCAACGACGGCAAGGCATATATGATGACAGCGCCGTTTATGATGATCTTCCCGGCATTGATGATCATGGTAACCTGTTTTGCATTTAACCTTCTGGGCGACGGCCTTCGTGATGCCTTCGACCCGAAGATGAAATAAGGAGGACCGGAAATGAGTGGAAATATTTTAAGTATCAAAGATCTGGTCATCCATTATGAGACACAGGAAGAAGTAGTAGAAGCAGTAAACAAGATTAATCTGGACCTGAACAAAGGTGAGATCCTGGGTCTTGTGGGTGAGACCGGTGCAGGAAAGACCACCACAGCTCTGGGTATCATGGGACTGCTGCCTCCCAAGGTAGGCCATGTGATCCAGGGAAACATCTTCCTGGAGGGAGAGGATCTGCTGAAGAAATCACAGCGTGAGATGCGTTCCATCCGCGGTAAGAAGATCAGCATGATCTTCCAGGATCCTATGACCGCATTGAACCCGGTTAAGACCGTCGGCGATCAGATCGCGGAAGTCATCCGTCTGCATGAGCGCTGCTCCAAGG
Organism: Parasporobacterium sp.; assembly: GCA_017510065.1. Classification (GTDB taxonomy): domain Bacteria; phylum Bacillota; class Clostridia; order Lachnospirales; family Lachnospiraceae; genus RGIG5612. The sequence goes on from JAFWOB010000202.1 coordinate 5,473, forward strand.
CGGAAGCCCTGAAAAAGGCACAGGACATGCTGGCGATGGTAGGTATCGTTCCGGAGCGGTATAAAGAGTATCCGCACCAGTTCTCCGGCGGTATGAAACAGCGTATCGTCATCGCTATCGCTCTGGCCTGCGAGCCGGAACTGCTGATCGCGGATGAGCCCACGACCGCCCTGGATGTGACCATTCAGGCGCAGATCCTGGACATGATGCGCAAGCTCCAGAAAGACAAAGGAACATCTATGATCCTGATCACCCATGACCTGGGCGTTGTTGCGGAAATGTGCGACCACTGTGCAGTCATGTACGGCGGCGAGATCGTGGAATACGGTACTGTAGAGCAGATCTTCGACAATCCGAAGCATCCGTATACCAAGGCACTGTACCGGTCCATTCCGTCTCTGGACCAGGATGTGGAAAGGCTTCATGTTATCCCGGGTATGGTCTCCGACCCGTCCAATCTTCCGACTTATTGTACGTTCTATGACAGATGTGAAGAATGTAATGAAGAGTGCGGAAAGCATGATCCCTGGATCGTGGACATCGAGCCGGGCCATTGGGCAAAATGCTTCCGTTACACTCCGGAATGGACCGGGACACCGGTTGCCGATCCGGCAGAAACACAAGGGGAGGGAAAATAAATGGCTGAGAATTTATTAGAAGTAAGAAATCTTAAAAAATATTTTTCTACTCCCAGAGGCATGCTCCACGCTGTGGACAATGTGACCTTTAATATTGAAAAGGGAAAGACCATCGGCGTCGTCGGCGAGTCCGGCTGCGGCAAGTCTACCCTTGGAAAAACCCTGATGCGTCTTCATCAGCCGACTTCCGGCGAGGTCATGTTCAAAGGGACGGATATCGCAAACCTGGATCTCAAGGAGTTCAAGAAGAAATACCGTTCAAATATCCAGATGATCTTCCAGGATCCTTACGCTTCCCTGGATCCGAGAATGAGCGTTCTGCAGCTGATCTCTGAGCCCATCAAGGTCAACAACAAGAACCTCTCCAAACAGGAAGTGGAAAAGAAAGCCAAGGAAATGATGGAGCTGGTAGGTCTGGCGAAACGTCTGGAAATGGCATATCCCCACGAGCTGGACGGCGGCCGCCGCCAGAGGATCGGCGTTGCCAGGGCCCTGTCCCTGAACCCGGACTTCATCGTCTGCGACGAGCCGGTTTCCGCATTGGATGTGTCCATTCAGGCACAGATCCTGAATCTTCTGCAGGACCTGCAGAAAGACAGGGGCCTTACCTACATGTTCATTAC
>JAFWOB010000203.1 GCA_017510065.1 Parasporobacterium sp.
CCCAGCTCCGACAGGTGCTTCTCCCGGCGAAAGCAGATCTTCATGGATCTGGAAAACCGATCATCCAGCACAGGGAGCAGTACGATATCCGGATCGTTTTTGTAACCTTCCGCTTCCGATGCCGGCACAAAACCGGCTGCCCGGCCGCCGGCGATCAGCCGCCTGTGGGCTTCCCGGGTATCCGAAAAATACAAAGTACCCGGCTCCATTCCGGTGGCTGTGCAGACCTTGTAGGGGTATTCGGGGTCCAGGCCTTCTCCGTGCATAAAGGTGAGAGGCAGGTCTTTCAGGAACTCCAGATGAAAGACTTTTCTGGCCGTAAGGGCATTTCTGGTATTGACGGCAAAAAAGTAAGTTTCCTCATAAAAGGGATAGCCGTTTAATTTTTCAAACCTGTATTCATCCGGGCAGATCAGAGCGTCATACTGGTTGATGTCGATCTGTTCTTCGAATTCGATCCGGTTGCTGAGAAGAAAGATGGTTTCCGGATGAGCTGCGGCAAACTCCCCCAGGCAGTCCAGCATTTTCTGAGGCAGGCCGGTGCTGCCGACCCGGATCCGGTGATCCTTCCTGGTAACCAGCATATCGATATCTTCCCTGGCGGACTGCATTTCCCGGAGGACCAGCTCGCTGGAATCATAAAAACGCATGCCGGCTTTGTTCAGCCGGATCTTTTTGCCGTTTCTGTCAAAAAGGGGAATGCCCAGTTCGGCTTCCAGCCGCTGGATCTGCTTGGTAAGAGCAGACTGGGAGATGTGCAGATAATCCGCTGCTTTGGAGATATTCTCCAGGTGGGCTACTGTATTAAAGTAACGAAGCTGCCGGATGTCCATAGGATTGCCTCATGCTGCGCAGATACCGGGGGAAAAGCCTTATTCCATTCAGGAATATAAGGCGCCCGGAACCGGAAAACAGCTGCGAAAATGCGGTTAATAGGGGCCCGGAATGCATTAAATTTCATACATTTCGCATGTCTGATGACCATTATATATAATCATATTCCAAAAAACAATATCGAATACTCCCGCGGCAATTCTGCAAACCACGGAAATATTTATAATAAAAACAGAAAGTATTGGATATATGGGTCAATAAGGAGGTGAAACAGGCCTTTACGGCCGGAGAAGGTTATGAAACAGCTGATTATCAAACCGGAAAAATGTATAGGCTGCCGTACATGCGAGCTGGTCTGTTCCTTTGGGCATTACGGAAAGATCAACCCCAAGATGGCAAATGTGACCGTCTTTGAATATGATGAGGCGGCAGTGGCGGTGCCTGTCATGTGTCTTCAGTGTGAGGAGCCTTCCTGTATGGAAGTGTGTCCCATGAAAGCGATCAGCCGCAATGAAGTGGGTGCGGTGGTCATCAATTACAACCGGTGCATCGGATGCAGAACGTGCCTGAATGCATGTCCCCTCGGCAATATTACCTATCATCCCGAGGCAAGAAGGGTATTCAAGTGCGACCTGTGCGACGGAGAGCCCAAGTGCGCCAGGTATTGTCCGGGCCATGCGATCGTGTATGAAGAGACAGATACACTGCCTGACAAACGGAAACTTGTTGGCGAGAGATATCGAGATGTGTTAACAGGGGAGGGCGTGTCATGAGCAACGGATATACTGGCAAGATCTTAAGAGTAGATCTGAAAAGCAAAACGATCAAAAAAGAGCCCCTCAACATGAAAAATGCGGAAGGATTTGTAGGGGCAAGAGGCCTGGGCACCAAGTATTTCTGTGATGAAGTGGATCCCAAGGTGGATCCCATGAGTCCGGAAAACAAGCTGATCTTTATGACAGGCCCCCTGACGGGAACCTGCGCCACTTCTTCCGGAAGATACAATGCGGTGGCCAAGTCTCCTCTGACAGGGACCATCGGTGCCGCCAACTCGGGCGGGCACTTCGGTCCGGAACTGAAATATGCCGGTTATGACGGGATCATTTTTGAAAATGCCTCCGATGAGCCGGTCTATCTGTACATCAATGACGATGTGGTGGAACTTCGGGACGCTTCCCATCTGTGGGGCAAAGACGTCTATGAGACCACGGATCTTCTGAACCAGGAGTGCGGAGAGAACTTCCGGATCGCCTGTATTTCCGCGGCTGCGGAGAACGGCAATCTGTTCGCCGGGATCCTGAACGACAAACACCGGGCAGCAGGCCGCGGCGGCATGGGAACCGTGATGGGCACCAAGAAGCTGAAAGCCGTTGCGGTAAAAGGCACCGGATCCATCACCGTGGCCAGGCCGGACGCATTCTTTAAGGAGTGCATGGATGCCAGGGATACGCTGGCAGCGCATCCGGTAACCGGCGCAGGCCTTTCCGCTTACGGAACCATGATCCTCGTCAATATCGTCAATGCGGTAGGCGGCCTTCCGGTCAATAACGGAAGCGCAGGATCTTTGTTTGAAACAGCAGATCAGATCTCCGGAGAAGAGCTGGCGGCCAAACATCTGCTGAAAAATAAAGGGTGCTTCGGCTGTTCCATCGGCTGCGGCAGAGTGGCGGAGATCAAGTCCGGCGCTTTCAAGTCCAGAGGCGAAGGTCCCGAGTATGAGGCGGGATGGTCCTTCGGAGCCGACTGCGGCGTAGACGACCTCGGCGCGGTCTGCAAGGCCAATTTCCTGTGCAATCAGTACGGCATTGACCCCATCACCATGGGCGTTACCATTGCCTGCGCCATGGAGCTCTATGAAAAAGGCTATCTGCCGGAAGAAGACATCGGATTTCCGCTCCGGTTCGGTGATGCGGAAGCGATGGTGCGGGCCTGCGAGATGACCTGCAAATGCGAAGGCTTCGGAAAAGTCATGGGTCTTGGCTCTTACCGGATGGCAGAAAAATACGGACATCCGGAACTGTCCATGTCCGTTAAGAAACAGGAAATGCCGGCCTATGACGGCAGAGCGATCCAGGGCATCGGCCTTGAATACGCTACCTCCAACAGAGGCGGCTGCCATGTCAGAGGTTACATGATCTCTCCGGAGGTCCTGGGCATTCCCATGAAGCTGGACCCGCTGGTAACAGAAGGAAAACCGGCAACCCTGAAACTGTTCCAGGATCTGACGGCTCTGTGCGATTCCACGGGTATCTGCCTGTTTACCACCTTCGGCATCGGCCTGAAGGAGATCGCCGGCATGTACCGTGAGGCAGTGGGATCCGATGAATCCGACGAAGAGATCCTGCTGAAGGGCGAGCGGATCTGGAACCTGGAGAAGCAGTTCAATATCGCTGCCGGCGTGGAGAAGGATACCCTTCCGCCGAGACTTCTGAGAGAGACGCTTCCTACAGGACCGGCCAAAGGAAAAGTAAATGAACTGTATACACTCCTGAAAGAGTACTATGCCGCCCGCGGCTGGAACGAGGAAGGTATTCCGACGGAAGAAAAGCTCACGGAGCTGAGCCTTAATTGAGTGTGCGGCCATGAAAGTAAAATTTTTCGCGTACATCCGGGACAAAGAATACGCCGGGTGTAAAGAAACGATAACGCAGGACTGTGAAGATCTCAGGCAGCTGGGCGAGCAGCTCAGCCGACAATACGGTGAGAGATTCCGGAAACTGTATTTTTCTCCGGACGGAACGGATTTCGGGGAAGAGATCATCGTGCTTGTAAACGGAAGAAGGGCAGAGTTTCTGGATGGGCTTGATACCAGGCTCACGAAGGAGGACACTGTCCTTCTTTTTCCTGTGGTTGCAGGCGGATGAGAAGGGAGCGATTTTTCCATGCAGATCGAAAGAGAGGAACTGCAGGAGATCCTGCATGCCTATCCTGCGCAGCAGCGGTACAGCCTGGCTATCATGCAGGATATGCAGAAAAAATATAACTATATACCCAGGGAGGGGATGGAAGAGCTGGCACAGTATCTTTCCTGTCCGCTTTCCTCCCTGTATTCCATGGCAACCTTTTATAAGGCACTGAGCCTGAAACCGAAAGGAAAGCATATCATCAAACTTTGCGACGGCACGGCATGCCATATCAGAGGGGCGTCGAGTATCCGGGACGGCGTCTGCCGGATCCTGGGGATCAGTGAGGGAGAGACAACCGAAGACGGCATGTTTTCCATCGAACTGGTGAACTGCCTGGGATCCTGCGCATTGGCGCCTGTCATGGTCGTTGACGATCATTATCACGGGAAGATGACGGTGGAGAAGCTGCCGCA
>JAFWOB010000204.1 GCA_017510065.1 Parasporobacterium sp.
CGATCGAGTCGTAATCATCAGGATACACCATCCCCCTGAAAGTGTATCCGGTCAGTTCCTTGAATTCGTCAAGGTCCGCGCATCCATAAATGTCCATTGCCGCGCGGTTCACATATAACAGTTTTCCATCGCCGGCTGCTTCGTAAATGAAGAAGCCTCCGGGCATATGTCTGCCGATCTCTTCCACTATCGGAAGGGTCTCATCGTTTAACTGGAAACGTTTGCCGAACATAGTGCATCCTCACATTATGCGTGTATAAACATTCATAATATTATACCATATGAAACAAGAGAGAGACAAAGGACGATTCCATGCTGCTCTGTCTCCAGGGCATAGTTCTGCCTTACTGGTATCTTTCGCAGCGTTTCCTTCCCTCTGATGTTATGGTATAGCACAAACACTAAAAGGGGCTCCGGAATTCCGGAGCCCCTTTTGTAACTGTTGATAAGAATCGAACTGTATAAAAAGCACTTATGGTTTTTACTGTGCAAACGTGCCATAGCCTGCAATGGCCTCATCTATTGTCATTGCTCCTGTACAAACACCATAGACCGCCTGCCTCAGCTGTATGACCGCATCTTCTGTCAGCCCGATCACTTCCGGCGACAGGATACGTGATTCAGGAACGTCCCCGAATGCAGCATATACGCTGTTGAATGACAGGTCCTTGGTCGGTGACATAAGGCCCTTGTTCTGCGCCATATTGTTCAGTTCCTGCGGAGTGATCAGGAAGCGCATAAATTCATTTGCCATGTCCAGATTCTCGCTGTCTTTGTTTACAGAGAACTGCAGATTCGGCATGTCGAGGAAGTTAGCGCCTTCGTCCGACATAGGAACAGGAACGAATGTGTAGGTAAACGGGTTAGCGATAAATGCCTCGGAGCGGCTCTCACGCTTCTTTGTTCCGGATACAGTATCTCCGGAACATGTCATCATTGGTACATCGCCTTCAAAGAATCGCAGGATCACGGCTTCATAGTTGTCCTCGATCTTTGCGCAGGCATCAGGGTCCACACAGCCATCGTTCAGGAACTGTTCCATCTTCTCAAGCGTCGGCCGCATATACTCGCCGGCTGAAGGATCAAGAGCGTTGAGTTTTTTGACAGCTTCTGCATCATTTGCCACAGTTTCGCAGAAATACGGATAAGCCGTCAGAGTGAAGACAGATGTTGTTTCCTCTTTGGAGAAACCCATCAGCGGATTTTCATAGCCCTTTTCACGGAATGCATTGCATACATCCACCAGTTCCTTATAGGTCGTAGGAACACTCAGGCCTTCTTTTTCAAAAAGGCTGTTGTTCACGAGCATGCCGTAGGTGTTTGCAAAGACCGGAACCATAGGAAGCGTGCCGTCGCCCGTGTTCAGAATGATATTGCTGCGGATGCAGTCCAGATCAAGTCCCAGCGAAGGATCGGACAGATCTTCGGCATGATTTATACAAGATTGGTATTGATCGCGGCCGTACATCCAGGAGTAATTGACGTAGATATCAGGGGCATCATTTCCGTCCAGCACCATGCCGATCATGTTGTTATAGTCATCGACCTTTGTGAACGTCAATTCCGCATTCGGATAATACTCGTTAAATTTATCAAATTCAGCTTCAAGCGCCTCAAAGTTGTCATAGCCGCCAGCAACGGTGATACTGCATTCGGTGGAAGTATCCAGAGACGGGCTGAAGCCCTCCTCTGTCGCTGCTTCCTGCTTTTCTGCGCCGCATGCAGCCATTCCCAGGATCATCATAACCGCCAGAAGCATGCTTATCGCTTTTTTCATAATTGTCCTCCTCTGTCCTTGATTCTTCGGATCTCTTTGATAACTAATTTTATATCGACAGGCTTCGCAATATGCCCGTCCATTCCCGCATCCAGACATTCCATGACGTTTTCGGAAAATGCATCTGCAGTCATGGCAACGATCGGGATCGATGCTGCCCAAGGGTCCTCCAGCTGCCGGATCGCCCTTGTAGCGGCAAGTCCGTTCATCTCCGGCATCTGTACATCCATGAAGATCAGTTCATAACTGCCCTCCGCAGCCTCGCGCATCATGTCCACACAGACCCGGCCGTTCTCTGCGCGGTCGGTAGTGATACCGTACATCGCAAGAATGGCGGATATGATCTCCCAGTTGATGTCATTATCCTCGGCTACAAGGATGTGCAGACCCTGCAGATCGGAATAATCATCTTCCGGCTCAATGGAACTGGACTCTTTCCCGATAAGATCGTTTATCTTGTCATAGAGAGTAGAGCGGAAAAGCGGTTTGCTGACAAAGGCGTTCGCTCCCGCCTCTTTTGCCTTATCCTCTATATCCGACCAGTCATATACCGATATCAACAGGATCGGAATATTCTCATCTATTTCTGCGCGGATCCGCCTGATCGTCTCAAGACCGTCTATTTCAGGCATTCTCCAGTCAATAATAACAGCATCGTAGTCTCTTCCCGCGAGATGTCTGTGCTCGATCATGCCGAGCGCTTCCAGTCCGTTCTGCGCCTGCTCCGCCGATGCGCCCAGAGACTCCAGAATGTC
>JAFWOB010000205.1 GCA_017510065.1 Parasporobacterium sp.
ATCACGGATCTGTCGGAACTGGAACCGGTGGAAGAAGGAATCTATGTCTGGCAGGGCGATATTACTACCCTTCGCTGCGACGCCATCGTGAACGCGGCAAATTCCGGTATGACCGGATGCTATGTTCCCTGTCACGGCTGTATCGATAACTGTATCCACACCTATGCGGGGATCCAGCTCAGAAATACCTGCGCAGATCTTATGGAACGGCAGGGATATGAGGAACCGACGGGTCAGGCGAAGATCACGCCGGGATACAATCTTCCCTGCAGATATGTGCTGCATACGGTAGGACCGATCGTCCGGGGGGAACTGACGAAGGAAAATGAAAAACAGCTGGCTTCCTGCTACCGGTCCTGTCTTTCGCTGGCAGAGGAAAATGGCGTGAAGAGCATAGCTTTTTGCTGTATTTCCACAGGGGTCTTTTGCTTTCCGAACAAAGAAGCGGCGCAGATCGCCGTGAAAACGGTGCGGGAGTATCGAAGAGACCATAATAGTAAGATCGAGGTGATATTTAATGTTTGGAAAGACATCGATGACAAGATCTACCGGGAACTTCTCGGATGAGATAAAGAGATTAAGAACAGCCCTGGAGGAAGCAGACGCAGTCGTGATCGGAGCCGGTGCAGGACTTTCCACATCTGCCGGATTCACTTACAGCGGGGAGCGCTTTGAGAAGTACTTTTCCGAATTCGGGAAGAAATATGGATTTCAGGATATGTATTCCGGAGGATTTTATCCATATGAAACCCCGGAGGAAATGTGGGCTTACTGGTCCCGGTATATTCTGGTCAACCGGTATATGGACGCGCCGAAACCAGTGTACGAACATTTGCTGGAACTGGTAAAAGACAAGGATTATTTCGTCATTACCACAAATGTGGATCACTGCTTCCAGAAGGCGGGATTTGATAAGAAACGACTCTTTTATACGCAGGGGGATTACGGCCTGTTTCAATGCAGCGAGCCGTGCCGAAATGTGACATATGAAAATGAAGAGATGGTCCGGAACATGGTCAGGCTGCAGGAAGATATGAAAATCCCTTCCGAGCTGATCCCCAAATGCCCGAACTGCGGAAAACCCCTGACTATGAATCTTCGTTCTGACGACAGATTTGTGGAAGATGAGGGGTGGCATAGGGCAGCCGAACGATATGAGCAGTTCCTTCGGACCCGCGAAGGAAAAATCCTGTTTCTGGAGCTGGGGGTGGGGTATAATACTCCTGTGATCATCAAGTATCCTTTCTGGCGGATGACGGCGAGCAATCCGGATGCCATCTATGCCTGCGTCAATTATGGGGAAGCCATCTGCCCGGCGGAGATCAGGGAACGATCTATCTGTATCGATGGGGATATCGGGGAAGTGATCGAATGTCTGCAGAAATGATCTGACAGAACTGCTGATGGACAGCAACAGCTGGTTGCGTGCTTTAGCGGAACCCCTCGTGTTATAATCCTGCACAAGGAGGAAGTGCCATGGATACAAAGGATGTATTATATGAATTACGGACCAAGAACGGCATGTCGCAGGATGATCTGGCCGAGAAAGTTTTTGTGACCCGTCAGGCTGTATCACGTTGGGAAAACGGTGAAACAACACCGAATACAGATACATTGAAATTGCTGTCAAAGCTGTTTCAGGTTTCCATCAATACGCTGCTTGGATCACCGCAGCAGCTGGTTTGCCAGTGCTGTGGAATGCCGTTGGAAGATTCCATGATCAGCAGGGAAAAGGACGGCACTCTTAATGAGGACTATTGTCAGTGGTGCTATGCTGACGGAAACTTTACCTATCAGGATATGGACACACTGATCGACTTTTGTGCAATCCATATGGCTAATGAAAACTTTACCGAGGAGCAGGTGCGAACGTATATGAAACAGATGCTTCCTGGCCTGAAGTACTGGAAGAACAGAGCGTAAAGGACAACAAAAGTATATGAATACTTTGCGGGGACGTTTTGCATTTACGGATAAGCAATTCTTCAGGAAAACATTCCTGCTGTTTCTTCCAGTCGTGCTGCAGCAGCTGATCACGGTAGGGATCAATTTCCTGGATAATATTATGATCGGCAGTTTCGGGGAAACGACGATCGCAGCAGCATTCGGAAATCAGATCTACAATCTGTTCCAATTCATCTGTATGGGGCTTGGGTCTGGAGCGATCGTGATGTCCAGCCAGTTCTGGGGCAGGAAAGATACGGCAGCCATGAGGACAACTGCGGCTATCGCCCTTCGGGTGACGGCAGTGCTGTGCGCCATATTTACCCTGCTGTGTGTAATCTGGCCGGGCAGTATGCTGCGGGTCTTTACCGGTGATGCCTCGGTCATAAGTGTGGGCATCCCATATCTGCGGCTGATCGGAGTGACCTTCCTTCTGGCAGGCCTCAGCTCCACGGCCACCTATCTTTTGAGAAGTGTCAGGACTGTGCACATATCGTTTATCGGATCTGCAGTGGCTTTTGTCCTGAATCTGTTCTTTAACTGGGTATTCATATTCGGAAAACTGGGAGCGCCGAGACTGGAACTGCTGGGGGCTGCGGTTGGCACTGTGATCGCCCGCGTGTTTGAGTTCCTGTTCGTGTTCGGTTATTTCATTCTGAAAGACAAAAAGTTCGGGTTCCGGATCAGGGATCTTGCGCTTTCGGGAAGACATCTCTGGTCGCAGTATGTCAAGTTCAGTGTCCCGGTGCTGGTCAGCGATACCCTGCTGGGGCTTAGCCTGTCCATCACCAGTATGATCTTCGGACATATGTCGGCTGAGGTTGCATCTGCCAATTCGATCTCCGGGTCACTGATCCAGATCGTTTCCGTGCTGACCTACGGACTGGGCGGGGCTTCTGCCGTTGTGATCGGCAATACCATAGGAGAAGGAGATATCCGCCGGGCAAAACGGGAAGGCAATACCTATATCCTTCTGTCCTTTCTGTTTGGCCTAGTCATGTTAGTTCCGCTGCTCCTTCTGGAAGAGTCCTATATCGGGTTATATAGTGTCGGGGAGAAGACACGGGAACTGGTGCAGATGATGCTCAAGACATTGTATTTTATGCTGCCTGTCCAGGCGATCGCCTATGTAACATCCAAAGGCATTTTGCGGGGCGGGGGAGATACAAGGTTTCTGCTGCTGGCGGATTCCAGTCTGATCTGGCTCGTTTCGATCCCATTGGGAGCTCTGGCTGCATTTGTCTGGCATCTGAGTCCGTTCTGGGTGTTCCTGTTCATAAAGATCGAATATCCATTGAAGGGGATCGTCTGCTTTATCCGTTACTGTACCGGAAAATGGATCAAGGAAATACACGGATAGAATGCTTATGAGGAAGAAGACAACATACGATATCCATCCGGATTTCAAACTGCTGGCAAAGATCCATCCGCCGCTGAACCGGAAAACCATTCCTGGCATACAAAAAATGATGAACCTTCTTTACTATCAGCAAAGATCGACACGATCAGTAAAGGTGGAGCATCTTCATATCCCGGCAGAAGGACACACTGTCAGGGCACTTCTTTATACGCCCGTAACGAAAAAAACAGACGGCTGCCTGCTGTATTGCCATGGAGGCGGTTATGCTTTTCCTGCGGCACCGTATCAATATAAACTGGCTCGTCTGTATGCGGAACAGGCAGGCTGCCGCGTGCTGTTCCCTGATTATCGGCTGGCACCGGGGCATCCTTTCCCTGCAGCGCCGGAGGACTGCTTCGCTGCATACCGATGGCTGTTGGAGCAGGCGGAAGGTTCTTTGATCGCCGTAGGCGGGGACAGTGCAGGCGGGACGCTGGCAATGGCAGTGTGTCTCATGGCGATCGATCAGCAGATCCCTGTTCCCTGCGCGCAGATGCTTCTGTACCCGGCTGTAGGAAACTGCGGGGAAATCGAATCAATCCGGAAATATACGGACACACCGATGTGCAACAGCAAAGACATGGATACTTATGGGAAATGGTACGTTCAGGATGAGTCAGCAGGAAAGCTGTCCTATCGTTCTCCTGTGGAAACAGAGTCCTGGGACCAGATCCCCATGACCTATATCGAGACGGCAGAGTACGACTGCCTGAGGGACGGCGCGATCATTTATGCAGACAAACTGCACGATCACGGAATTGCGGCGGACCTTCACAATACCGAAGGCACCGTGCATGGATACGATATGGCGCTGAAAAGCAGCATCGTTAAGGATCTGATCGAAAAACGGGTTGATTTTCTGAAAAGTGCATTTCAAATAACGGATGCGGGATAATAGAAGCTGTGAGGTACAGCTTTAAGGCGAAGGGGACATGTTCTCATATCGTACGGTTGCCTTCCCCAGGGTATGGAACAGGATATAATCTTTTACAAATGTATAATCTTCCGGCGGAACACAGATTTTTGAGGTTCCGCCTTTTTCGTGCAGTTCCAGATATTCGGGAAAACAGACGACTTCCGTGATATTTCGGAATTCCCGGAACACGCAGGCACTTGTGTTGATGATCTGTACAGATTGCCCGTTCATCACATACTGCTGCCATGTTTTTCCGGAGATCCTGTTCATGAGGAAAAACAAAAGGGCTGACACGACAAGGAAACCCACAGCGACCGGGATGACTACTATCATGAACTGCGGATTGATAATCGCGCTGCCGCCCAGGCACAACGCTGCGATGATCAGAAGGATCAGGATGGCTCTTTTGTAATCCCGCTTCTCATAGGAGCGGTCGATCCGGCATTTCCATCTGTATGCCCCGTCCTGTCCCAGGGTCACCCGTTCGGTAAATGTATTTTTCAGCTCCATGCGTTTTTATAGATCATCCATGGCGTAGCTGATATCATCCAGCTCCGCATGCAGGTATTCCGGCCAACTGTACTGGTCCATGAAATCTCCGGTGTACTGATACCGGGATTCCTTCTTCTTGTCCAGCCATTCGTAAAGGTCACATTCGATGCGGTCTTTCGCGATTGCCATGCTGCCTCTTTGTTTGTAGATAATGTCATTGATCTTCAGACGGGTAAGGGTGTTCTGGAGATCCTGCCGGAGATTGCTCAGGTAAGAGCCTTTTACCTTGGGATCGCCCTCGTCCTCCCAAAGGGTCGCGATGATCTCTCCGTTTGTCGTCTGGGCGCCGCGCTTGCTGATGAGAACCGCCATCATTTCCTTCGTCCTGGCGTATTTAAATGCAATGGGAACGCCGTCCACAAAGATCTCAAAATCACCGAATGTCTGGACAAAAACACGCTTGGGCTGAGCTTCATCAGGATTATATCGCAGCTCTTTCATTTCCGTATCCACAGAGGATTTGCTGACAGGCCTTAACAAACATCCGCTGGCCCTGAGCGCCATGGCTCCAAAGGCGTCGGCTTTTGATTCTGTCAGAAAGATCAGATTAATATAAGGATAAAGATCTTTCAGATACTGCCCAAGGATCAGCCCATCCATCTCCGGCAGATCCATTGACAGAAATGCTGCATCCACGGGCTGCTTCCTGGCGGCTGCCAGAGCTTCCGGACTATTATTGAAGGACAGGATCTGCGCCGCCGGAGAAAGTTCGGAAAGAGAGCAGCATAACTGCTCCAGGTTTACGGGATGATTTTCTACCGCTAGAATATTCATGGTTTTCCTCTTCTAAAAATCGATCACTTTAAACTTCTGATTCTGCCGCTGTTCTGTGGTCATGTGGAGCGGGTCCGCTTCTCCGACGACCAGCATTTCTCCGCCGTTGATGATGGCGTCCCGCAGCGGACCGGCGTTCAGATCTGCAATAACCAATGCTGCGAACCGATCGTAATTATCCTCATCTATGACCGGAAAATGATACCGCATCCGGTACCAGTGCCGTGGATCAAATCCAAAGGAACCGATGTACAAGCGGTCCGCCGTGGCTTCCACTTCATCAGGTCCTGCCTTGGTATCCGGATCGGCGCCGATATCTTCACAGAACAGTCTTGCGTAGACACGCAGGATCTGGTCGCGAACGGTTTCCTCTGTGCCATACGGATCTGTCTTTCCGGTTTTTGTATCCATGATCTTATAATAATAGTCTTTTGCTTCATCGCTTTCATCGAATCTGCAGAGAGCATCATAGAACGTTTTATCAATTATGCGCTGGGCCATAGCAAATGTCCTTTCCTTTATACTCTGATTCTTTCTTTATAATAGCACATGGACAAAATGTGTAAAGTGCGGGATGGAAAGCTGCATGAAGGCTGTTTGTTTTTGTATGACACTTGTGTGACAAAACGTATGGTATAACTCAGGCATCAAAAACAAACAGACAATCACTCGAAAGGAGAGTATAGAGATGAAGACATTAAAGAAAACATTACTCGGAATCACGGCGGCAGGCCTGGCAGGTGCCATGGTACTGACCACAGCCTTTGCAGCAGAAGCTCCTGCACCGGCCCCGGCTGAGGCAGCAGCAATCGAAGAAGAAGCGATACAGACATTTGTCACCCGCGACGGCGTCTTATCCATCCAGATCCCCAAGGATGAAGATAACTGGGCAGTCATCGACGACCCGAACACCTGGTTCGTCATCGGCGACGGCAAGGACCTGATCACCGTCGAACACGTGGCGAACGGAGCCCAGCTCCCCAAGGTAGAGACAGCCAATGAGAAATTCGAGGAAATCTACCAGATGTTCTACTCCACGCCGAACGAAGTTTTCGTGATCACAGGAAACATCGCTGATAAGGAAGAGGCAGGCGCGGTAAGAGATGCGGTCTGCAGCTTCAAGGTCCTGGAATATGATACCTTAAAGAAACCGGAGCAGCCCACTTCCGCATACGCAGTCAGGGAACTGAATGAGATCCGCTACTGCACCGAGAAAGACGGCGTGAATGTCCGCAGCGGTTTCACCACAGATGACCCGCTGATCGGCGGATTCCATTACGGAGACCAGGTCAACGTAACCGGTGCAGTCACCAAGGACGGCGTGGACAACGGATGGATCAGGGTCAACTACAACGGACAGACCGGATACACGGTAGGACAGTACTACAGCACCACGAAACCGGAAGCACAGCCCGCAGCAGCACCGGCTCCTGCACCGGCCCCGGCTCCGGAAGAGGAACTGATCAACGGCGGCCAGATCTTTACAGGAGAAGTGATCGACAACGTGATCGATATGGCGACCGGCAAATATGTAACCATCAAAGAGCTGAGCCAGGGCGGCTGGGCGAACGAAGAGACCGGCGAGATCTTCACCTGGGAGACAGGAGCAGGAGACCACTTCTACGGCAACAAGGGAACGACCCTGATGTTCGACGGAGCATACTTTGAGGAGTTTGGCAATGAAGAGGAACTGATCAACGACGGACAGATCTTCACCGGATACGAAATGAACAACCTGATGGAAATCGGCACCGGAAAACACATCACCCTGAAGGAGCTTAGCCAGGGCGGTTGGGCTAACGAAGAGACCGGCGAGATCTTCACTCAGGAAGGCGGCGGCGGAGAACACTTCTACGGAGATAAAGGAACAACGTTGGTATTCGAGGAATTATACTACGAACAGTATGGCCAGGGAGGTGAATTAGACGACTGACAGAAGTTGAACGACTAACGCGATAAAAATACCGGATCCCTCCCGGAAGAAACACAGATCCCGTCCCATAAAGGGGCGGGATTTTTTGGCTTTTGGAGGAAACGCTACGCAGTTCCTTTTGATAGCACAGCGCAGTTCTCAATTTTGCCATTTGGCATTTTTAAGAACAGCAGGTGTTCTACTACAATAGTTTTTGGCTGGGGCACCCATCATCCAGATGGGTCCTTTTCCATCTTATTGCTTAAGCTGTTAGAATGTAGGGGCAACGGTATGGCAAAAGTGTTCCAGGACTTTGCGTCCGTA
>JAFWOB010000206.1 GCA_017510065.1 Parasporobacterium sp.
CAGGCAGCTTACATCCAGATCACTGAGTTCACCATGAATGAGTACTACATCATTTCTCATGTGATCAACAAGGCAATGGCAGGTTCCAACGTTCTGGTTCAGGTCGCTGAAGGCGCAAACTGGAATGTGACCTCCGACAGCTATATTTCCGGTCTGGTTAACGACGGTACGGTAACCGTAGCAGACGGAGCAACCCTGTACATCAACGGCGAAGCATACACCGGCGAAGTTCCGGCAGGCGAAGTCGGCGAAATGTCTGCAGGCGGCGAAGGCGCGAAGGTTGACACTTCCGCATGGGTTGTCGGCGAGAACTACAGAACCGAAGCAACCGGCAAATACAGCGAGATCATGATCGACAACAGCCTGTATTACTATGTTGGCTACAAAGAGCCCGTTTCCGGCGTTGCGATCCTTGACGTAGCATTCGGTATGAAGGGCTGGCTGGTAGTCGGCGAAGACGGCAGCTACACCATCAGCGAAGATTTCGTAGAACTGGATGAGCCCGCAAGTTCAGGCGGCGAGTCCGGCGGCGGCGAATCTGCAGAAGGCGAGTCTGCAGAAGGCGCACCGGCAGAGGGCGGCTCCGAAGGCGCTCCCGCTCCGGAAGGCGAATCTCCGGAAGGCGAAGCTCCTGCAGAATCACCGGAAGGTGAGTCTCCGGAAGGTGAAGCTCCTGCAGCTCCCCCGGCAGATTCCCCGGCAGATGCAGCTCCGGCAGCAGAAGCCCCGGCAGCAGCTCCGGCTGATGATCTGTATGCAGCTTATGTCGACTACATCCATGAATGGCTCCTGGCAGAAGATGAAGTCAACGATCAGATGACCAGCGATATCGTAGAAAACGAATTCATGCCGCTGGTGGAAGCAGGCGACTTCACATCCTTCCCGGCAGACATGCTCTTCAACGGAATGCTGGAAAATGGCGTGGCTCTGACCTACGACGAGTTCGTGGCCCTGAATCCGGCACCGACAGCAGAGGCTCCGGCAGAGGATCTGGCAGC
Organism: Parasporobacterium sp.; assembly: GCA_017510065.1. GTDB lineage: Bacteria > Bacillota > Clostridia > Lachnospirales > Lachnospiraceae > RGIG5612. The sequence continues at coordinate 999 of JAFWOB010000206.1, forward strand.
AGCTTATGTCGACTATATCCATGAATGGCTCCTGGCAGAAGATGAAGTCAACGATCAGATGACCAGCGAGATGGTTGAAAACGAATTCATGCCGCTGGTGGAAGCAGGCGACTTCGAATCTTTCCCGGCAGACATGCTGTTCAACGGAATGCTGGAGAACGGCGCGGCTCTGACTTACGATGAGTTCGTGGCCCTGAACCAGAAATAATATTACCCTATATCCATGTTATACTAGGGCAGGGGAGAGATCCCCTGCCTTAGTATTAGGAAAAGATCGTTGTTTTTGGGTTGAACAGTTCGCGCTGCTACGAAGAGAAAGGTTTTGTCTGATTTCGTATCAGTGGCTGCTACGAATAGGAGACATTTGCCCGATTTCGTATCAGTGGCTGCTACGAAGAGAGATTTTTTTGAGATTTCGTATCAGCCAATGCTACGAAGAGAGAATATTTTCAAATTTCGTATCAGGAAAGTGATACGAAAAAAGACATTTTTGTTCTCTTCGTATCAATAAATGCTACGAAAAAGAACATTTTGTTCTCTTCGTATCAGACAGGTGCTACGAAAAAACTATTTTGGTTTTCTTCGTATCAACAGGTGCTACGAAAAACACATTTACGTTCTCTTCGTATCAACTGCTATAATAAACCAGCCATCCGGCCCCGAATAAGCCATTCACAGAACCTTTCATAATTCCATCTGTAAATATCTTCTTCCCTATGATAAAATACAAGTTACATCAATCACATTTCGGGAAGGCGGGAGAAGATCAATGCATGAATCAGGCGAAATGTACCTGGAGACCATCCTGGTCCTGGGCAAAAGGCAGAATACAGTAAGATCAATTGACATCGCGCAGGAGATGGGGTTTTCCAAAGCCTCTGTCAGCAGAGCGGTTTCCAAGCTGAAACAGGAGGACTATATCCTGATCGACCGCGACGGGTATATCGCTCTTACGGAAAAGGGACATGACCTGGCAGCCAGGATCTATGAACGTCATATCGTCCTGACCAAGATGCTGGTCGACCTGGGTGTGGATGAAGAAACGGCAGTGGATGATGCGTGCCGCATGGAGCATGTGATCAGCGATGCATCCTTTGCTGCGATCAAGGAGCATATCAGAACGAAGCATGCACTTGATGTTTAAACTGACAGAGCTGAACAGACGAAAGAAGATCTTTTCCGGGCTATGCGCCGTGATAGTCCCGTTTTTTTTGACTGCCATCCTGGCGGTCTCCAGTGTTTTTGCGGCCGGGCAGCAGAACTGGCCGGAAGCGCCGGAAACGTTAGGCGAGAGTGTAGTGCTGATGGAAGCCAACACCCAGGCCGTGATCTATGAGAAAAACCCCGAAGCGAAAATGTACCCCGCCTCCACCACCAAGATCCTGACCGCGATCGTCGTGCTGGAAAACTGCAGCCTGGACGAAACCGTTGTTTTTACGGAAGAATGCTGCGATCTGGAAGAAGGCGCGGTTACCATCGACTCCGTTCCGGGGGAGCAAATGCGGCTCAAGGACGTGATGTACGGGCTTTTACTTCCCTCCGGCAATGACTGCGCCATGGCGCTGGCCCTGCATGTGGCGGGAAGCGTCAGTGCCTTCGTGGATATGATGAATGAAAAGGCGGTGGAAATCGGGGCTCTGTCCTCTCATTTTATGAATCCCTCCGGCCTGTTCCATTCCAATCATTACACGACGGCGGCGGATATGGCCACGATCGCGCGGTATGCTTTCCAGAACTCGACATTTCTGGACATCATTTCCCATCCGAACTATATCATAGAGCCTACCAACATGAACCCCGAGAGCCGGGTCCTGATCAATACCCATGAAATGATCACGCCGGGCAATCCCGATTACGACAACCATGTCATCGGCGGAAAAACCGGATATCTGTATGAGTCCGGCAGGTGCCTGGTGACTTACGCGGAAAAGGACGGCATTACGCTGCTGTGCGTGATCCTGGACGGCTCCTACTACGGCATTTTTACGGAGACGGAAGAACTGCTGCAGTTCGGCTGGAACAATTTTAAGATCATCAACGCTTCCGAAGAGGAACGACGGTTTTCCTATGCAGATGAAACCGCCAAAGTGCAGCTGGATTCCTCCAACCAGATCCTGATGCTGAACAATGTTCCTTTCTACGAGCTGACGTCCAAGATCAACTATGCCTATTATCTGGATGAAAAGGAATACGCCGAGGCCAAGCTGGAAGCCGGGATCGAAAACGGAGACCCGCGGCAGCTCTATGCCTGGATCGATTATTATTACGGCGGGCATTATCTGGGGAAATGCAATGTCTTTGTGAACCCGGATCTGCATCCGCCGACAGCGTCTTTCATCAAGGTGGTGTATGTCAACATTTGGCTGATCATCCTGGTGATCGTGGTCGTAGCGGTCCTGGTAATACTGCTGGTGCATCTTGCCAAGAAATCCGCGGCCAACGAAGGCCGGCTTTCCGCCTGGGAGCATAGAAAGAGCGGCCGAAAACAGACACGGTATTACAGCCGCAGCGACAGCATTGACCTGAGAGAACAGTACATCAAGAGCGGGCATAAGGACAAAGAGTCCATCCATGGCCTGTCCAATCTCGGCGTTCCTTATTCCAGGAAAGACCAGACGGTTGGGCCGATTCATCCGCAGAGAAGCACTGCCGCAGACAGCCATTTGTCAGGCAGCAGCGGTTCATCTTCCGGCAGCCGCCCATCCGGCAGCAACGGAGGAAGCGGAGGAATGCGTACCCGCAGCGGCGCCGGTACAAGGCCGCAGGGAAGCACCGATCGGAGCAGCAACCGCGCGGTAGGCGTAAGGACCGGCAGCAGCCAGCGGAATACAGGCGCCAGAGCCCAGGGAAGCCAAAGCCCCAGCCGCAGTACATCAGGAACAACCGGAAGGAGCAGTAAATGATCCGGACCTATCTGATCAACCGAAATGAATTAAGTGAAATACCATATACACAGGACATGCTGAGCAGCGATCGGAAAGAGAAGATCGAAAAGCTCAAAAGAGAAGAGGACAAAGCCCGTTCCACCTGCGCGGAGCTTCTGCTGATCTACGCACTGAAGCAGCTGGGAGAGACACAGCTCCCGCTTCCGATCGTACAGGATGAACGCAGCAAGCCCGCCCTTCAGAACAGTCCCTGGCAGTTCAGCCTTTCCCACGCCGGGGATTATGCGGTCTGCTCCGTATCCGACACACCGGTGGGCGTGGATATCGAATATGTCCGGGTGAAGGAGATCCCCGCCGCAGAGCGGATCCTGCATCCCGAAGAAGCGCAGCTTCTGCTGTATATTTCCAATGCCAACGAGAAAAAGAAATATTTCTACGAGTGCTGGGTGGCCAAGGAAAGCTACCTGAAAAATCTCGGGATCGGCCTGATCGTAAGGCCCCGGGATTTCCTGGTCAGCGAAGACCGACTGAAGATCCGGGACCAGGAATTTACAGATCTCAAGGGCCATCACAGCATTGCCGCACAGCTGCAAAGCGCACAAGGCGCATCCGCCGGCAAGGAGGCAGAGTCCGGAAAGGACAACACTCTGGAGCAGAACCTGTCTTATCTGGAGCATCGCTATGTACATGTCTTTGAACCCGGGGAAATCCGGGGGACTGACTGGAAATTCGATGCCGGATACCGGGCGGCAGTCTGCAGTATGACCAAGGATCCGGACAGCGTGGCAAGGCTGATCCATGCGGCGGATATCAATCAGGTGTTGGGGTTATGAGGCTTAGAAATATCAAAGGCTGCCGGGAGATCATCGCCGCCAGCCGGTATACCATTGCCGAAGAAAGAGGCGGCCGCACGTCCTTTGAGGACCGGTACAGCTGGTCTGTAAAGGGCAGATGGACGGAAATATTTGAAAATGACCATCCCGTAAGGATCGAGATTGGCATGGGCAAGGGGGCTTTCCTGATGGAGCTGGCCCGCCGCCATCCACAGATCAATTACGTAGGGATCGAAAAATACTCCAGCGTTCTTCTCCGGGCAGTCCAGAAACAGGACCAGGAAGAACTACCCAATGTCCGGCTGATCCGGATGGAGGCGGAGAATATCAACGATGTCTTTGCTCCGGGAGAAGTGGACCGGATCTACCTGAATTTCTCCGACCCCTGGCCCAAGGAGGCTCACGCCTCCCGGCGGCTGACATCCCGCATTTTTCTGGAGCGCTACCGTGGGATCCTGAAGGAACAGGGAAAGATCGAATTCAAGACGGACAACAAGGAGCTGTTTGCCTTTTCGATGGAAGAAGCCAATGCAGCCGGCTGGAAGATCCTTGCCATGACCGAGGATCTTCACAACGATCCGGATCTCATGAAAGACAACATCATGACAGAATACGAAACCCGCTGGTCGCAGGAAGGCAAAGCCATTTGCGCCATGCATCTTGAGCGGCCGTGAGGTTGC
>JAFWOB010000207.1 GCA_017510065.1 Parasporobacterium sp.
CTCATGATCAGTTTACTCATGTAACTTACTCTCTCCTGCTTTTTTGATTGTATCTGGCCGTTATCGTCCGCCCTGTCAGCCCTTTACGGTCTGTACCAGCTTTTCGATATAGGCCGGCGTGGTACCGCAGCAGCCTCCCACGATGCAGGCACCGGCTGCAACCAGCGCTTTCATATGCTCTGCGAAATCTTCCTCGCTCATATCATAGGTGACACTGCCGTCTGCCTGAGGAGTCGGAAGGCCCGCGTTTGGTTTGGCGATCAAAGGAAGATCCGTTGCCTTTCGCATGGCTTTTATAAGGGGCAGGACCTTATCCGGTCCCGTGGAGCAGTTGATGCCCACCGCATCTGCGCCTTCTTCCGTCAGGACCTGGGCCGCATTTTCCGGCAGATCCCCGTACAGGGTCCTTCCGTTCGCTTCGAAGGATAAGGTTACCATAACAGGAAGATCGCAGATTTCCCGGATGGCGTGGACCGCTGCCCTGGCATCTTCCAGGCTGATCATGGTCTCTACCGCAAAAAGGTCCACTCCGGCATCCACCAGGATCTGGGCCTGCTCTTTGTATACGTCAACAGCTTCGTCAAAGCTCTCGTCATCATCCGGATAGATGATCAGGCCTGTCATGGAGATATCGCCTGCCACCAGGGCCTTTCCGGCTGCTGCTTCTTTACTGGATTTTACATTTTCCGTATTGAGGGCTGTGATCTCACCATCCTTATGGTATCCTTTCAGCCGCTCCCGGTTCGCTCCGAAGGTGGGCGCGATCAGGATCTGACTTCCGGCCTCCACATAGCCGCACTGCAGTTCCTTCAATACGTCCGGATGATCCTTGATCCACTCTTCCGGACATACACCTTTCGGCATTCCGTGTGCCATCAGCCAGGAGCCGGTTGCACCGTCATAGATCGTAATGCCTTTTTCTGTCATTTGCCTGAATTCTTCTCTGGTCATATTCTTTCTCCTATCATTCTAGAATTCCGCAACAATTTCGGTTACGCAGAGATTTTTAATCGTTGCTGACATGTATTATATCAAAAATCTTTGCGTAACCGAACCTGTTTTTTTCTGTCAGATTCCTATTGTGCAGATTTAGGCATCGGCCGGTAATTGTTTTACGAGGCCGGAGCTTTTAAAAACCCCGGCCTCATAGCTGAAAGATCGTAAGATTATTTCTTCTGTGCCCTTCCGATCTCGATGCCCTTCTTGAAAGCATCTACGTTCGGCGGGATCAGTTTCGGTTTATTCTCGAATTTGTGCTCGATTCCCTTGATGATTACCTCTTCCGGAACCGCATCCGTGTATCCTACATAAACGCCCAGCATAATGACATTCAATGCTCTGTCATTGCCCATATCAAGAGCCATCTGGGTTACAGGAGCGGAGATCACGTTGACATCGTCCCTGTCAATAGGATCGGTTACGATCGTGCTGTTGATGAACAGGTTTCCGCCCGGTTTGACATTCTTCAGGAATGCATGAAGGGACGGGCCGTTCATAACGATCAGGTCTTCAACATTGTAGCAGACCGGAGCGCCGATCTCATCGTCAGAGATCACGACGAAGCAGTTTGCCGTGCCGCCGCGCATTGCAGCGCCGTAAGACGGGAAGAAGGAAACCTTAAGGTCTGTTGCATCACAGGTTGCTTCCGCAAGAAGCTTACCCATAGTCATAACACCCTGGCCACCGAATCCGGCCATCATAATATTTCTTTCCATGTTTAAGCCTCCTCTTTATCCTTGTCTCTGTATACACCCAGCGGGAATTCTTCAAACATCTTCTCTCTTAAGAAGGTCAGAGCTTCCTTCGCTGTATAACCCCAGTTGGTCGGGCAGGATGTTACGACTTCTACCAGAGAGAAGCCTTTGCCGTCGATCTGGTTCTGGAACGCCTGCTTGATGTACTTACGGGTCTTGATAACATTCTGCGGGGTATCTACAGCCGTTCTTACCAGGAACTGCGGTGTCTTCAGCTGTGACAGCAGTTCGCAGACATGCATCGGATATCCGTGCTCCTCTACCTTTCTTCCGAAAGGAGCTGTGGTAGCTTTCATACCGATCAGTGTGGTGGGAGCCATCTGGCCGCCGGTCATACCATAGATACCGTTGTTGATGAAGATAACGGTAAAGTTCTCGCCTCTGTTGGCTGCGGAGACGGTCTCGTCGAGGCCGATGGAAGCCAGGTCACCGTCGCCCTGATAGGTGTAGACCAGGGATTCCGGAGAGCATCTCTTCACGCCGGTAGCTACCGCGCAGGCTCTGCCGTGGGCAGCGATGATAACATCGTGGGATACGAACTGCTGACCCAGACCGCAGCAGCCGACACCTTCTACTCTGACCAGTTTGTCCAGCATACCAAGTTCCTGAACAACTTCGCCGACCAGCTTATGAACAGTACCATGCATGCATCCCGGACAGAAACCGGAAATGACATCCGGCATTACGCCCAATGTTTTTTCATATACTTTTTTCTCAGCCATTACAGCACCTCCTTGATAAGCTGACGGGCACCTTCCAGTACCTGTTCATTGGTCAACAGCTGTCCGCCGGATCTTCTGCATTCATTGATCGGGCATCTTCCCTGGACAGCGTGATCGATATCCCATCTCATCTGAGCCGGGATAGACATTTCCACATCCAGGATACCCTTCACCTGATTGAAATCAAGACTGCTGAAGGCTTCATACGGGAACGGGGATACGGTGATCGGACGGATCATACCTGCCTTGATCCCTTCTGCTCTCAGCTGCTTCACAACCGCTCTGGAGATACGGGCAGAGATTCCATATGCCGCAAAGATGATCTCCGCATCATCTGTCAGATATTTCTCTACACGGACATCCTTATCCCATGTAGCATACATTTTTTCTGCTTCTTTGTTGGCGATCTCCTGGCCTGTTCCGACACTGCCCGGGAAGCAGAAATGCTGCTTGCACGGCTCATGTCCGGTACATGCCTTGTCAGCGAATTTCGCCTTCATGGCCTTGATGTCCTCATCGGTCTTCATCGGAGGAAGCACAACAGGCTCCATCATGGTTCCGATCACGCCGTCGGTAAGGACCAGCACCGGGTTGTTGTCTCTCTGTGCCAGTTCGAAGGCTTCATAAACCATATCCACGCACTCCTGGACAGTAGCCGGAGCCAGAACGATCATACGGAAGCCGCCGTTTCCGGATGCCTTGGTAGCCTGCAGATAGTCCTGCTGTGCAGGCTGGATCGCGCCGATACCCGGGCCGCCTCTCTGAACGTTGACATATACCACCGGCAGTCTTGCAGATGCGCAGTAGGAAACGCCTTCACTGTAAAGACTGATACCGCAGGAAGAGGAGGAACTCATCGCCGGTGTTCCGGTCGCTGCAGCTCCGTAAAGCATGTTGACAGAAGCAACTTCGCTCTCACCCTGTACAAACACGCCGCCGACTTCCGGCATTCTTCTTGCAAAATATTCAGGAATCTCATTCTGCGGAGTAATAGGATAGCCCGCAAAGAAACGACATCCTGCTCTGACACCTGCTTCAGCGATCGCTTCGCAGCCTTTCATAAACACACGTTCTGCCATTTTTTACCTCCTCCTTACTGTCTCCACACTTCAATTGCCGATTCCGGGCAGATCTGCGCGCACATTGCACAGCCGATGCAGTCTTCCGGATTGGCCGATACTACATACGGATAACCTTTTGAGTTAACCTTCTCGCCGACAGCGAGACAATTCTTGGGGCATGAAATTACACAGTATTCACAGGACTTGCAGAATTCTGTCGCAATTTCCACTCTTCCTTTCGCCATCTCACTTCCTCCTTAAGATGATATAAAAATTGTCTTTATTCAATCAACCCATTCATAGGTCAGATAAAGATTGATCGGGATCAGATGTTTGTCTGTCCTGTCCTTGACTGCTTCGTAAATTCCCTTCCTTACGCAGGCGCTGTTCACGGTTGTGAGCCCGTCGAACAGTTCATCTATCTTATCCAGTCCCTGAATGAATTCATCTTCGGTTGTCATGTAACCCAGATTCGGGTTGCCGAGCACATAGATATGGTCCAGACGGATCGACTTCAGGATATGGGACATGGTCCCGTCAACACCCTCCAGGCTTCTGGTCCATGGCCTGTAGGAATTGACGATATAGACAGGGACCGAATCTTCCTTTGCCAGAAGATCGCTGTAACTTCCCGCGAATTTCGCCGCCTGATGCCCGCCGCCGATATCCAGCAGCGTATAGCCGTCTCCATAAAGAGAAGCCCGCACGCCGCCTACGGAAGTAGGAGCATCCTGGAACTGTTCCTGAAAATGAATGTCTACGCCGTCCCTGGCAAATGCTTCCTGCATATCCCTGGAACGAAACAGAGGCTTTGTCTGGTCCAGGTCAAAAAGGTCCACCTTCCGGCCGGTCCTTTCCGCCAGCATATGAGCAATATTCAAGATGATCTCACTCTTGCCGCTTCCCGCCTCACCGATGAAGACAAAGTTCTTCTTTTCCTTCATCAGCTGCTCAAACGTCTTATCACTTTCGTAAAATAATTCCATGTATCGGACTCCTTCATATAACTTAAATATTGTATCCCAAAAAATACAGTTTAACAACTGTTGTTATGAGAATAACTATAACGTTTTTTTTAAAAGGTTGAAGAGATATGATGATTTTGACTATAAGAAAGTCCTGCAGATTGGACATATTGCATGATGAGCTTCTGTGCTGCGCAAAAAACTCTTTCGGATATATTTTTCTGCAGACAGAGAATACACCGTCACACATGACTGTGCAGACGGTGCATTCTCTGGTTTCTTCACATTATATAGAAGGGAACTAGCCTCTCTTTGCCTCTTTTTGCTTTGCTCAGATCGTCGGGAACTTGATCTCTTTGTATTTGTTGATCGTCTCCTTGACTTCCGGTTCTTCCGCCATTCTCTTCATGAAATCGATCCTGGTCGCCACGATCTCATCCAGATGGTAGCCTCTTGCCTCATCCTCGTTCCTGTCTCTGCAAAGTCCGTTCTCTACCAGAACAAACTTGCCGTCCTTCAGCTCCAGGCCGGCACCGCAGACTGCACATTCATACGGGAACTTGATGCCGTCCCAGTGAACATCGCCTCTGAAGACCAGGCCGCCATGGCAGTTCGGGCACAGACCGAAGTCCGGATCGCCCATCCATTTGCGCTCTTCCACCGGTGTCTTGATGCATTCCACGATATTCTGGCCCATCTTGCGGACTCTCTCGAGATGATCCGGACGGATCACAATATTGCCGGGACGTCCGACTCTGGTGACCATATACTGGTCAACAACCCGTACGGAAGTGGTAAACATGGTAGCGCTCAGAGCTTCAAGGCTCAGGCCCTGCCAGTCATGGCAGGAACCGCCGACAGCGATCAGACCAGCAACCATGTGCGGATTCTCTTTGACCTGTCCGATCTTGATGCGGAATGCCAGCTCATATGCCAGGAATCTCTGGGCAAATCTCAGATACAGGGAGGACGGCAGCAGATCGTAGGTCGGGCATCCGAGGATCAGACCATTGCAGCTCTGGAACACATCCATGATCCTGTCCATATCATCTTTGTTCTTCAATACACAGCCGGGATAATCCTCTCTCTTGCCCATCATGACGTCGCCCATCATCATGGTGCAGGACTCGCATCCTGTACAGGGCAGAATGTTATAATCAAACAGATTGATAAAGATTACCTCTGCACCGGCTTCCTGACATGCCAAAAGAGCTTCTTTTACAGCAATATCAGAGTTTCCGTTATGCCTGCCGGCACTGATTCCTAAAACTTTCATATATATCCCTCTCCTTACTTAATAAACCTCATGATAGTGAAGCACGGACACATTGTACCATTGTATAAAACTTCATGCAATATTAATAATGTATTGAAGTATGTATTTTTGTTAGATTCTGTCAAATTATTACGATTCTGTTTCTTTCTGTCCTGCCGGCCGTCATGTTTCCTGCCCTGTTCCGCCCTGTATACAGCGCCGCTTCTTGAAAGCAGCCCCGATCACTGTTATAGTTATAACAGCAATACAGATGATCATCACGGAAAGGAGTCCATATGCGATACATAAAGATGGGAAACACCGGGCTTACTGCCACTGCCCCTGCTCTCGGGTGCCTTCCTTTGCAGCGATGCACCACGGAAGATGCCGTGAAGTTGATCCGCAGGGCTTATGAAGGCGGCATCCGGTTTTATGATACAGCCAATGCCTATACCGACAGTGAATACAAGATCGGCCTGGCGCTTCATGACGTCCGTTCGGAGATCGTGATCGCCACCAAGAGCCAGACGACAGACAAAGAAGGGACCTGGAAAAATATCCGCAACAGCCTTAAGATGCTGCAGACAGATTATCTGGATCTGTTCCAGTTCCATTGTGTCAGCAAGATGCCTGACCGAAATGATCCGAACGGTGCTTTCGCCGCTGCTCTGGAAGCTAAGGAACAGGGGCTTATCAGGCACATCGGCGTGACGGCACATCTGATCGAAGTGGCGGAACAATGCGTTGAAAGCGGCTGGTTCGAAACGCTCCAGTTTCCGTTCTCCTATATTTCCGCACAGCGGGATCTGGATCTTGCCAGAAAATGCGAAGAAAAAGGCATGGGCTTCATCGCCATGAAAGGCCTGGCCGGCGGACTGATCACCAACGTGGATGCCTGCCACGCCTTTATGAAACAGTACCCCAACGTAGTCCCGATCTGGGGAGTCCAGACGATGGAAGAGATGGAACAGTGGCTGGACGCAGACCGCAGGGATCCGGAAATGAACGAAGAACTCCGGGCACAGATCGAGGAGGACCGTAAAGCGCTGGCCGGCAATTTCTGCCGGGGATGCGGCTACTGTCTGCCCTGCCCCGTTGAAATTCCGATCAACAACGCCGCCCGCATGAACATGCTCCTTCGCCGCTCGCCTTATAAACCGTATATGTCCGACGAATGGCATGAAAAGATGAACCGCATCAACGACTGTCTGGAATGCGGCACCTGCGCTTCCCGGTGTCCTTACCAGCTGGACACCCCGCAGCTGTTGAAATATATGCTGAAGGACTACAACGAATTCTACGAACTTCACAAAAATGACTGACAGCAAAAATAAAGTCTGTTATAATTTTTCCGTAACTTAGGATCACATTATTTGGAGGGTAAAAATGGGATACAAGATCTTCACACTGAGCCCCGGCTCAACATCTACGAAACTTGCCGTATTTGACGGTGAGGAAAGACTCTTTAAGGCCAATGTGCAGCACGATGTTGCCAAACTAAAAACATTTGCCAGAGTTTCCGACCAGCTTCCCTACAGGGTGGAAACCATCCTGGAAGAGCTGAAGAAAAACAACATCAAGATCGAAGATATGGATGCATTTGCAGCCTATTCCGGCGGTCTCGAGTCCACCACCACCGGTATCTTCCCGGTCAATGCCAAGATCCTGGAGGACTGCTCCTCCGGCAGACTGATGGAGCATCCGGCCATCTTAGGTGCCCAGATCATCGGCAGATTTGCAGCTGATACAGACAAACCGGCTTATCTGGTGAATCCGCCCGATGCGGACGAGTTCGATGATGTTTCCAGGATTTCCGGTATGAAGGGCATCCACAGGGAAAGCCACATCCACGTCCTGAATCAGAAGGAAGTCGCCATCCGCGCTGCAAAACAGCTGGGCAAGAACTACAATGACTGCAATCTCATCGTCTGCCACGTCGGCGGCGGACTTTCCATCGCAGCCCACAAGCACGGCAAGATCGTGGACGGCAACGACGTGCTGAACGGCGACGGCCCCATCTCCCCGAACCGTACCGGTTATGTCCCGGTCCTTCCTATCGTGAAGATGTGCTACTCCGGCAAATACACCCTGGATGAGATGAAAGCAAAAGTCTCCAAGACCGGCGGTCTGTTAGGCCTTGTAGGAACAGACAACATGCTGGAGATCAAGGACCGCATCAAGAACGGCGATCAGTGGGCAGAACTGGTTTACCGGGCATTCGCCTACAACCTGGCCAAGTACATCGGCTCCTACGCCTGTGTGCTGGAAGGCAAGGTTGACGCCATCGTCATGACCGGCGGCGTTTCCAACGATGTCGATTTCATCGCCAATGTCAAGAAATATGCCGGCTGGATCGGTGAGTTCATCGTCCTCGCAGGCGATTTCGAGATGGAAGCCCTTGCAAGCGGCGCCATCCGTGCCTTGAACGGCGAAGAAGAGCTTCTGGAGTACACCGGTGTTCCGGTCTGGACACATTTCGACTTCGAACCGGCAGACGAGTAATTTCTTCTGCAAACTATATGGTTACAGCAGCCGGGCGGATCTTCGGATCCGCCCGGTTTTTTTGTCACGCTTGCTGCCTGGTTCGTGTTTCTTCTGCACCTTGCATATCTTAAGTGTCTGCGCTATAGTATTCATGCACATCAATCGATACATGATCCAATGGATCATTCTTTATTAATCCTGCCCGTTCGATGGCACAGTAGTTTTCATGTAAATCAGGAGGTTTTTTAGTTTTACATGAAGATTTGAAGCGGTTTTTCATGTAGATTTTTCTTTTTTGTTTTTTTACATGAAAATTTCTTTGTTTTTTTCATGTATTTTTTCGGAACTTGTTTTTTTACATGAAAATCAACCCGATTTTTTCATGTATTTTTACATTTCTTTTATTTTTACATGATTTTTACCCGAAATATATCATGTATTTTTTTAAAAACCTTTTTTCTACATGACTCACGACAAATCACTTAAAAAATGAAATTCATTCAAACAAGAACAGGAGGACATATGGCACAGGAGATAACATCAAAACTGATATCAGATATGAAAACATGGAGTAAAGAGATGGATGCTATTGCAATGCGATTGAAAAATGCTCCGGAGGGATCGCTCAATATAAGCTATCAAAATAATCAGCCCATCTATTACCATTTGACAAAGACAGGCGGCATGACACAAAGAACCTACATCCGGAAGAAGGACCTGGATCTGATCCGGAAGCTGGCACAGAAAAAATACGACCGTGCGCTCCGCCGGGTTCTTCTGAAACAGATCCGCGCCATTGACAGATTTCTGAAAGACTATGATCCCCCGGCGATCCGGGACATCTGCAAAAGAATGCCCGATGACCTGCGGCAGATGATACGGACGCCATTTTGGGATGACGACACTTATGTCAGGCAATGGCTTTCTGTAACGTACCCTGCCGCCCCATTCAAGGAAGGAGCTCCCGAATACTATACCGCCCGGGGCGAGCGGGTCCGCTCCAAGACGGAAAAGATCATTGCCGATACACTCTATTATGCAGGGATCCCATACCGCTACGAATATCCTCTGCAGTTGAAAGACGGAAGGATCTTCCGGCCGGATTTTATCATTCTCAACAAACGCACAAGGAAAGAATATATCCTGGAGCATTTCGGAATGATGGACGATCCCGATTACTGCAGCAGCGCCATTGAGAAACTCTCCATCTATATGCAGAACGGCATTTTCCCCGGAGACCAGCTGGTACTGACCTTTGAAAGCAGCAGCCATCCGTTCTCCACAAACGATCTGTCAGGGCTGATCCCGCATTATTTTATGTAAACTGCGAAGAGCCTGCGCACAAACAGAAAACAGCAGGTCCTTCGGTCTCGAATTTCCTGCTGTTTCGTAGGTCTCTTTGTTTCAGTTTGTTTCGGTCGTACCCTTTTCCGTTTGGCTGCGTCCTCGTGGCCGGATTCAGTCCGTTCCAGGTACTGCGCTGCATGTCGTGAAATTTTTTCTGTTCCTTTTTGCTCTTCTTGTTGAGCGGCACATATCTGTCCATTGGTCTTCTCCTTTCTGCTTTGAAATGTTTATGCAAATGATATTCCAGGCCTGCCGGACTGTCAATATCCTCGCCCTGTCACAAAGGTCTCAGCAGATCAGCATGGCACTTCCTGTTTTAAACAGCAGCAGTCCCAGCGGGATCAGCAGGATCGTGCAGCAGCAGACAACTCCTATCGCCCACATGACCAGCACGATCGGCAGCTTCAGGACCCAGAAGCAGGCTGTCAGCACAGCGCCTGTAATACTGAATGCCAGACCGAAAACAGCTCCTAATAAAAGAACAACGCCGATAATAATTAACATTGTGATCATAGGTTTGTACCCCCTTTTTTCTTTCTGAGGGTATTATAATGCCGGACTGTCCCTGGAAAAAGGAGCAGTCCAGCCAATAAGCATGATGTATTATTCTGTTTTGGACAATTAACGCACCGGCTATCCGACGTATTCCACCCGGACATTCATATCCAGGTAAGTATCGCATCCATAAAGGTCTCCCCGGCTTGAATACTGCCACATATCAAATCCGTACTCCCTTCCGGGGGTGTCATTGTACTGCGCATACCAGATCTCGTAATCTGTCAGCCACGCCAGTTCCAGGTTCCGGCGGATCCAGTCGTTGGAAGCATAAACGCCGGCCCTCAGGCCATTTGCCTCGATCGTATCGCAGAATGCTTCCGCATTCAGGGTAAAGCTTCCTGTAGCCACCGGTTCCGTCCGGGCTTCGCCATAACCGGCTTCCTCCGTGTCAAAATAAACCGGAAGGCTGATATCATAACCGGCGATATGGGAAAGCACAAACTGGGCCTCTTCTACAGCCTCATCTTCATCGATCGCCTGAGAAAAGAAATAGACCCCGATATCCAGACCGGCAGCCGAAGCGCCGTCCATATATTCGTAAAATCTGTCATCCAGGACGATCTCCCCGTTCTCATATCCCCGGAATCCGACACGGATAATGGCAAATTCCACGCCCTGCTCTTTCAGGGCAAACCAGTCAATGTCTCCGTTCCATTTGGAAACGTCGACGCCGACCCGGGAAATAAACCCGTCTTCCTCATACCGGACGAAACTTCCGTCCCAGCTCCAGGATTCTTCCCGGAGATGATTGGAGATATCGATCGCGCCGGGAGCGGCAATGCTCTCGGGATCACCTGCATACCGTTCTGCGTAGATCGTACCCGAACACAGAACAGCAGCGATCACAGCCAGGATGATCAGCCCTGTTAACCAATGCGCTTTTGTCACGGATGCTCCTTTTTGGGTACTTTAGCCGACCAAAAAGGTGCGGATCTCATCAACCATTTTCTGTGCATTTTCCGGGCTGTCGGCGCGGACACCGATATAATACTTGATCTTCGGTTCCGTTCCGGAAGGTCTTACGCATACCCAGCCATTCTCCAGCGTATAGTAAAGGGCATTGGTCTTCGCAAATCCGGTCTCTTCCGGTTTGGTGAAATCCCTGAACTTCACAACCGGATACTCTGCGATCTTCTCGTAAGGCTCATTGCGGAGTTTGTCCATGATGCCGGCAATCTCCTTGAGTCCTTCCTGTCCCGCTCTGGTAATGGAAATGGTCTCCTCCTGTACAAATCCGTAACGTTTGTACATATCCTGGGCTACATCCCATAAGGACATGCCTTTGGATTTGTAGAAAATGCAGGCTTCACTCATGGACAGTGCAGCGCCGCAGGCGTCTTTGTCTCTTGCATAAGGACCTGCCAGATAACCGCAGCTCTCTTCAAAGCCGAAAATAAAGGTGCCCTTTCCTGTCTGCTCGGACTCCAGGATCTTTCTTCCGATCCACTTGAATCCTGTCAGAACTTCTTTCAGTTCTGCGCCGTAGGCAGCCGCCACCTGATCCGCCAGCTGGCTGGAAACGATGGATCTGACCACATAGCTGTCCGGAGCAAGACGGCCGGATTCTTTCAGGCTTCTTAATTCATATTCACAGAGCATGCAGCCGATCAGGTTGCCGGTCAGGTTGCGGAAGTTTCCTTCATGGTCCTTGACCATAACGCCCATACGGTCGGAGTCGGGATCGGTTCCGATCACAAGATCCGCATCGACCTTAACAGCCAGTTCATGAGCAAGCTTTAGAGCTTCCTTGACTTCCGGATTGGGATAAGCCACCGTCGGGAAAGCACCGTCCGGTTCTTCCTGTTCCTTAACGACATGGACATCGGTAAATCCGGCTTTCTTCAGAAGCTTCGGAACGATCTTGATGCCGGCGCCATGGAGCGGCGTGTAAACGATACGTACTTCCGAACCTCTTTCCTTAACCAGTTCCTTTTCTCTGACGGTCTCATAGACAGCGTCCATAAAGGCGTTGTCCACTTCTTCTCCGATCTGAACATACAGGCCCTTGTCGATGGCTTCCTGCTTGGGCATCAGCTTCGGGGAAAGCATATCTTCCACTTTATTGACACAGTCCATGATCTGCTGGTCAAAGGGCTCCGATACCTGGGCGCCGTCTTCCCAGTAAACCTTGTAGCCGTTGTATTCTGCCGGGTTATGGCTTGCCGTCACATTGATGCCGGCGATACATTTCAGATACCGGATGGCAAAGCTCAGTTCCGGTGTCGGACGAAGGCTGTCAAATACATAGGCCTTGATGCCGTTGGCATTCAGGACGGAAGCGCTGATATCAGCGAATTCCGGTGACATATGTCTGGAATCGTAAGCAATCGCGACAGCGTTGGCTGCATAACCTGCATTTTCCCTGCTGTTGATGTAGTCAGCCAGTCCCTGTGTTGCTTTGGCGACAGTATATATATTCATACGGTTTGTTCCGGCGCCAAGGATACCCCTGAGTCCTGCGGTACCGAACTCCAGCTCCCGGTAAAACCTCTCTTCAATCTCTTTCTCATCCCCGCTGATCGCTTCCAGTTCTTTTCTGATTCCTTCATCCAGCCCCGGATTGTTCAGCCAGCTTTCATAAATTGTTTTTGCACTCATACTCCACCTCCGATAAAAACTTTGAATTACAAAGCACCTCTTTCCTGTTTAGTGTAGGAGATTGAATAACTTTCTGCAATATATTTTCAAGAAAATCTCCTATTTTCTTTCCGGGTGTGACCCCGGCTGCGATCAGGTCATTTCCGGTGACTGCCAGATGCGACAGCAGGAACGGCTCTTTCGTTTCCAGAATATCCTCCGCCGTCTTCCGGACAAGGTCCAGCAGCTCCGCAGACGCCCTCCCGGATACGGAAATATCTCTTTCTGTGCCGGAGGAAATCCTTGCTTCCTTCAGCTCCAGCACGGAAAAGAAGGTCTCTTCCCCCATGCGGTTCAGCTGCTGTTTGATCAGGATCCGGTCCTGTGCAAGCTCCGTATCCTGATATCTGAGGATCTGCACCACCGCCTGTCTGGTCTGGTTATCGTATTTCAGTCCCCGGAACGCCCGGTCCGCTTCTTCCGGCGTCAGGCTGCCGAAAAACGCTGCCATCAGGAGCCTTCGGCCGCGCTCTCCATCTTTTCCCTGCCTCCGAGCCTCTTTTCGTCTTTCGAAAAGGTCCAGAAGCAGCGGATCGTTGGCCGGATCAAAACATTTTTCCGCCTGCTCCTTTATAATGTAAGGGGCCATGTTAAGCTGCGCATACCGGTTGACCTGGCAAGGATGATCGGACAGCAGAGTCTTCTCCCACTCCACCCGGATCCGTTCCATGCTGATATCCGCCAGCTTGTCCGCATAGCACTGCGCCATCCGGGCGGTTTCCGGCTCGATCTCAAATCCCAGCTGCGCGGAAAAACGGACTGCCCGCATGATCCGCAAGGCATCTTCCTCAAACCGCTTTGCCGGAACCCCGACGCAGCGGATGATCCGGTTCTCCAGATCCGAGAGCCCGTCAAACCGGTCGATGAGACCGTTTTCATCCCAGGCAAATGCATTGATCGTAAAATCTCTGCGCTTCAGATCCTCATCCAGGGAGCGGGTAAAGGTCACACTGGACGGATGACGGCTGTCCATATATGGGCCGTCGATCCGGTAAGTCGTCACTTCATAGCCGGCGCCTTCCAGGATCACCATTACGGTTCCGTGCTGGATGCCGGTGTCCACGGTATTGCGAAACAGTTTCTTCACCTCCTGCGGAAGCGCGGAGGTCGTGATGTCCCAGTCTTCCGGAACCCGTCCCAGCAGGGCATCCCGAACACAGCCGCCTACGATATAGGCCTCGTAGCCGCTGGATTTGAGCACCTCCAGGATCTTAGATACCGGGTCCGGGACCATTAGCTTTAATTCAAGGATCTTACTGCTTTGCATGGTTCTTCTGCCTTTTTTACGATTCAGATACTTAACTATTGTAGTTTACCATAAAATGCAGGAAACATCCTACTACAAAATGTTTTGGTATGCGCTGCAGCGGCACGATGTATTGAAATCGAGGCTGTGCATGATTTTTCGAAAAAATGTGTAACAAAACAGACGCTATGCATGATTTTCAAAAATGCCGTGCAGCAAAATCGAGGGTATGCATGATTTTGACCCCTTTTCAGGAGCAGAAATCATGCATACCCTCGGATATTTTACAAAAAATCATGCACAGCTTCACATTTGATGCAGGTTCTCTTTCCCGGGATTTCAGACCCCCCCTTATTCACAGCATTTTCCAAAAACCCCAAAAGCTGTGCAAAAAAGGAGCTGCCGCAGCAGCTCCTTTCACAACACATTTTCTTTTTAATATGCCTTGCCCCAGTATACCAGGGTCTTTGCGGGTTTCCCGCAGCAGACACAGGTTTCGGCGATCCGGTGCTGCTCGAAGGGCATGCACCTGGAGGTTGCCGTGGTGTCTTCCTTGATCTTCAGCTCGCAGGCCTGATCACCGCACCACATAGCGCGGACGAATCCCGGCTTGTCGTTGATGATGTCTTTGAACTCCTCATAATCATGGGCATCGTAAGTATGCTCCTGGCGATGCTTCAGGGCACGGTTGTACATGTCATTCTGCATCTGCTCCATGATCTCGAAGATCCTTGCAGCAAGCTCGTCCAGGGAGACCGTAATCTTTTCCCTGGTATCGCGGCGCACCACGATGGCTTGATTGTTTTCCATATCCTTGGGGCCGATCTCTACACGCAGCGGGATTCCCTTGATCTCCTGCTCCGCGAACTTCCAGCCCGGCTTCTTGTCGGAGTCATCCAGCTGGACGCTGATCCCGGCTGCCTTCAGGGTATCGTACAGCTCGCGGGATTTTTCCAGAACGCCCTCTTTGTGCTGGGCGATCGGAACGACCATGACCTGTACCGGTGCGATCCTCGGCGGAAGCACCAGGCCGTCATCATCTCCGTGCACCATGATCAGGGCGCCGATGGTTCTGGTGGAAAGTCCCCAGGAAGTCTGATGGACATATTTCAGGGTGTTGTCTTTATCCGTAAACTGGATGCCGAAAGCACGGGCAAATCCATCGCCGAAATTGTGGCTGGTTCCGCTCTGCAGGGCTTTTCCGTCATGCATCAGGGCTTCGATCGTGTAGGTCGCCTCTGCTCCGGCGAACTTTTCCTTGTCCGTCTTGCGGCCTTTGATCATGGGGATCGCCAGATATTTCTCGCAGAAATCCGCATAGACATTCAGCATCAGCTCTGTTCTTGCCTGCGCTTCTTCGGCACTGGCATGAACTGTGTGCCCTTCCTGCCACAGGAATTCGGAGGAACGAAGGAACGGTCTGGTGGTCTTTTCCCATCTGACCACGGAACACCACTGGTTGTACAGCTTGGGAAGATCCCTGTAGGACTGTACGATATTGGAATACAGCTCACAAAACAAGGTCTCGGAAGTAGGTCTTACGACCAGACGTTCTTCCAGCTCTTCTCCGCCGCCCATGGTAACCCAGGCACACTCCGGAGCGAATCCTTCTACATGGTCTTTTTCTTTTTCCAGCAGGCTTTCCGGGATGAACAAGGGCATATATACATTGGTTACCCCTGTTTCCTTGAACATGGCGTCCAGGTTCTTCTGGATGTTCTCCCAGATCGCATAGCCATTGGGAAGGATCATCATGCAGCCCTTAACGGATGAATATCTCATAAGCTCTGCTTTTTTGACTACATCCGTATACCATTGGGCAAAATCCTCGCTCATCGGTGTAATGTCTTCAACTAATTTTTTATCATTTGCCATAATCTTCTATCCCTCCCGGGTACTGCTGTATATTACCTGAGTCCTGCAGCTTCTCTGAGCTCATCTGCCTTGTCATCCTTTTCCCAGCTCAGGCCTGCATCGCTCTTTCCGAAATGTCCGTAGTTGGTTGTTTTTCTGTAGATCGGCCGGCGAAGGTCCAGCATCCGGATGATCGCTGCCGGTCTCAGGTCAAAATGTTCGCTCACGATCTGTTCCAGGACAGAGTCCGCAACGCGTCCTGTTCCGAAGGTATCTACCATGACAGAGGTAGGACGGGCTACGCCGATCGCATAGGAGATCTGGATCTCACACCGATCCGCAAGTCCTGCTGCCACAATGTTCCTGGCGATGTATCTGGCTGCATAGGAGGCGGAACGGTCCACCTTGGTGCAGTCTTTTCCGGAAAATGCGCCGCCGCCGTGACGGCCCATGCCGCCATAGGTGTCTACGATGATCTTGCGGCCTGTCAGGCCGGAATCCCCATGAGGTCCTCCGACGATGAACTGACCGGTGGGATTGATGTAGTATCTGGTCTTTTCATCCACCAGTTCTGCCGGGAGCACTGCCTTGAAGAGCATTTCCTTAATATCCCTGTGAAGCTGCTCCTGGGTAACGCTTTCATCATGCTGTGTGGAACAGACGACGGTATCGATGCGGACCGGATGGTGCTCTTCATCGTATTCCACGGTCACCTGGGCTTTGCCGTCCGGACGAAGGTATGGCAGTACGCCGTCTTTTCTGAGCTGCGTCAGCTTCCGGGTCAGCTTGTGAGCCAGATAAATGGGAAGCGGCATATAATCCGGGGTTTCATTGCAGGCAAATCCGAACATCAGTCCCTGATCACCGGCTCCTTCGCTGTCATCATCGGCACCGGCGCCGTCCCTGCTTTCCAGGGAGCGGTCTACGCCCATGGCGATATCCGGCGACTGCGTATCCAGCTTGATCAGTACCTGGCAGGTATCGGCGTCAAATCCGATGGAAGCATCCGTATATCCGATCTCCCGGATGGTCTGCCTTACGATCTGTTCATAATCCACTTTTGCGGTTGTTGTGATCTCTCCCATCACCAGGACAAAGTCCGTGGTCGTGCAGACCTCACAGGCAACCCTTCCGCAGGGATCCTGCTCCATGATCGCATCCAGGATGCTGTCGGAAATCGTATCGCAGATCTTGTCCGGATGCCCTTCCGTCACGGATTCCGAAGTAAATACTCTTTTGCTCATTGATTCATCTCCATATCATCAGCAAATCGAGTAGGATATCTCCTACTCGTTTCAGCTGCATTTTTGTTTGAATTTATCGATCTCACTCTGGTTCTGCGGGTCGATCTTTCTGACGTCTCCGCCCAGACTCCTTAGCTTGACATCGAAGTCTTCATATCCTCGCTGAATGAACTCGATCCCGCCGACCTGCGTACAGCCTTCCGCTGCTAGACCGGCAATGGTGAGCGCTGCGCCGGCCCTGAGGTCCGGTGCGCTGACCTGAGCGCCTTTCAGTTTTTCCACGCCCGTAATGATCGCCGTGTTGGATTCAATCTTGATCCTGGCACCCATACGCGCAAGTTCGCCGGCATATTTGAACCGGTTTTCGAAAATGCTCTCCGTTACGGTACTGATCCCGTCTGCAAGAGTCAGCGCCACTGTCATCTGTGGCTGCATATCCGTCGGAAATCCCGGATACGGCAGTGTCTTGACCTGCGTCGACTGAAGACGGGTGCCCGCCACAACTCTGACGGCTTCATCGTACTCTTCGATAAAGCATCCCAGATCTTCCAGCTTTGCCGTAATGGACTCCAGATGCTTCGGGATCACGTTGTTGACTGTCACATCGCCGCCCGTTGCAGCGCCTGCAAACAGGAAGGTCCCTGCTTCGATCTGGTCCGGGATCACGGTGTACTCTGTCGCATGCAGAGACTTGACGCCCCTGATCCTGATCACATCCGTGCCCGCGCCTCTGACATGAGCTCCCATACTGTTGAGCATATTGGCAAGATCAACCACATGAGGTTCCTTGGCAGGATTCTCAATGATCGTGCTGCCTTCCGCCAAAACGGCTGCCAGCATTACATTAATGGTAGCGCCGACGGTAACAACGTCAAAATAAATATGGCTGCCCACCAGTTCGTCCGCTTTCGCCTTGACCTGTCCGTCTTCAAGGTCCACCGTCGCGCCAAGGGCTTCAAATCCCTTGATGTGCTGGTCAATAGGTCTCGCCCCGATGACGCAGCCGCCCGGCATCGCCACTTCCGCTTTATGAAAGCGTCCTAAAAGACTTCCCAGAAGGTAATAGGAAGCACGAATCTTGCTGATATATTCATAATTAAGGGTACAGGAATTAACAGTTGCCCCAATGATCTTAACGGTATGCCTGTCTATTCGTTCAACCACAGCTCCGATCTGTGCGATCGCGTCCAGCAGCAGATTGATATCACTTACATCCGGCAGGTTGCTGATAATAACTGGTTCGCAGGTCAGGATCGATGCGGCGATCAGGGCAAGCGCGGCATTCTTGGCGCCGCAGATGTCCACTATGCCTCTCAGCGGTTTTCCGCCTCTGATGAAATACTGTTCCATAAAGTTCCCCGAAAAGTCAGTTTGTTAACCACAGCATTATAGCATAATGTATTTTGTAATACAAATGCTTTCTATGAAATAGCCATACTGCAAAATGCCGAAAAAAAGGCGGTTCCCGCCGGGCGGAAACCGTCATTTTTTCACTTTTGCAGATATGGGGTCCTAACGTCCCGGACGCCTCAGTCTTTCAGTTCAGAAGTACAGTGCGGGCATCTGGTTGCATCAATGGCAATCTCACTCTTGCAGAATGGGCAGACCTTTGTGGTCGGAGCTGCGGGAGCTTCTTCCACGGGTTTCTTGACTGCATTGCGGGCTTTGTTAAATGCCTTGATAATGCAGAACAGCACAAGGGCAATGATAAAGAAGTTCAGGACTGACATGATGAAATTACCGTACATCAGTTCCGCCCCGTTAATGTTGACGGACAGATGAGAAAAGTCCATGTTGAAAATAGAACCGATCAGCGGAGAGATCAGATCGCCTACCAGCGAATCAACGATTGCCTTGAATGCAGCACCGATGATAACGCCAACGGCCAGATCTATCACATTGCCACGGCTGATAAATTCTTTAAACTCCTGGATGATTCCCTTTTTCTCGCTCATAACACAACCTCCTGTATTTTGTTTACAACAAATTTATGTTCTGCTGATATGCTCTGCCTGTGATAAGGTGCAGGATATCAGATATCAGCCTTCATTGATCACCGGGATCTCATAGCCGTGGGTCCCGATGTACTGTCCGGCGGAATTGAATTCCTCATCAGAAGAATAGGAAAATGTCTTCAGCCGGAAATTGCTGATCTGATCCGACTGCGGCGTAGGCCTTAACTTGATGGAAGTCATCAGTACTCCGTCCGCCATGTCCGCCTGGGTCAGATGGATATAGGTCCCGGTCTGGCCGATATCATTGTACACCCAGACGCCCATATAGCCGGTCACCTCATCCTGTGCGGCATCTCCCATGAACAGGTCCGGATTGCCGGAAATGTCCCCGGGTTCCAGTATAGTATACACCTTTTCCTCGCCATTTACAGTAAATCTTAATTCATAGCCGATCTTATACTGGGTCTGCGTATCCACAGCGTTCCAGTAGGATTCATGGAGCATGTAGTAGTCATCATAATAGATCGTCTGCTCGTCGGAATTGATCGCTTCGAAAATAGCGATATCCTCGTCCGGCGTCCATACGCTGCTGTAGGATGTGACCAGATCCATGACGCCGCCTCCGCCGATATAGAATCTTACTTCTTTCTCGTTCGGAAGGTCTACGGAAGTCGGTTCCGTTGTGGTTTCCACTTCCTGAGGCGCCTCGGTCGGCTCCTCAGTTGCTTTTTCCGTGATGATCGTCTCACCAAGCTCTTCCGGCGCCTTGATCACCGTATCCCTGGAAGCCAGGATCACAATGATCACGATGATCACGATCAGGGCTACCGTCATGAGAGCCAGTGTTTTTTTGATTGTTCCGCTCATAGTTTTCTTCTCCAAACCGGGCCGGTCCTTCTCAGACCAGCTCTCCGTTCATTTTCATCAGCATCTTTTCTTTTGTTACATCGATCACGAACCATTTTGCCTCGACCGCAGCGATACATTCCCCGCCGGAGTAGAATTCAAGGGCATTGGTGTGGTCGTTTTTGGTAAATCCGTCCGCCAGGAATGTCTCCCCGCTCTCCGGGGTCTTCATGACGCCCACCTGCTCCAGGCGGAACGTAAGCTCCGACACCAGGCTGACATAAGACAGTTCGGGAAATGTTACCAGGAATTTGGGTTCTTCTCCCGGGATCAGGCGGAATCTGCCCATCTTCAGGAAAGGACCGCTCCTGCTTTTACCCAGCGTTACCCGGATCGGAAACTTGTCCTCAAAAATGTGACTGATGTAGATCGGGAAATCTGCCTTCAGGACGCTTCGGTCCCGGTCAGGCTTGTACTCTTCCCTGATCTCGCGCAGGGCCTGCTGGATCCTGTCCGCCGTGATATCATCCCGGAAAAATCCGCCTGCTTTCATGCGCTTTTTGATGGCAAATCCCGCTTCCAGATAGAACTTATACGCATCCCGGACTCCCATCCCCAGGATCAGGTCTTCCCGGCAGATATTTCCCATCTCCAGGGCATAGTCCGCGAAGCGGTTGTCAAACTCTCCTTCACTGAACCGGTACATGGTATCCTTGTATCCGTCCACGATCAGGTTCATGCCGGTGTCGATGTTCTTCACCGTCCCGTACCCGTGGATCAGCATATCACCTGCATGATAGATCGATTCGTCGATCCCTGCAAGAGCCCCGTAGGAAAAATACCGGAACGCCTTCTCGTACTCCGGCTCCCCTTTTCCTGCCAAGCCTTCATAGCAGATGCATCCCAGAGCATTGGCCGCAAAAGGATCTCCGGTTTCCCGGTACAGCTTCTGCAGATGCTTTTCTG
This sequence comes from Parasporobacterium sp., assembly GCA_017510065.1. Taxonomy (GTDB): domain Bacteria; phylum Bacillota; class Clostridia; order Lachnospirales; family Lachnospiraceae; genus RGIG5612. The sequence goes on from JAFWOB010000207.1 coordinate 20,895, forward strand.
CCTGCCGGAAACTCTGCCGGTAGACAGGGCTTCCTTCCAGATAGCCCCAGGCCAGGATCTTCATCGCCTGGGTGTCGTTCTTTTCGGCAAGGTCTCTGACACATTCCCGATACAGGGCTTTGTCTGCCGGAGACGCTTGTTTTAATTCCTCGTCATTTTCATAGGAATTGATGATGTGCCGTTTCTGAGACAGACAGTAGATCCACTCTTCCCGGGGCCTCTCCCGGTTGTATTCAAAGGTCCTTACCCTGCCGGCAATATCTTCGCAGACCGCTTTGTAAGCGGTCTCCTCCAGATTGGTACTGCCCAGCAGGCTGTCGTCCCAATGGGAATCATCATCAAACCGTACGATATATTTTTCAGAATCCTCCCGGGAAACAAACCGTTCCTCCAGCTTCCAGTAAAGCTTTTCCGTCAGGGAAAAGATCGTGGAAAACAGCTCGTCCTCCGTTTCCGGAGCGTCGGAAAAGATCTCTTCCTTATACCGTCTCTCGATATCCAGGTCCTGATAGAAAATATTCTGGATCAGCCAGAACCATTCCTTGAACCGTCCCAGGGGATCTTTGCTCCGGTTGATATTGCGCAGGGCCTGGGCGATATCCTCTGCCTGCAGCGGATACTCCTGCTCTGCCCGGATATTAAAGATCGGGAAAACATGGGTCGCGATGTCCCGGTACATGACCTGGGCCGTGACCAGCTTGATCAGTTCTTCCCGGTTGATCATCAAAGGCTCGATCAGTTCCAGGCTGGATCTGTCCAGGCTGATCATGGATCCCGGTTCCCCTTTTTTCGAATAGGGGATCACCATGGCCGATCCATCTTTGTGAATCCCGGAAACCTTGCCGTAGCTTCCCTGGTATTCGCCGTATTTGATTGTTACCCAGTCACCCTGTCTGAACATCTGATGCTTTCTTTCCGGCTGCTTTTCTGTTGCCGTTACAGATCCAGTGTGATCTGACGGCCGCTTTTCTGATACTGATGATAAGAAACTCCTGCTGCGTCCAGCATTCTCTTGGACGCCACCACGCTGTCCGAGCCCGCGTATTTGTCGCTGTCATAGATCAGTGTCTTGATCCCGGACTGGATGATCGCCTTGGCGCATTCATTGCAGGGGAACAGTGTCACGTACAGCTTGGTTCCTTCCAGACTTCCGCCCCGGTAATTCAGGATCGCGTTCAGCTCACTGTGTGTGGAATACAGGTATTTATTATGGTCCGGGGATGTATCGGTCTTCTCCCAGGGGAAGTCATCATCGGAGCATCCGATGGGAAAGCCGTTGTATCCGATGGAAAGGATCTTGTTGTCGCGGCTGACAATGCAGGCCCCCACCTGGGTGGAAGGATCCTTGGACCTTTTGGCAGCCAGCATGGCAACGCCCATAAAATACTCATCCCAGTTGATATAATCCAGTCTCTTGTTGCTCATCTTGCATCCTCCAGCTTGCCGATCCTTCTGATATGATTTGCCCCTTCGGAGAAAGGCGTGTCCAGGAAAATGTCCAGCAGCTTCACTGCCCGGTCTGTATCCAGCACTCTCGCACCGAGACACAGTACATTGGCGTCATTGTGCTCTCTGGTCGCCTGGGCGGAAAACTCATCCGACAGCACCGCTGCCCGGATGCCCCGGACTTTGTTGGCGGCCATGCTCATCCCGATCCCGGTGCCGCAGACCAGAAGCCCCTTCTCTGCCCGGCCGGACACGACCTCCTCACAGACTTTCTTCGCATAGTCCGGATAGTCACAGGATTCTGTACTGTACGTTCCCAGATCCTCGACCTCAAATCCTCTGTCCTTAAGATGCCTGATCAGCTCATTTTTCAACTCATACCCTGCATGATCACATCCGACCGCTATCATTTCCTTCTCCTTTCAGGTGGTTTCCTCTGACCGGGTCAGCCTCTCCAGCAGTCTGTCCGTGACCCGGTCCACCACCGCACAAACCGCATCATATTCTTCGATACTGCCTCCCAGGGGAAGCGTGATATCGCCTGTTTCCCCTACAAATTCCCGCAGCATATAGACATTGGCTGCCTTGGGGAAACTGTCATAGACCTTCTGCTTGCTGTCCGCATTGAAGGTCAAAATCAGCGTACTCTCGGAAAACTCCGTATCCTGAAGGGCGCTGGCAGTATACTCGTCCAGGGACAGACCCTTCATCCTGGCCAGCTCTGCGATCTTCTGGTTGGCCGGTTCGGGAAATAACACGATATTGCCCCTGGATGTCACCGAGATCTCCTCGATCTGCCGTTCCTTCAGCTTTCTGTCAAACAGGACCTCTGCATAAGGGCTGAGGCCTGTTCCTTCTTCATCCAAAAAAATAATCTTTTTAAATTTTGTCATATTACTGATCCGGCCTGCTGCCGGTTATCTCCTCTATCATATCCGCGGTCACGGTGCCTTCCCGAAGGATCCGCATCTTCTGCCCGCTCATATCGATCACGGTGGAAGAAACCCCTACCGGGCATTCCCCATTGTCTATGATCAGGTCAACCCTGCCGAACAGGTCTTCGATCACGTCCTTTCCGCAGGCGGCACTTCTTTTGCCGGACAGATTGGCCGACGGCGCTGCCAGCGGAGCGTTTGCCTGTTCGATAATGCGGATCGTCAGATCACAGTCCGGCATCCGGACCCCGATGGTATCCCCGCCTGCCGTTACTTCTTCCGGAATGTCAGCAGACATTTTCTTCCGGAAAATGAGGGTCAGTGCCCCAGGCCAGAACTGTTTCATCAGCTTCTTCGCCTCTTCGCTGACATCCTCTGCCAGAAGATCCACCTGCCCGCGATCTGCCACCAGGATACTTAGCGGTTTATTCTCCGGACGTCCCTTCGCTTCAAAAATCTTCCGGATCGCTTCCCGGTCGGAATAAACAGCTCCCAGACCGTACACGGTATCCGTAGGAAAGGCGGCGATCCCGCCGCTTTTCAGCACCTCTCCCGCCGCACGGGCAGCAGCCTCTTCCGAGCCTATTTCCTGATTGATTGCAATGATCCTGGTTTTCATTTGTCCGCCATTATAGCACACTTTTTCGCGCCCTTGCAATGAATTGGCGATTTTGTTATAGTACCTTCATGCTTGCAAAACTGTCTGATCCTTATATCATCTGTGCCGCAGCCGGACTCCTGGGCTGTTTACTGGTCGTCTTCTTTGTCGGGACCAGAAGACCCCATGACAGGGTCCGTATGTTCGTCTGCTGCCTGTTCGCCCTGTTCTTCATGTTCATCGGCGCCCATCTGCTGTTTTTCCTGGTGGGGCTTCCGCATTTCGCGGAAAACTACGGCTCTTCCATCTATGATATCCAGAGCTTTTTCACAGCCGTCTTCAATGCCGCTTCCGGTATGGTCTTTTACGGCGGTCTGTTTGGAGCGTTTCTGGGCGTTGTGATCTTCTGCCGGATCAATCATGAAAATACCCGTTCCTACCTGAATGCCGCCTGCTGCGGATTTCCTATGATGCATGCCTTCGGGCGGCTGGGATGTACCCTGGGAGGGTGCTGCTACGGTATCGAATATCATGGGATCCTGGCCATTCAGTATACACAGGAGCACATCAATCCGGGGATCAGCGACCACATCGCAGATGTTCCCCGTTTTCCCGTACAGCCTATGGAAGCGGTGCTGGAAGTTGCCATCTGCGTCCTGCTGGTGGTGATCTACATCAGGAACGGCGATCGGTATTCCATTCCGGCTATTTATCTGTTTGTCTATGGGATTGTTCGTTTTTCAGATGAGTTTCTGCGAGGCGATACCATCCGGGGATTGTGGGGGCCCTTCTCCACCAGCCAGTGGATTGCCCTGTGCTGTGTGATCGGGGTTTTGATCTACGCCCTGGTAAGACGCCAGAGAACATCTTCCTCTTCTTCAGGGCATACTCTTTGAAAATGCAATGATTTTTCGGCTGTGAACAATTTTCTGCCAATTATCGGCAATAAAAACGTGCATACCCGTAAAATCGTTGCAAGGGGTACCGCAAAATCGCGCATACCCGTAAATCGTTGCAGATATCTGTCTCAGCCCAGAAGATCCGACAGCCGGGAAAACTGCTCCAGCGTCAGGGCTTCTCCCCGGACCGTCTCTGACAGCTGCATTTCCCGAAGGGCGGAAACGATCTCCTCACGGCTAAAGCCTAAGGAAGCGTCGTGGGAAACCGCGTTGGCCAGGGTTTTTCTCCGCTGGTTAAAGGCGGCGCGGATGATCCGGAACATTTTCTCCTGATCCTTCGGCTTCACCGGGCGCTCCTCTTCTTCATAAAGATCCAGCCGGATCACGGCAGAATCCACATCCGGCCTGGGAAGAAAACAATTCCTGCTTACCGTCATGATATAGCGCGGCAGCGCATAATACTGCACCGCCAGGGATAAGGCGCCGTAGCTTTTGCTGCCCGGTCCTTCCTGCATCCTTTCCGCCACTTCTTTCTGCACCATCACAGTAATGCTCTTGATAAATCTGCTCTTATCCAGAAGCTGAAGGATCACCGGCGTGGTGATGTAATAAGGAAGATTGGCCACAACCCTGGCTTTTTCCAGGGAAATGCCGTCTTCCTCCGACAGAAGTTCCGAAAGATCCACTTTCAGGATATCTTCGTTGATGACCGTCAGATTGTCATACTCCCCCAATGACTCCTTGAGAATGGGGATCAGCAGTTTGTCCACTTCTACCGCGATCACCCTGCCCTGCGTCGCCGCCCGGCACAAAACACCCGTCAGGGCTCCCAGACCTGGGCCGATCTCCAGAACCGTGTCCGTTTCCGAAACCTGCGCAGCGCGGACGATCCCCTCCAGGATGTTGTCATCTACCAGAAAATTCTGTCCGTACTTTTTCTGGATGGGAAAGTTGTATTTCTTCAGCAATTCAATGGTTGTTGTATTTGCTCCTGCCATAGCGGTTTTCCTTTTTCTGCCGGATCAGTACCGGATCGTTTTCATTTGCGGATGCCGTATACCCGGCACGCATTTTCCTCGGTGATCTGTATGACCTCCTCTGCCGAAAGCCCCTTGATCTGCGCCAGGACTTCCGCCACATAACACAGCAGGGAAGAATCATTCCTCTTGCCCCGGAAGGGAGACGGCGCCAGGTAAGGGCAGTCGGTTTCCAGAACGATATGGTCCATGGGCACATAAGCTGCCACTTCCTTCAGCTTCTTCGCATTTTTATAGGTCAGAACGCCGCCGATCCCGATCAGAAATCCAAGATCCACATATTCCCGGGCCATCTCTTTGCTGTAGGAAAAGCAGTGGATGATGCCGCCTGCTTCCTGCGCTTTTTCCGCCCGGATCATGTCCAGGGTATCGGCTGCCGCGTCCCGGCTGTGCACAAAGATCGGCCGGTGAAACTCCCGGGCAATGGCAATCTGACGGGCGAACCAGTCCTTCTGTACATCTTTCTGGGTATCCTCATAATGATAATCCAGGCCGATCTCGCCGACAGCCATGATCTTAGGCTCTGCAAGCATCGCCCGGATCAGCTGTTCCTCCCGGTCTCCGGCTCTCCAGTCCGGCGTAATGATCTCCTTTTCGTCATAAAGTTCCAGCGCGGCAAACATCTGAGGGCCAAAGGAGCTTTCAGAGGATTTTCTTTTTATCATCACGGGCTTTCCCGCATTGTCGCCGCTTTGATAGGCTTCGCAGGGATGGATCCCCGCTGAGCCGTAGACGAACTCATATCGCTTTGTCAGCTCCAGGATGAAGGGCATGTTCCGGACCGCGGCGGAAGCGTCCATAACGCAGCCAACTCCATTTTCAAAAAGACCGGAAAGAAGTTCTTCCCGGTCTTCATCAAATGCCTGATCATCATAGTGTGCATGTGTATCAAAGATCATAAATTATCCACCTGTGCCAGCACTTCCTTCAGATCCCTGCGGGCAAACAGGATCTGCGGCTTCTCCGTTACCTTGTTGCCGGAGGGGTACAGTCCGAAGGTGTCAAGCTGGTCGAAGCTCCTTAAGCTGGTATTTAACTGGGCCGCGATGTTTTCCGCTGTTTCCGGCATAAAGGGCTGGATCAGGGAAGTACAGATCATGATGCCTTCGATCAGATTGTACAGGACAGTGGCCAGACGGTCTTTCCGATCTTCCTGTTTTGCCAGAACCCAGGGTTCTGTCTCGTCAATGTATTTGTTGCACCTCTTGTAGAGATTCCAGATCTCTGTCATGGCATCCGCTACATGAAGGTCGGTCATCATGTAAGCCACCTTGTCCCGGAGCCCGGCGAGGCCAGCCTTGAACCCTGCATCCAGAGCCTTGATCTCTTCGCTCTCATTCTCATTGCCTTTGTCTTCCACGACGCCGCCGAAGTACTTGTTGGACATGGAGATGGTACGGTTGACCAGGTTGCCCAGGGTATTGGCCAGATCGGAATTGACCCGCTCTACCATCAGTTCCCAGGAGATCGTGCCGTCATTGTCAAACGGCATCTCATGCAGCACAAAATACCGGACTGCGTCCACGCCGAAGATCTTGACCAGATCGTCCGCATAGATCACGTTGCCGCGGGATTTGCTCATCTTGACAGGCGCATCCTCATCAGCCTGGTTGTCCTTCTTCGCAAGCAGCAGCCAGGGATGTCCGAAGATCTGTTTCGGAAGCGGAACATCAAGGGCCATCAGCATGATGGGCCAGTAAATGGTATGGAACCTTAAGATATCCTTTCCGATCAGGTGAAGGTCTGCCGGCCAGTACTTTTTGTACAGCTCACCGCAGTTTCCGTCCGCATCGTATCCCAGGCCGGTGATGTAGTTGGACAGTGCGTCGATCCACACATAAACTACGTGATCCGGATCAAAATCCACCGGGATGCCCCATTTGAAGGAGGTCCTGGACACGCACAGATCCTGCAGACCCGGCTTCAGGAAGTTATTCATCATCTCGTTCTTGCGGGATTCCGGCTGAATGAATTCCGGATGGGTCTCGATATGCTCGATCAGACGGTCGGCGTATTTGCTCATACGGAAGAAATATGCCTCTTCCTTGGCCGGATGCACTTCCATGTTGCACTCCGGGCAGCGGCCGTCCTTTAACTGGCTCTGGGTATAGAAGGCTTCGCACTCCTTGCAGTACATGCCCTCATAAGCGCCTTTATAGATATCGCCTTTCTCATACAGCCTGCGGAAGATCTTCTGGATCTGTACTTCATGATCGGGATCCGTTGTCCGGATGAAACGGTCATAGGAAGTATTCATCAGATCCCAGATGCGCTTCACTTCCGCCGCTGTGGTGTCGACGAATTCCTTCGGGGAAACTCCGGCCGCTGTGGCCCTGTCTTCGATCTTCTGTCCATGTTCATCGGTTCCTGTCTGGAAACGGACATCATAGCCTTCCAGCCTGCGAAATCTGGCGATGGCATCTGCCAGCACGATCTCGTAGGTATTGCCAATGTGAGGTTTGCCTGATGTGTAGGCAATCGCAGTAGTAATGTAAAAAGGTGTTTTCATATCGTTCTCTTTCTATCTTAAATATTTGATGATCAGTAACTCATATACCGAAGCCCCAGGCCCTTGTAGATCTGCACGGCGCTGGGAAGGTTCGGCATCAAACCGCATACAACCGTGTTGTAAACGATATCCGCGACGCACAGAAATCCGATGATATACCAGATCGTAACAAACACACTGTTTCTGACCCGGCATGCCATGCGGAATAAAAGCGGCACGACGACATAGATGATCAGAATGGCCAGTACGGCAAATTCAATGGCGGATCTGACGCAGATAAAACCGCCCAGGCTGCCAAAGTTCAGGATCTCCAGATTGTAGTTCCATAAGCGGATGCCGTCACACAGATAGTACAGCAGAAGGCCGATCCCCAGCTGGACGGCGCATCCCAGAAACGCACTCAGCAGGATCACGAACCAGGGCTGCCGGCGAAGTCTGTAAAACAGCAGGAAAAACAGGAGTGCTACGATGCAGTACACATCGATCCAGGGACCGAAGGTATTGCCTCTGATATAAAATGCTGCTCTTCCCGAATTGAACCAGTAAAATATGATTTCATACAGAAACCGCAGGAATCCGCCGATCGTAAACACAGCCAGGCCGATGCCAAACCAGGTGGACTTGTAAAAATCATATGGCTCTGTCAGGTAATATTTGTAATCTTCAAACATGTCTGTCCTCTCGATACTTGCTAATGATTTTGTACAAAAGAGCCTCCTTAAAGAAGCCTTTTACCTTAACTGGATTATCATAATAAATTCATTGCGCTTTGGCAACTGTTTTCTGATACAAATAGGAGCACAGACGGAAGATCTATGCTATAATAACGGCATGATCCGGGAAAGGAGAAAGCCCCTTTATGAAGCTGTCCCTTAAAATGATCGCCGAAAGGCTGGAGCAAAAGAGCGCCGTCCTGAAATTCAAGGACATCTACAGTACCCTGAGGCTGGAGAAGCCTTTGTTTCTGAACGACGAGACAGTGCTTGCCGCCGATACGCTCTATATCGCCTCTCCCGATGATCTTGACCGCATCACGCAGTTCCATAACGGCTGTGCCCTGGTGATCCCCGGTTCGGAAGAAACGAATATCAGAAACTGTCCCGCCGTCATCGTAACGGACAAAACACTGGACACCCTGCAGCTGTACGATGAGATCGGAGAAATCTTTCAGACCTTCCTGGACTGGGAAGAAGCGCTGAAAAATGCTTCTGCCCCGGATCATCCCGGCAATGCGCTTTTCGATCTGCTCCACGCTTCCGAACCCCTTTTCCAAAACCCTGTGCTTTTGTGCAATTCCGAAGGTCCTCTCCTCAAGATTGAGACCGCAGCGCGGCAGCAGGAAACAGACGATACGGAAACGCAAAAGCTCCTTACCGCGCTTTCTTCCGACCGAAGGCTTACTACCGAACGGGAAGTGTTTCTGTTTATGCAGAAAACCTCTTCCCAAAAAGCACTAATCCGGAATCTCTTTGCCGGTGACGCCGTGATCTATCATCTGATGGTTATAGGCACGGATCGGGATCTTCGGGAAACAGATTTTCAGTTTCTGGAATTCCTGGCAGAATACGCAGAAACGGTCCTTCGCCGGGAATACGGGATCTACTCCCGTGATACCTCCACTTTGTCGGAGCTGTTCGGCGCCATGCTGTCAGGCGCCCAGTGGGACAAGGCGGTTCTGTCCTCGGAGCTGAACCGGATCCGTTGGACGGAAGAAGAGGAATACGCAGTCCTTTTCTGTGACGCGTCACCTTCGGATTTTCGTACTTATCCCGAAATACTCGCCTTCGTCCATGACGGGAAAACGCTGATGATCGCCAATATAAGCCGCAGTCCGGAGATCCTGACAGAACTGGACCGGATCTTCCGGGACAGAGGCTTTTTTGCCGGCATTTCCAATCCTTTCACCGGTCTTTCCCGGCTGAAGCGGTTCTATGGGCAGGCACATACCGCCTTTCTGCTTTGCTCCGAACAAAAAGAATGCGGCTCATTATCCTTCAGCGACTGCGTCCTGACCTGCCTGATCGATTCTGCCTTCCGGGAATATGAACCGGAAGACCTTCTTTCTCCCGTGTATCTCCGGCTGAAGGACCATGACCGGCAGAACCGGACCGAATACCTGAAGACCCTGGAAGAATATCTGCTGCACAACGGCAACGCCGTACAGACCGCTGCCGCTTTATTTACCCACCGTGCCACGATCATCTACCGGATCAGAAGGATCTGTGAGATTGGACACACGGATTTAAAAAAGCCAGATGAATTGCTTCATCTGACTTTATCTTTCCGGATCGACCGGTTGATCAAAAACCGCTCTTAATAATCCACTTCCGCATTCATCGGAAGCTCCAGCAGTTCCGGGTTGGCCAGGATCTTCTTGAGGAGTCTTAAGGACTTGGCATAATAATATCCGTCTGCCAGTCTTTCATCTACCGTCAGGCCTACGTCCACGGTCTCATGATATCCCATGGTCCCGTCTTCCTTCTGGTACGGCGTATCCTTGATCTCACCCATGATGGCAAACAAAGAGCAGGTGCCCCAGTTGGTAAGGTGATGATATCCCACGTTCAGCTTTAATGATCCCAGATTGGACAGGACCACGCTCTGGTAATAGGGATCCGTCGCGATCAGGGAGTAAGGACATTTTCCGATCCTGTCCAGGAAGCAGATGAATTCGCAGAACAGCCTCGTCATACGTCTCGGCATGCGGCTTACGATGTCCATGCTCTCGGAAGATTTGTCCACCACATCGCTGCGGCTGGTGGCAATTTGCTGGTACAGCTTGTGATGCAGCGTTACCAGCGTATCATTCTCCGCCGCCTTGATCAGGGCAAGGGCTTCCGCGCCGTTGTCAGTGAACAGTTTCTTCACAACGAAAGACGCAGTGACTTCATTTCTCTGATACATCAGTTTGTTGGCCACAAACCGGTTGAGCCTGGGTCTCAGGGTCAGTACCTTAAGCACGGCCGTTACAAGGATATGAAACGGCGTATAGGGGAAATCCGTTTCATTCTGATTGATCTTTTCCAGATACGCCCTGATCGGCGCCATTTCGAAACGCTCCAGGAAATATGCTTCATTATCACAGCGGTTCGGATAAAGGATTGGTGTGATCACATGCATCGGATCCAGGTCCCGGATCAGCTTGCCGTCACGCCTGTCACCAAAACGTCTGTGTTGTTTCTTCTTAGCCATTTGTTCTTGTCCCCCCGGTTGATTCTGTTACTGTGTTTTACACATAGTTGAAAATATTATACATCATACCGCATCTGAAAGGAAACAGGTTTTTACTCTTCCTTTTCTTTCTTTGCGTCTTCCATCACCGGAATGTCATCCTCTTCCAGCTGCGCTGCCATAAGGGAGATCTCTTCCTTTCTGGCGGTTCCGGGATCTACAGCATTTCTCTTTTCTTCGCTGAGGGCCGCAATCTTCGCCAGTTCCTCTTCCTCCAGGATCCTGTAGGCAACCTTGCCTACCAGGGTCTTCGGAAGGGAATCCCGGAATTCGATATCACATGGCATCGCGTATTTGGCCACGTGCTTCTTGCAGTAAGCCATCAGTTTCAGCCAGATCTCATCGGACGGTTCATAGCCGGGCTTCAGAACCACAAAGGCTTTGACCTTCTGCATCTTGTAGGAATCCGGAAGACCTATGACGCAGCTCATATGCACCATTTCATTACCGTCCAGGATATTTTCCATCTGGGCCGGATAGACATTGTAGCCGGAGCTGATGATCATTCTCTTGGCGCGGCCGCGGAAATAGACGAAGCCTTCCCGATCCATAGTGCCGAGGTCGCCGGTATATACCCAGGTCAGACCGTCCGCATGCTTTCTCAGGGTTGCCGCGGTCTCTTCTTCATTGTTCATATAGCCCTTCATGACCGTCGGTCCCGCCAGCAGGATCTCACCTTCCTCACCGTAAGGCAGTTCTTCCTCCGTTCCGGGCTTTACGATCTTAATAAAAGTATCCGGGAACGGCACGCCGATGCTGCCCTCCTTGTGCATGGTCGGCGGGGTCAGACAGCAGGCTGTAACGGTCTCTGTGGTGCCATACCCTTCCCGGACCTGGATGGAAGCGTTGTGATCATATAAGAACTTGTCGAATTTCTTTTTCAGCTCGACAGACAGAGAATCTCCGCCGGAGAAAACGCCTTTCAGGCTGCTTAGGTCGGCATTTTCCATGCTGTCCAGCCGAAGCATTGCCTCGTACAGGGTCGGTACGCCGGCAATAAAATTACATTTGTATTTTGTAATCTGTTTTGCGTAGCTCTTGGGAGTAAACCGCGGGATCAGGATACATCTTCCGCCGTTAAACAGCATGGAGTGGATGCAGACACCCAGTCCGAATCCGTGGAAGACCGGCATAGCTGCCAGCATCTTATCCCCAGGGATGAACATGGGATTGACACCCGTGATCTGCGCTGCCAGGGCGTTGAAGTTCCGGTTGGACAGCTCGATTCCCTTGGTCGTGCCTGTGGTTCCGCCGGAATACAAGATCACGGCGGTATCGTTGGCATCCTTGTGCTGCTCATAATCCCAGAAGCAGGCTTTGCCGATGTTCATGAACTCGTTCCACCTGATCACCGGCGCATCCTTCGGAATCTTCTTGACCTTGCGGCCTTCCGTCAGCATATAACCGGCTCTCACCGGTTTGGACAGCTCATCCTTGATGGAAGCAATGACCACGTTGACCAGTTTGGTGTTCTGGCGGATCGCTTCAATCTTGTTATAAAACTGATCCAGGGTGATCACCGTGATGCTGTTGGAAATGTTGATATAGAATTCCAGTTCCTTTTCCGCAGAAAGAGGATGGACCATGTTGGCAATGGCTCCGATACAGTTCAGGGCATAGAACGCGAAGATCGCCTGCGGACAGTTCGGCAGGGCGATGGTCACATGGTCGCCTTCCCGGATCCCAAGGGTCCGGAAGGATCTGGCGCATTTCTGGATCTGCTCCAGCATTTTCCGATAAGTTGTGGAACGCCCCATAAAATCAAACGCAACGTAGTTCGGATACTTCTCCGCCGCCGCTTTGACGCCTTCATACAAGGTTCCATCATAATAATTCAAATGAAAAGGCAGATCCCCCAGAAACTCTTTCCAGGGTGTTTTCGCTGTGATCGGATCCGTGGCCGTTTCCGCATTGACATATCTGGCCTGCAGTTCGCTATTTTCCATTCCTCTCTCCTGTTCTTTCCGTCAGATCCTGCCATCCATGGGCAGGAAAACTGGTTTTATCATACGTTTAAAAAAGCAGAGAATATTGTACATGAAGTGTTCATTTCCAGTCAATCAGCGGATCCGATGTTTATACAAAGTGTAAAAAGAGAGCCTTGATTTTCCTTTTTTATCTGAGGTGAAAGGTCTGCCTCCTTCCTATTCATGCGAAAAACATAGTGACTGATTTTCGCATGATTGTTTTTGCTGAATTTTCATGCGTATTTTGTTTTTTTATTATTTCGCACTATTTTTTAGGCGGTTTTTTCATGCGTTTTTTACATTTCTGTTTTTTCGCATGAAAAAAACAGATAAATTATCATGTGAAATATTAGTTTTTTATTTTTCACATGAAAAAATGCTTCCAATTATCATGTGAAAATTACATTTTTGCTTTTTCGCATGAAAACAGCCGTAATCTTTACCTTCTATCCAGCAACAAATCGGAAATAATCGGACAGTATGAAAGGGGACGTGCTATAAAATCACGTCCCCTTCTTAACCACATTAAACTGGTGCTTTTTGTTATGCCTGCATCTGGGCTTTGGTCTTGAGATCCTTCTTCGGTGCGGAGAATCTCTTCTGTGAGAAGAGTTCGAAATGAAGCTTCTTCTGCAGGGTTCCCATGATGCCGTCCGGCAGGAAGATGATGACCAGGATCGCGATCGCGCCCAGGATGATGTTGGACCATCCGGGAAGTTTGGCCAGGATCTCGCTCAGCAGAACGTAGATGATCGCGCCGACCACCGGGCCTGATACGGTGCCGATACCGCCGATGATAACGATAAATACCATGGATACAGTCCAGCTGATATCAAATCCGGAGCTCGGATAGATCGTCTGCTTGTTGACAAAGAACACAGCGCCTGCAAGGGCTGTAAAGATAGCTGCGATCACGTAGACCAGGAGTTTGGATTTGAAAATGTTAACGCCGACGGAGGATGATGCATCTGCATCGTCTCTCATGGCAGTCAGTCCAAGACCCGTCTTGGTCCTGAGCAGTGCATACACAACGACCATGGCGATCACGCACAATGTCAGTGCCATCAGATAGATCTCCGGTACTCTCGGGTACGGCTTAGCCCTGATGGACATACCGCCGCCCTGGTTTACGAATTTCCAGCTGAGGAACCAGGTGCAGATGGCTTCCGCCACAACCCATGTCGCAATGGCGAAATACATACCTCTCATACGGAACAGTACGAAAGATAAAAGAAGTGACACCACCAGTGCGATGACGACAGCGACCAGGATACCAACCCAGATAGACATCTTATAGGTGGAGGTCATGACTGCTACCGAGAAGCCTGCCAGACCGATAAAGGTCTGGTTGCCCAGGCTGGTCATGCCGGTGAAGCCTGACAGCAGGTTCCACATTTCGCCCAACGTGATATAAAGGAAAATATTCATCAGGTAACGCATCAGGTTGCTGGAGAATATTCCTGTAATACCTAAGATATATAATGCTGCTACTACAATGATGCATACGATCAGCATCGGTATGCCGTCCAGTACTTTGATAGGCTTATGAGCTGATGCTAAAGTTTTGTTGTCTCCCATAACATCCTCCTTCCTACTTACTGAACAAGCCCTGCGGTCTTACGGCAAGCATGATGATCAGCAGGATGTAGCTTACGAGAAGTCCGTAGTTCGCTCCGCCGATAACCTGTGCCAGGCCGAACACCAGGCCGGCGACCAGGGTACCCGGAATGGAACCCATGCCGCCGATAACGACAACACCAAATGCGATCAGCAGGTAGCTGCCGCCGGAAGATGCGTAGAACGTCCATTTAAGGCCGATGCAAAGTCCCGCAACTGCTGCTGTTGCCAGAGCAATACCCATTGCAATGGCGTAGGTTTTCCTGACACTGACACCCATCAGGGAAGCTGCCTGTGTATCATCAGAGGTAGCCCGGATGGAACGTCCCATGTAAGTTTTGTTCAGGAACATGGTAAGGATCAGGATCGTCACCAGAGAGATCACCAGCAGGATGATGTCCAGGAGCGCGATATTGATCCCGCCGATCTTGAGGATCGTGGAACTGTAAGCGGCGCCTGCATGGCGGGCATCCGCGGTGAACAGCAGGAGCATAGCATCCTGCAGAATGATGGAAAGACCGAAGGTGACCAGAAGGGCCGGCTCCGAGCCTTTCAGCATAACCCGGTTGATCAGTCCCGTCTGCAGTCCCATACCGATCAGGAACATGCAGGGAACTGTTACGATCAGGGTAAGGATGGGATCTACTCCCAGTGCCTGTGCCAGAAGCGTGGAGCCGTATGCGCCCAGGATAACAAATTCACCATGGGCCAGGTTGGTCAGCTTCACGATACCGAAGATCATGGTCATTCCGACACCCAGGACTGCGTAGATACCACCCAGCAAAATACCGTTAATGATAAGCTGTATTACGTGCATTATTCTACCTCCTTCCTAGATACCGAAATATGCCTTCTTGATCTCGTCATCACCGAGTTCCTTCGGCGGTCCGGAAAGGACCACTTCGCCCTTCAGCATGACGTGGCACAGTTCGCCGGTCTTCATAGCTCTCTGGGTATCCTGCTCTACCAGAAGGACTGTGATGCCGGTTTCTTTGTTCAGTCTCTTGATCGTGGCGTAAATGTCCTTGATGACCGTAGGCGCAAGACCTAAGGAGATCTCATCGAACAGGACCAGTTCAGGATCCGTCATCAGCGCACGACCGACTGCGACCATCTGCCGCTGTCCGCCGGAAAGAGAGCCGGATGCATCGTTTCTCTTTTCCTTCAGGACCGGGAACAGATTATATACTTTTTCCAGATTGTCTTTTGCTTTGGCTCTTACGCCCTTGGGGAAGCTTCCCATGATGAGGTTGTCCTCTACGGACATACGAATGAAGCAGCGGCTTCCCTGAGGAACCAGGCTCAGGCCTCTGGTTACGATCTTTTCTGCCGGAAGACCGGTAATGTCTTCCCCTTTAAAAAATACTTTGCCGGCACTGGGCCTGTGAAGCCCGGCCACGGTATCCATCAGAGTAGACTTGCCTGCTCCGTTGGATCCGATGAGGGAAACGATCTTTCCCTCGGGTACATCCAGGGTTGCGGAATGAACAGCGATGAAATCGCCATATTTCGCCTGGATCCCTTCCACTTTCAAAATAGGCTCACTCATCTTCGATATCCTCCTCTTCCACTCCCAGATAAACGGCTTCCACTTCTTTGGATTCCATGACAGGTCTCGGTTCACCGATCAGGAGCTGATGGCCTTCTGCCATACACATCAGATGGTCCGTGGACTCCACCATGGTCTGGATCACATGCTCGATCCAGATAATGGAATAGCCGGCTGCCTTCAGATCTGCCACCATCTTCATGACATCCTGTACTTCCGCCTCGGTAAGGCCGGCAGCAACTTCGTCAAGAAGCAGGAGCTTCGGCTGGGTGCCTAAAGCTCTGGCGATCTCCAGACGCTTTCTGTCAAGCAGTGTCAGTTCCCCAGCGGGGATCTCTCTCTTCTCATAAAGATCTGTCAGCTTCAGTGATTCCAGGGCAACCCCTCTGCCCTCATGCTCGGAATGTCCGGCACCGTGTACAGCGGCCACCAGTACGTTCTCAAAGACGCTCATTCCTTCGAAGGGGCGGGGTACCTGATAGGTACGGCCAATGCCCATGTGGCATCTTGCGGCAGGTTTCACCTTGGTCACGTCCTGGCCGTTGAAAGTGATCTTTCCTTTGGTGGGAATGATCAGGCCGATCAGGGCATTGAACATAGTCGTCTTTCCGCAGCCATTAGGTCCGATTACGCCGTATACCTCTCCCTCTTCCACTGAAAATGACAGATCATGCAGGATCTGGACGCGGCCGTATCCTGCATCGACATTTTCAAATGTTAAAATATTTCCCATAGCAATCCCTCTAAGCTTTCTGTGGAATCTTCACAAAATCGGGCAACGGATGCCGAAACCGGCATCCATCGCCCTCAGAGCACTATTCAGAACGGGCTCTTATGTATTGTTCCAAACAGCAGTTTTCAGTTAATTATTTCTTGGTTGCGTTCGCAGGAACAAACTCGCCTTCGATCGCAATGCCGTCATAAACGGTGTTGTCGATAACAACGAGCTTCTCTGTGCCGTCTTCCTGCAGCTGCCACTGGCCGCCTGCAAGAACGGTATCGCCATAGTGAAGTCCCATCATTTCCTTATCGTACTTGATCGGTCCAACGATGGTGTCAAGATCGGTAGCTGCAAGAGCTTCACGGATCGCATCCGGATCGGTGGAGCCTGCTCTTGTCAGAGCGTCAACTGCGATCTCGAGAGATGCATAAGCATATCCTGCCGGCTGCGGCATCTCACGTCCGTCATTGTCTGCGGAGTAAGCAGCGCCGAGTTCTGCAGAAGAAATGCCTGTGGTTGCGGATGAGAACGGATAGTTCGGTGTCCACCAAACTTCTGTCATGATGCCCTGTGCCAGACCCTTGGTGTCGTTTTCAAGAACGGAAACGTCGCCAGGAAGCAGGCAGCACTTGCCCATGGTGATACATCCGACTTCAACGCCTGCTGCGAGGCAAGCCTTGAATACGTTCAGGAAATCAGGAGGAATGTTGGTTCCTGCAAGGATGTCGATTCCTTCTGCCTTGAAGGTGTTGGCAAGAGATGTGAAGTCATTGGATCCTGACGGATACTGGCCGGGATCTACACATACATAGCCGTCTTCCGGAAGTTTCTCAACAAAAATGTCATGCCATGCGGTACCGTCAGCATCGGAAGCAAAGGTGATACCAACTTTGTAGCCTTCGCCCGGGCCGTAGCCTGCTGCTGTCCAGAGAGCCTTGTGGCACTCATAAACGTTCTCAATGGTCCAGAATGCATGATATACCCATTCGCACTCAAATCCGCCTGCTACGTTGGCAGCAACCGGGTTTACAGGAGCCTGGATGGATACACAGGGAACGCCGTAACGCTCAGCTGTGGAAGCGACCGGGATAACTGTCTCCGGTGTCTGGATCGCGATCATCATGTCGACCTGATTCTCTTCGATCAGCTTCTGTGCCATTTCGGAGCACTTTGCTGAGTCAGACTCAGAGTCATAAAGGATCACTTCGATAGGTTTCTTTTCGCCGTCTACTTCAATGCCGCCCTGTTCATCGACCCACTTGGTAATCTGATCGATAACCCACTGTGCACCTTCACCGTTGCCGGCAAGAGGGCCCGTTGACGGGTTTACATAACCGATCTTGATGGTGTCTGCTGCTGATGCTGTCATGGCTCCGAAGATGCCAACTGCCAGAGTCAGAGCAAGAACAACTGCCAATACTCTCTTTTTCATTGTTTTCTCCTTTCGAGTTTCAAAAATCCATATCAGTGATATACTGACACTTTGTATACATTTTAACATTCAGGGGGTGATTATTCAATTCGTTTCAAGGAGCTCGGGTGTGCAAAATTCGTGCTGATGTTTGTACATTTTTTCTATAATCCGGGGGCTTTTTTTATCTATTATAGAAATGCCTGTTTCGAACTGTGATAAGGTGTTTTGAAGAGTTACCCTCCAAAAAAATCGAAAATCTGCAAAAAAATGGATGGTAACATATGAAAACACCGTGTTTTTCACATATTACCATCCAAAATCCATGATCGAATTTCAGATAGGATCAATCTCCCAGATCAAACAGTCCATCCTCTTGTGCCGGCTCAGAGGACTCTTCCGCAGAAGAATCGGTCTCATTTTCCTCTGCCTCAATTCCCTCTGATTCTTCTTCTGCAGGCTGCGTTTCGGATTCCTGCAGATAAGCGCTCACGATCGCATTGCCCCAGGTGATATTGTCAGCGATCGCATACCCCTTCAGATCGGCTGTATAAAAATCAAAATACACGTTGGAATAGATGGGGATCATCGGAAGATGTTCATTGATCAGTTCCTGGAACAGAACCCATTTCTGCATGTATTCCAGTACTTCGCCGGGCTTCGTTTCCCGCATATCCATTGCCTGCACATAAATGCTGCCGTAATCCCGGTAAAGCTCGATGAAACTGTTGTAAATATCTATGTAGCTGTTGATCATCTGCAGGCGGAGCATCTCCGGATCCGGCTCCTCCGCATTGTCTGATTCTTCAGGATCTTCCTCTTCCGGAGCATAGATCCTGACCATGGCAGCTTCTGTGAGCTCCCTTATGATCTGCTCTGTTTCCGAAACAACTTCTTCCGTCTCTGCAGCTGCGGGATCCTGTAACTCCTGTGGTTCCAGCCACGCCTTTACATAGGCATTGGCATTGCTTTCTGTATGAGATGCTGCCAGGGACAGTTCCTGCTCCAGCAAAGATGCGGCTTCCGCTGACCTGGTTCCCTTGAGCTTAGAACGGTCAAGGAAAACAAAGCCGCCTGAAATAGCTGCACTGCTCAGTTCTGTCTGCCGGGGAGCATATTCCGCAAACAGGCCTTCCGGCTCGAAAAGAACATCAAAGTTGCTTCCCAGATAGAACATGTCGACATCTTCCGGACGAACGTGCTCCCAATCAGCGTCTTCGGGCGCAGCATTTTCCGGCTCGGTTTCTTCTTCAGCAATCTCCGGCTCGGTTTCTTCCTCTGCAGCAATCTCCGGAAGGCTGTCGGTTTCGGATTCCTCCGCTTCCTCTTCGTCATCATCCCCTGTTTCCAGCTGCTCATAATACAGCTCCAGCAGCTTTTCCATGGGAAGAGGAAGCAATGTCATGTGAATGCCCACCTTCTCCAGGTTGGGGATCAGCAGTTCTTCGAACGTTTTCTGCATACGGTTTCCTGCCGGATAAGCCATGGTAAGATCCAGCACGACGCCGTTTCGCTCCCGGATCCCGTCTTCATTGAGGGTCCAGCCGTCTTCTTCCAGCAGGGTACGCGCATATTCAAGATTCAGATTATACTCCGTCAGATTATCCAGATTGACCTTTTCCCATGCAGCCTGCTCTGCTTCATCGGCCGCCTGGGCTGCAGCATCATCCTCTGCTTCCGGGGTGTTCTTTCTGGGGGGCTCCAGATTCCGGATGGCCAGTCTGTACATCCACTGTCCGATTCCATAATATCCGTCAGTACGCAGACCGAAATTGCCGGTATAATCCTCCATGACCTCGTCCCGGTTCATGCACCAGGCGATGGCTTTCCTTACAGATGCGCAGGCTGACGTCTCCCGGATCCTGGAGAAACTGATAAATGTCTGTCCGGTGCGGGCATAGTTGCTGTAGCTGATCTTCCTGTCAGCTACCCGCTCCAGTCCGTCCTGAATGGTTTCCGAATCCGTTACCTTATTCAGAAGGCCGGTGTCGCCATTTTCCAGTTCATCCATCATGTCCTCATTGGCCAGACAATGATAGGTCAGTGTTTCCAGTACCAGAGAACGTTCCGGATCATAGCCTTTATAATAGATGTTTCTCTCAAATTCCGCTGCTTCCCCGTCCCAGGATGTGAGAACATAAGGGCCGCTCACAACAGATGGATGGGACAGGTAGCCGGTTTCCGGATCCAGTATGGTTTCGGCAAGCAGCTGCGTGGTAAAGCGGGGCTCTTCGTCCAGCGGGTTCTGCGGTTCTGCAGCTGTTCCCGGAAGTTCCGCTTCTGTTTCTGCTTCCGCAAGCTCCGCTTCTGCTTCCCCGGGTTCCTGCTCTTCAGACTCTTCTTCAGATTCTTCCGGCTCTTCCCAGTCAGGATCATTGGCCAGGTATACGCCATAGCCGTCATCAAACACCCGAACCCCCGGAGCGATCTGGCGGATTGGGAAAGGAACGCAGCTTAAAAGTCCCATTTCGTAGAAGAACGGCAGGGCATCGTGCTTTACGATCACCATCATGGAATCGTCCGTCAGCACCCTCAGTCCGGTCAGATACGGAAGCTCACCGTCCTTGTATTCCGGGAATCCTGCGATCCAGCTTAGATCCATCGGCGTCACTCCCAGGCCTCCGATCTCCTCGGAACACAGGAGCAGCCAGGTAAATGCATAATCCCAGGCGGTGATCCGGGTTCCGTCGGAAAAATACAGATCGTCATACAGATTCAGCAGATAGGTCCGGTCGCCTTCTTCATTTTCCATGACCGAAATGCCGCTTACCACGGATGGATCCGTAACGAACATTCCTTCCGATTCGTTCCAGGTAACCAGGTTGCAGCCCTGCAGCAGAGCCTGCACATCCAGATCGCTGGTGTTGCGGCCAAACAGGTCCGCAAAGAAATTACCGGAAAGATGGGTGGTAGAAGCGACTGTAAGATGCTGAGGGATTTCCTCAGCATCTTCCTGTGCGTCTTCCTGGGCCTCTTCCGGCTGCCCCTGCGTATCTGACAGCTGCGGTTCCTCCGAAAAAGCGATTTCCTCCGAAGGCTCGCCGGCGGCAGTCATCACAAAAGAGGCGGCCAGCATCATGATCATAAACACTGTAGAGAGTATTCTGATTTTCTTTTTCATAGTTTCTGTCCTTTTATCTGCCGGGCCGGCTGTTACTCGAAGCAGTCACCGATATTCGTGTATACCGTTCCCAGGCCAAGCGGGGTCTGGTAGTCTTCCAGCATAATGGTCATATCCGGAATGATCGCGCTTGCAGGTGTTCCCGGAGCTGCCGGGATAGGCACTGCCGATCCGGCCGGGATATAGATAACTGTATACTCCACATTCTGTCCGGGCATGATTCCCGTGACCCTTACGATCGAGGCGGTATAGCCCTGTATTACCGGGGATGTGACATCATATCCTGCCCCCTGGGCCAGTACTGCGGTATAGGATGCAGCTGCCGGTGTTCCATCAAGATAACGGTAGTTAATGGTCAGGGTATAGGAAAGGGTTGTCGGTTCATCCTGGATCCTTGTGTTGGTGATGGTCGTTACATCGCCTTCTGTCCTGCGGCTTCCGGTATATCCCGCTACAGCAGGCTCCGACCAGGTATAGGTGATCTCATTGCCGGCTGCGTCATACCTGGGCATCGTAACGGTTGCTGTCCAGTTATTCCCTGCTCCTAATGAGACGGTACGGGCCTGCCCGCCGCCGGAAAGCACCATGTAGAGCTGTGCCGGGCGGATGCCGTCTGCATTGTTGTTGTCATTCCATACCTTCAGCACGGTCAGGTTCACCTGATCCTGCGGTACGGGGTTCGCGTAAACGATCAGCATGGCGGTTGCATAGGCTGTCGTGTAATTCGGATTGGTTGCCCTTACATATACCGGGATCTGTCCTGGCTCTATGATATAAGGCACTTCCGTGCTCCAGGTACGGCCGCCGTCCGTGCTGTACTCCACGGTGGTTCCTTCCGTAATGTTGACTGAGGATCCTGCATAATGAGGCTCTCCGTCATATAATCCGATATAACCGGTTGCTGTGACGGCAAGCGTTCCTGCAGAAGTGATCACCAGATTGCCGGGTACATAGGTCACAATGTAGTTGCCCTGGATCTGATCGCCGCTTGGCGTAATGGGATAGGTTCCCGCATTCTCGCCGGGCTCTCTGCCTGTGGTATAGCTGATCACATCATCGCCGAGTGTTCCCTCTACAGAGGTGACCCATGAAGGATCCGGATCGCCGTACATCTTAAAGGCATTGTCCGCAGTAACCGTAACAGGTCTCGGATGGACTATCAGAGTTGCCGTTGCTTCGGCTACACCTGCAGAATCATTTTCTGCCCGGATCAGGACCTCTATCTCTCCTACATTGGTAATCGACGGGATCTCATCGGTCCAGGTTTTTCCGCCGTCAATACTGTAGGTAATGGTTGTTCCCTCTTCAATGCTGACCACAGCTTCGATGCTGTGGGACTGTGCATCGTAGATTCCCTCATAACCAATGGCATCGATCACCAGGATATTGCGCTTGATCATTTTGCCGAATACGATCAGCCTTCCATTGGTGGATGCAGATGCACAGGTGGAAAGGGCGATGATCTTGTCTGCACCGGCCGCTGCCGCTTCATCAAAGATCAATACCTCTGTCCGGATGGTAGGGCTGGTTCCGTCAATGCCCTCTCCGCCTCCGGTGGTTCCGCCGGATCTCAGATAACTAAGAACTTCTTCTGCCCGGTCTCCTACGGAATAGATGGCGTTTTCATAGGCATCTCCCGTTGCAACTGCAAAGAATTCGATATCGTAGATTCCGCTGTTGCCGATGATCAGGCCTTCCCGATGGGAATTGAAATAACTTTCGTCCTTGAAAAGATCCAGTCCGCCGAACATGGCTTTATTGTCCATATGATGTCCGTAGACCAGATTATAGGAATCCCTCAGATACGGGTCGTTATCTGCCGCCAGATAAATGGCTCCTGTCAGGGAAGTGTTGCCGTAAATGTCATGGGACGCATAATACAGATCGTTGTCCGCCTGAAGAACAGGATAATCGATGTTGGTATCAAATACCGTCAGCCATGCCCGGTAATCATCATTGATGGACCTGAGCATATCGCCGCCTGACATAGGAGTTGCTCCATCATCGATGATCTCCGGTTTGTATTCCAGCAGATCCCAGGTGTCGGAAAATGCATGACTCATCGTAAAGAAAGAGTCATACAGCACATAACCCGAATACAGGATCAGAACAGCTGCCAAAAGTCCTGCAAGGATTGACACGACGGAACTGCCTGCCTTGATCGCCGCTCCGAACACTGCATCCGACGCTGCCTTCTTGGAACCCTTTTTGATGGTATGAGGAACAGGATTCTGAAGTTCGTCTGGTATAGGTCTTTCTACTTTAGCCATAGTTGTCGGGCTCCTTTGCCCCTTTTATTATTTACAGATTATTTCGCCTCAGAATAGTGATTACGGTACCTTTGATCTCATTTACGCTGACAGGTCCGAAGAACCGGCTGTCCGCACCGCCCTGCCTGGAGTCCGCCAGTACAAAGCATTCTCCTTCCTTCAGTGTCACCGGATACTCGGTGTATCCCCGGTAAGGATAGGTGCTGTAAAAAATTCCTGACTCGATCATGGTGCTTCCGTTAATCACCAGGTTGCCGTTTTCTGTCACTTCCACGGTATCACCGGCTACTGCCACCACACGGCTGACAAAAAGCTCTGTTCCGGTGGTCCTCACATTTACCGGCATGGCGCTGTAGGCGGAGCTTCCTGCTCCCTGCAGTCCTGCATCGCTCATGACCGCATTCATGTCTTTTTCAAAAACGATGATATCCTGCGCCTTCACATCCTTGTCCAGCCTGTAGTAGAGTACCAGATCTCCGGCATCCACTCTGGGATACATATCCCCGCTGGGCATTATGGTCACGCCGATAATAATAAAAAACAGTGCATAGATTACGGCTGCCAGTATCAGAAGTTTCACTAACAGTCCAATGACCGCTTTGCGGCGGCGTTTACGCTTTTTCTGCTTGGTGCTCTCGTCTTTTGCTGTCGTTTCCTTTATATTCTGAGATGTTTTCTGTTGCTTGATCTCTGTCATGTTCTCTTCCTGTCCGGGATACCGACTTTGCCTGTTGTTTCCTTCTGATGTGATCATTATAGAAGAAAAACAGTCAATAAACCCGTCAAATAATGAATTTTCGTTTAATTTCTTTGACTGCAATTGTAAAAAACATTACATGTTATTTTACCATGTGAAGCCGTGATTGTACATTTTTTCCTACGTTTTTTCTTTTCCGGCGGCAATCCGGATTCGCTTCTCATGTTTGGCATTTGCAGGAAATGCTGCCGATCGGCCCAGTATGCAACGATTTGACAGGTATGAATGATTTTCCGCCTAGGGGGCGCAACGATTTTTCGGGTATGAATGATTTTTCGGCCATTTCCAGCCCAAAAATCGCGCATACCCGTAAAATCGTTGCAAGGGGGTTCTGCAATATCATGCATCCCCGCCAAATCGTTGCATCAGACAGAAAGAAGAGGGCTGTACAGTCAGAAGAGACTGCCGAAGCAGTCTCTTCTGATGCTGGTTTGAAGTGTATATCAAATCTATCTGATTTGCTATCTTGTTTTTTTCATCCTAAACCTTTTCCGGATGAGTGTTCGTATTGCTGATCAGTCTTCGTCGTCTTCTCTTTTCACTTTGCGCTTCATGGCCACTACCATCAGGACCATGCCCGCTGCCAGGATCAGAGCGTAGGGAGCGAATCTCATGACCACGCCGGTGGGAGAGATCACTTCCATGTTGTTGGTGAAGGTGACGGTAGAGTCTGCTGTGCCAATAGCTTCTTTTGTGGTGTTGTTGCTGATTGCTTCGGTTGCCTTTGCGGCTGTCATCGATGCCACGTTTTCTTTGTCATAGGTGAAAGCTTTGTTGTTTTCTTTATCTGCTGCTACAGCTGCGCTGTATACGTCGTAGGTGTTGTTGAACTCGTTCACGGTTGCGGTAGTTCCTGCGGGGATCCCGTAGAAGGTAACAAAGTCTTCGTCATCGAGTTTCAGGACAGAGCCGGTTTCCGCAAGCGTTCCGATGGTGCTTTCTGCTTTGTCTTTGCTGATGGTGGCCAGAACTGCATCCTGTGTCATACCATCCTTGTTCCAGATGTAGTCGATGGCAGCGCTGCTGTTATTTACTCCGTTGAAAACTACCTGGAAGGGGAATTCGTTGTTGGCATTGGCCAGGGTTCCGGTGATCTGCTTCTCAACCTTCAGGTTGTAGGTGTTGTAATAATCAACGTCTTCGTTGCTGCCTGCTTCTTTCTGGACATAGCCGTTGGATTTCGCAGTAGCCGGAGTGATCGATGTACCTGCACCGCCTTCGAACATGACGTAGCCGTAGATCACCCGTGTGGAAGTATTATTATCATTATCATATTCATCTCTTACATACACATCCAGGATCCTGGTTGCCTGATATACAGCTCCTTCATTTTCATCGGTGTTATGGGTGACGCCGGCGTTTGCGCGGCTAAGCGTGGAGTCTTCCGTTTCTGTGATCAGGTATCTGTAGATGCCCGCATGGGAGAATACGGAAGGGTTAAAGTCCAGGGTCAGGGTTCTGGAAGCTACCGCGCCTGCTGTGTTTACATTTTCGATCTTGAATTCAGATGAGAATTCGGCCTCATATGTCGTGAAATTAACCGCTTTTACAACGCCATTATAGACAACCGCGGTGACAGCTGTTTTGCTTTCTTCATGATCTTCTTCCCGGTCTGTCACGGTGACGTTGTCCAGTTTTGCTTCTGCTGCTGCATTTGCATCAACCGGAGCGATGGAATAGGTATAGGTGACATTCGGCTCATGGACGGTGACGCCTGCTTCTGACGTATTATAGATCACCAGTTCTTTCTGGAAGCTGATGGAGTTTCCGATCTTTGTGCCAAGTGTTTCATGTTCAGAAACACCTGCTGTAAATGTATTGGGTGCTTCTTCTGCGAACGCGGATCCCGCGATCCCTGCGATCATTAAGGTTGCTAATGTGATGCCTGCGATTTTCTTTAATGTCTTCATATGGTACTCCTTTC
>JAFWOB010000208.1 GCA_017510065.1 Parasporobacterium sp.
AAGGTGCTTGTTTATGTAAAACGCATTTCTGCGAACTGACTGATTTTACTGTTGACTTTTAATAGTTAGTCTCAAATATAAAGAATCGCTGAAAAGAGAACACCTAGTGTTCTTTTTTTAAAAATAGGCCATTTTAAGAACACTCCGGATTAGTTCCTACCAGGCATGCATCCGGTCCTGCCAACCAGAACCCCAACCAGGCATGCCTCCGCCAAGCGCGCAACCTCACCGATCAAGTAGAAAGCCCTCTCCGGTATCCCGGAGAGGGCTGTTGTATGTGGCGCAAAACTGCTCGCAAAGCCAATCGCAAAGCCAATCGCAAAGCCGCCCGCAAAGTTGGCTAGCCGCAATCTTACTCCTTGCTGTCCATCTCTTTGGCCCGTTTGTTGATCTCGTAGACCCTCAGGCCTGTTTCGCTGATCGGGCAGAGGACGTGGCGGATGTCGTAGCCACGGGCCAGATTGCCGGAAATCTTCAGCTGGTCGGTCAGGAACAGGGAGTCTGCGGAGACCTTGCCTTCTGCCATGGCCAGCAGATTGTCGAAGCTGCACTCGATGTAGGCGTCGGCATTTTCATAGGTATAGGGCTCGACGGAAATGTTGCCGCCGCCGAATTCCACGTAGAAAGTGCCTTCCGCCGTACCGGTCATGGTGATCTGGAATGCCCGGTGGTAGTCTTCCCGGACGATCTCCGGATGAGCCAGACGGTTGGTCTTGTCCATCTTGAGGTAAGCGTCTTTCAGGAGGCCGAAAGCTTCCTCGAAGGAGAGCTCCACTTTGCCGTGGGCGTCGAGGATCTTCTCATACATGCTGCGGTAGCTGCCGGCGCTCTTGTTCCAGGAGAAATCCTTGGTCATGCAGCGTCTTCTGATCTCCATGAACTTCTCATCATCACCGAAGTAGAGCTTGACCGCCTGCATCACTGCCAGGTAAAGGCCTTTGCCGGTGTAGTCCATGAAGGTGAAGCCGTCGCCGATGCCGTCGAATTCCTTGTAGCCGCGGACGCTGTCTTTCAGGCCGCCGGTCTCGTGTACGATCGGGACTGTGCCGTAGCGCATAGCCATCATCTGGGACAGACCGCAGGGCTCAAACCGGGAGGGCATCAGATACATGTCCGCGCCGGCGAAGACCATATTGGCCACTTCCTCGGAATAGTCGGAGGAGAATCCCACCTGGCCCGGCCAGTTCTCCTTTGCCCAGTTGAAGTAATCGATGTAGCGCTGCTCGCCCTGACCGAAGACGATCAGCTGGCAGCCCATATCCATGAGTCCCGGAAGGACCTGTTTGACCAGTTCGATGCCTTTCTGCTCCACCAGTCTTGCCACGCTGGCCAGCAAAGGCCACTCGATCTCCTGGTCGAGGCCGAACATCTTCTGGATCTTATGTTTGCACAGTGCCTTGCCGATCATGTCGTCCGGACTGAAATTCACGCTGATGTTCGGATCGATGGAAGGATCGTACTGCTTCATATTGATGCCGTTCAGGATGCCGTAAAGCTTGCCGTCCACGATATCCACAACGCCCTGGAGGCCGTGTCCGTATTCATCATAATGAAGCTCGCGGGCATAGTTGGGGGAGACCGTGGAAACGGCGTCGGCCATCAGCATGGCGCATTTCATCAGGTTGATGTCCTCGCGGCCGTCATAGATGTAAGCCAGGCCGCCTTCGTACCAGCCCGGATCCAGGCCGAGGGTCCCCATGATATCCCGTCCGTACTGGCCCTGATAAGCCATGTTGTGGATCGTAAAGACAGTCTTGATGTGGGCAAAATACCCATCCACTGACTGACGGTCCTTCAGATACATGACTGCAAGAGCAGTCTCCCAGTCATTGCAGTGCAGGATGTCAGGAAGAAAACTGAGTTCTCCCAGCGTATCCGTGATCGCCTTGCAGAAGACCGCGAACCGGACGGCGTCATCGTAGTAGCCGTAAAGCGTCGGGCGGTCGAACAGCTCGTCGCAGCCGATGAACCAGACAGGCACCCCGTCCAGTTCTCCCTGGAACAGGTCAATGTTATACCAACGATATCCCATCTGGATGCCGCGGCTGCTCACATAAGTGATCCTGTCGGAAAAACGGTCCCGGACGCAACGATAGAGTGGGGTCACGATCGCAACTTCGATTCCTATCCCTTTAAGGGCAGGCGGCAGAGAAAATGCCACATCAGCAAGGCCCCCGGATTTGCTGAAAGGCGCACATTCACTGGATGCAAATAAGACTTTCATGATATACCTTCTCCCTTTTTTACAAATAATAAATAATATATTATTATACAATCTTTGCGGCTGTTTGACGTAACGAAATTTCAGCCGATGTTTTGTGTATAATGACATCAATCAGCGGCATCATTCAGCAAATCTTCCGGGGTGTCCTGGAAGGCGCGGATGGCCAGATCCATAAAATCCCTGGCAAATGTGCTCAGATACCGGCCGGAATGATACCCGATCACCACCGTGCTGCCGGGGGACGTGAAGGGAAGCACCTCGGCTTTTTCCCGAAGAGCAGTGTATTCCTGGCCGCAGACCGTGTAGCGGGAATACAGATAAAGTTCCGGCACGACGGTAAGCCCCAACCCCTCGCAGGCCAGCACATAAGCGGTCTGCATATTCTGGGTCTCCAGCCGGATCTGCGGCGTCAGTTCCGCCCGGCGGAACTCCGAATCCACAATGTTCCTGACCCGGTCATTTTGTAGCATCATGATGAAGGGGAGCTCGCGAAAGACGGACAGGTCGGGGCAGGAGCGGTATTGTTGAAGAACCTCCTGGTAATCCGTCCCGAAATGATCGGTCAGCAAAGCTTTGGAAGCCACAATGTAAAGATTTTCCTTGACCAGGTCGATGGTCTGGGCGTCCGCGAAACGGAAGGGCTTGAATCCGATCAGCACGTCAATGTCTCCGCGCTCCAAAGATTCCTCCAGTACCCGGGTAGAGCCCTCCGTGATGGACAGGGTCACCAGGGGATGCATGCGGACAAATTCCGGCAGCAGCAAAGGCAATATCGCCTGCCCCCTGGTATGGGTGATGCCAATGCGCAGTTCCCCACGCTTGTTGTCCGAAATATCCCGGATGATCTTTCCCGTCCGGTCGTAGATCTCCAGGATCTGATGGGAGGATTTCAGCAGTTCCTTGCCCTCCGCCGTCAGGTGAAAGCCGCGTTTTCTGTCAAACAGGCGGCACCCCAGCTCCTCTTCCATCCGGAGGATCTGGCCCGAAAGGGCCTGCTGGGAAATGTTCAGCTGCTCCGCCGCGCGGGTGATATTCTGTTCCCTGGCTGCGGCCAGGAAATATTCGAGATTCTGGAAGTTCATAACATTTAGCCCTCCCTCAGATTGGATAGGATGCAGAGCATCCTTCTGAACGCATCCGGGGACCCTGCCGCTTCGGCCCTCCCCGGATATTGGATAGGATGCGCGGCATCCTTCTGAACGCATCCGGGGACCCTGCCGCTTCGGCCCTCCCCGGATATTGGATAGGATGCGCGGCATCCTTCTGAACGCATCCGGGGACCCTGCCGTCCCGGCCCTCCCCGGATATTTAAAGGCTAGCACAGCCGTTCCCGGATCACAAGAGCAATCACAAGATATTTCTTGTGAAATAATAAGTTGAAGAATTGTGATTTCAGTTGTACAATAGGAAAAAATTTATAAGGAGGACAATCCGATGAAAAAATTACTTGCAGTTATTCTTTCTGTCACCATGCTCTGCATGATCGCTGTTCCGGCTATGGCGGGTGAAGCAGCTACGACAGATACCAACACCGTAGCAGTCGGCGCAATCGTTATTGCAGCTGATACCGTATCCGAAGATGCGATCTACAATTTCGTATCCACCATTTATGAGAACATGGAAGCGATCACGGAACAGCACGCAAAAGGCGCAGAACTTTCTCTGGAGTTTGCATCCTCCGTTACGGCAGTGCCGTATCATCCGGGTGCAGCTAAATACTTCGAAGAGAAGGGATTCCCTGTTGCAGCAGTGAAGGAAGGCGCCGGCACAGGCACAGCCACCAACCTGACATTCGGTACCGGTTCTGAAACCGGAACATACTATGCATACGGCGGCGTTCTCGGCCAGTTCGTATCCGGCGGCACAGACCTGAGCATCACGGTCGTTTCTTCTACCGGTTCCCAGAACAACATCGAAGAAGTTTCCGCAGGCAACATCCAGTTAGGATTCACACAGTCTGACGTTATGTCCTACGCTTTCAACGGCGAGAGACTGTTTGAAGAGCCTGTTACCAATTTCTCCGTTGTCTGCGCTCTTTACATGGAGCAGGTACAGATCGTTACCACCGATCCTGCGATCCAGTCTGTAGCTGACCTGGCTGGCAAGAAGGTTTCCATCGGTGCTTCCGGCTCCGGTGTTTACTTCAACGCAATCGACTGCCTGGATGCTTACGGCCTGACTGAAGATGACATCGACCCGATCTACCAGGGATTCTCAGATTCTTCCGAATCTCTGAAAGACGGCAAGATCGATGCAGCGTTCATCGTAGCAGGTGCCCCGACTACCGCCATCACCGACCTTGCAACCAGCAAGCCGGTTTACCTGGTAGGATTTGATGAGGAGCATGTAGGCAAACTGATCGAAATGTCACCGTTCTACGTAGCTTATACGATCCCTGCAGGAACCTATTAATTCAGCTGGAATGTTGAACCGATAATGTGGTTCGTCCGGACTGCGGCAGCTTACATGCCGCAGTCCGGCATATATATGATTTACAGAGATATCCGGCTGATATCTGTGTAAATCATATATTTTTTTTTACGGACACATTTTAGGGAGCATATGAAAAATACTACAGACAGAGGTTGAGCCATGAGTAATGATTCCGTTAACAAAGACGAATTGATGCGACAGTATGACAAAGAATCTGCCACCCGTATCTGGGTCGGGGTCCCGAAGACCGTGATCTCGATCATCACGGCAGCATTTTCCCTGTTCTGCATCTACCTGACCCTGTTTTCCACGGACGCGCTGGAGATCCGGCTGACATCGTTCCTGGGAATTGTCATGATCATAGGATACCTGTCCTATCCGGGCGGCAAGAGACATGTAAAGCCCAACTTTATCCCCTGGTATGATTTTATCCTGATCATTCTGGGGGCAGGCGCATTTTTCTATTACTGCTTTAATTACAAGACCCTTTCCAGGAGTCTTACCAGTGCCTCCAAGATGACCACGTTCCTGACGATCATCGGTCTGGTGGCCATCGGCTGTATCATAGAGCTGTGCCGGCGCTGCGTCGGCGTCCCGATCATCTGCGTGGCAGGAGCCCTGATGATCTACGCCTGCTTCTATCTGTACAATCCGGACCAGCCCTTCTGGAATATCTTCAAGCGTCTGATCTACACGCTGTTCTTCAGCACTTCCGGTATCTTGTCCACGCCGGTGCAGGTCTGCGCGAAATTCATAGCGATCTTTATTATTTTCGGCGCGTTCCTGGAAAGGACCGGCATTTCCCAGTTCTTTATCAGCTGCGCCAATACGCTGGTGGGATCCTTCTCCGGCGGCCCGGCCAAGGTTGCCGTTGTTTCCTCCGCCCTGTGCGGCATGGTTTCGGGATCTTCCGTCGGCAATACCGTTACCACCGGATCCATTACCATCCCTATGATGAAAAAGACCGGCTACAAGCCGGAATTTGCCGGCGCTGTAGAAGCGGCCGCTTCCACCGGCGGACAGATCATGCCGCCGATCATGGGCGCCGCCGCCTTCCTGATGGCGGAGTACATGGGCGTTCCCTACGGAAGCGTTGCCCTGTGGGCGATCCTTCCCGCGATCTTGTATTTCACGGGTATCTTTATCGCCGTGCATCTGGAAGCCAAGAAGCTGGGACTTAAAGGCATCTCAAGAGAGAACCTGCCGAAGCTGAAACAGCTGATGCCGAGGCTTTATCTGCTGATCCCGCTGATCGTCCTGATCTGGCTGGTGGCTACCAACACAAGGACACTGCAGTATTCCGCAGCCATCGCCATCATCCTGTCCATCCTGGTAGCGATCCCGCAAAATGTGATCACCGCCATCAAGGAAAAGAAGAGCGGCATGACCGTCGTGAAAGACATGGGCCTGATGACCTTCAATTCCCTGGAAGCCGGCGGCAGAAGCTGCGTCACGGTCGTCGTTGCCTGCTGTATGGCGGGTATTGTGGCAGGCTGCATCACGGCCACAGGCCTGGCATCCAAACTGATCACAGTGGTTGTCGGCATCGGCCAGTCCATTTCCAATCCGACGATCTCCATCCTGATCTGTCTGTTCCTGACCATGATCTGCTGCATCATCCTGGGCATGGGCGTTCCGACAACAGCGAACTACTGTATCATGGCCTCCACCTGCGCACCGATCCTGATCACCCTGGGCGTCAATACCATCGCCGCTCATTTCTTCGTATTCTATTTCGGTATTGTGGCAGATATCACGCCGCCGGTTGCCCTGGCGGCCTACGCAGGCTCGGCCATTGCCAAATCCAATCCCATGAAGACGGGCGTCAACGCCACGAAGCTGGCCATCGCCGCCTTCGTGGTACCCTATATTTTCGCGATCAATCCCGGCATGATCCTGATGAATGAAGGTATCCTGCCGGCCATCCTGGTGATCATCACCTCGATCCTGGGCATCTTTGCCATTGCGGCAGCCCTGAACGGCTATGTGTTCAAGAAGGTCAATATCTTTGAGAGGATCTTGTTCATCGCCGGTGGTCTGACGTTGCTGATCCCGGGCGCCCTCACCGACGTCATCGGTATCGTGCTGGTGGCAGCAGCAATCGTACTTCAGATTGTAGGAAAACGGAGGGCAAAGGTACTGTAAAGACAGAAGAGTTTTTTCAGGGAGGTATGCTATGATGAAAAAATTAACCGCAGCACTGCTTGCAGTCCTGATCTGTCTTACAGGTTCGTCTCTTGTTTACGCAGGGGAAATATCACAGAATTCTTATCAGGCGACCGTGTATTTTACCGGAGCCGAAGGGCTGGCCTTACGGTCTGCCCCGGATTCCAATGCGCAGCGTGTCGCTACTATCCCGGAAGGCGCCGTGATCCATATTGACCAGGTGTCCGGCGGCTGGGGATACGTCTACTATGCCGGCACCGCCGGCTGGGTATCGCTTCGCTTTACCCGGATCATGGGGGATTACCCCACGGAGCAGCCCCAGTGGGGCCAGATCGCTCCCCGGTATTACACCGTCTATGATACCGACGGAGAGGGCCTGGAACTGAGAGTGAAGCCGGATGTGGAATGCAGCACCTTCGGTCCCATGATGGATAATACGGTGGTGAAGGCGATCGCCCTTCAGGATCCCTGGGTCTTTGTGGAAAATAACGGCCACAGAGGCTGGTGCAACCTGGCCTTTCTGCGGGATAGCACCCCGCAGGAGATTGCCGCTTACGAGAGCCGGATGGCCGGACAGCAGGGACAGCCCGTGCCGATGGGACAGAACGGGCAGGTTGTGCAGCCCGTGCAAAACGGACAGATCATGCAGAACGGGCAGATCATGCAAAATGGTCAGCTCGTGCAGAATGGACAGCCGTCGCCTTCCGGGCTGCCGGATCTGGCTGCCGGGAACTGGACCAACTGGCAGGAAGCCTACATGGGGACCCTCCAGATGAACCGTGCCTACATTGAGTATTACGACTGGCAGAAAGGCTATCTTTCCAACGGCCCCACTACCGACGAGGAGATCACCAGAGCGGTGGCGATCTGCGATATCTACGGGGACGCCATCCCGGAACTGATCTATATCACGGTGGCAAATCCCCCGTCCAACCAAAATTACGACCGGCCGGAACTTCACATCCTGACCTGGCATGACACGGACATCCGAATCTTGTATGAGGGACCGTTCGAGGGCCCGAAATACGTGGGCGGATTCTTCCGGTATTATTTCTTCCAGACCGGCGGCTCCAAAGCCCTGTGGGTCTGCATCGACGCAGGGGATGACGGCGGCGAGAAGTCCTATAACCGCTTTGACGCCAGCGAGGCCGGCGAACTGGAACTGACAGAACTTTACAAATGCGCTACCAAATATGAAGGAAACACCAATTACGTTTCCCGCTACTACCAGAGAGAAGTAGAGATCGGCGCCGGGGAATTCGCGGCAGCCGTGAACAACGGGATCATCGCCGGGCTCACCAAAGTGCTGATGTTCAGCGAGCAGATTGACGATGCGGCGTATGCATTTGTCCGGCAGAACGGCTGCAGCGCCATGACAGTGGAGGAAGCGCTGGCATTTCTGCAGATGTCGAAATAAGATCTTAAGATCTGCGCCTGATGCAGCGATTTTGCGGGTATGAACGATTTTCAATCCTGTTTTGGGCTGAAAATCATTCATACCCGTTATTTTGTTGCACCTGCCAGGCCCAAAAATCGCGCATACCCGTAAAATCGTTGCATGCATTTTCCTGCCGGTTTTTAAGTTTGGGTTTAAGTTTGCCGTATACTATAAAAATGCAAACGCATTATTTAGCATTATCGGAAAGGAAATAATCATGAAAAAGACAATCGCTCTGATGATTGCATTTTCCCTGCTCTTTGCCCTGCCGGCCTTCGCTTTTGAAGCAGCTGACAATACGGCGGCTGAAGACGGCACGGCAGAAGCGGTCCTTCACGAGGATCACTCGGAGATCGAAAATGCATTAAACCTGAAAAATATGAACGCGGAATGGACGTATGCGGAAGGCTCCGATTCCTGGACTCTGTCGGTGGTCACGGCGGTGACCAACCCGGAGATCGAGGAGCAGCAGGGTGTGTCGGTCTGCGTCCCCGGCGCCTACGTGAAAGGCATTGATACAGACGGCGACGGAGAGGCGGATGTGACGGAAGGCACTGCCGTGGGTTCCCTGGTGATCGACTACGACGCCCAGGTGACCAGTGAGTACGGGCAGGTCTACACGGCTGCCACGGCTCCCGTGATCTTAAATACCGGTGCGGCCGGCTACGGCTCCGCGAAAAATACCAAAGCCGGCTCCACTTACGCAAAGCAAGGTTACATCAATGTCGCCTGCGGCAACCGCGGCAAGCAGGATACGGCGACGACAGAAGACGGCATCACCTACTATACGGGCGATGCGCCCAGCTGTCTGGTGGACCAGAAAAATGCAGCCCGCTTCGTAAAATACAACATCTTACTGGGCAATCTCCCGGGATGCGTTGATTACCTGATCTCCACCGGCGGATCCGGCGGCGGCGCCCATGCCACCATGTTTGCGGCAACCTCCGACAATCCGGATTTCTATGATTACGAGATCGAAGCCGGTGCAGTCGGTGTTTATAAAAATGCGGACGGCAGCTACGACACTTGCGTCAACATTGACGGAGAGTATGTTGAGATCAGCGACGGCGCCTGGGGATGCATCGCCTACAGCGCCATCACGTCTCTGGCAGAAGGGGATATGACCATGGCATTTGAATATTTCCTGGACACGGACTATGGATTCAACACCTCCTTCCAGAAGCAGACGGCTCAGTACCTGGCCGCGAAATACATGGAGTACATCAACGCCCAGGAGCTTACCGTTTCTGAGGAAGCGGTGGGATTTGACCTGGACGGGGACGGACAGATCGGCGGCGACGTGGCGCTCACCATTGAATATGATGAGGAAGCCTACGCGGATACCAACGGATATGTCGGCACTTATCTGGATCTGTATCTGGCGGAATTCACCGAGAATCTGCAGTGGTATCTGGACAACCTGGACTATGCCTCCGGCTGGACCTGGTTTGATGAAGAGGGAAATGCCCTGACCGACAATGAAGTGATGGCCATGACCCTGGAAGAAAAGCAGCTTGCGTTCCTGGAAGGCCGGTATGCCGGAAACTCCAGAGGCGGTTCAGGCGGCGGCCCGGGAGGCCCCGGCGGTCCCGGAGGTGCTCCCTCTGACGGAGGTCCCGGCGGCGGGGAATCTGCAGGCGGCCCCGGCGGTGATTCTGCAGAAGGCCAGTCTGAAGGAGAATCCGCCGGCGCACCGGAAGGGGAATCCGCGGAAGGTGCCTCCGAAGGCGAATCTGCTGAAGGCGGCGACACCATGGTGGTCGGCACCCCGGATGCGGGAACCACACAGGCTTCCGGAAGCCATACCAATTCCAAAAACTACGATACCTTTGAGCAAATGCTGGCTTCTTACCAGGAAGATATCGCTTCTGTCGGAGCCGGCGACAGATATGGCAACAACATTGTAGAACTGTACAATCCGCTGAACTACATCGGCGCGGAAGACACGGAAGATCCGGCCTGGATCCGGATCGTGATGGGCGCGAAAGAGGGCGATATGTCCATGTTCGCTTCCCTGAACCTGCAGATCGCATTCCTGAATGCCGGCACGGACGCCATCATCGAATGGCAGTGGGACGGCGGCCATGTCCCCTCCGAGACCCTGGGCAATTCCTTCGCCCTCTGGGTGGATACCATGTACGCGGAGCATGTGGACGGCGCGGCTGAGGTCGTGAAGCCGGAAGCAGAGAAGGCAGCCACAAACGGCACAGCGGAAGAGAGCACCGGAACAGACCTGACTTCCTGGGTCAACGCGGACGATCTGTCTTCTGTCTCCTTCAGCCTGGCTGACGCGGCGGCTTACAGAACCTCCGGCGCCGCAAAGGCGATCCCCGGATTTGACGTCATGGACTACGGTCAGGAAGACTATGTGTTCGGCAATTATTATGTAGACGCCCGCCATTGGGACAGCTACGTGCTCAAAGTATTTGAAGAGCATGCAGACGTTCTGTCTGAGCTGTTCAATGCGGAGTGAGCACTCCCGCAGGCCGATCGGTTTCGCCGGAGCATTCAGTTGATCGAAGTATTTAGCTGCCTGAATGCTTCGGCGGAAGATGACAAAAAAGTTTGATTGTGTACGGCAATGACAGAAAAAGTCCGATAGTGTACAATATTTACGGAGAAAACTATTCTCAAATGAAGCATTTTCGTAAAATAAGAATAGTAATCGGTACAGAAACGCAAAAATCATGTCATTTGGACAGGTCAGCGCGTACACAAACGGACTTTTTGTGAAGTTGACGTACACAATCGGACTTTTCTTGCAGATCGCGTACACAAACGGACTTTTCTTGCAGATTGCGTACACAAACGCAAATGTTCTGCAAGCACCAAGACGTGCGGCGCAATAAGGAAAAATTAACACATGAAGATATTATTTGCGGAAGATGACAAAGATGTTTCCAGGGCAGTGACTGTGCTGCTGCAGCGGAATCATTATACGGTAGACCCTGTTTACAACGGCCGGGACGCGCTGGATTATCTGACCGGCGGGGACTATGACGCTGCCGTTCTGGACATCATGATGCCCGGGATGGATGGCCGGGAAGTGGTGAAGCGCGCCAGGCAGAAGGGCGTGGGCATCCCGATCATGATGCTGACCGCCATGGGCGAAGTGGATGACCGGATCACCGGGCTTGACGCCGGCGCAGACGATTACCTGCCGAAACCATTTGACGGCAGGGAACTGCTGGCAAGGCTGCGGGCGATGCTTCGCAGGACCGAAAGCTTCACGCCAAATGTGATCACCTACAAAGACCTTTCCCTGGACTGCGGGAACTACCGCCTCTCCTGCGGAGAAGAATTTGTCAACCTGGGCAACAAAGGCTTCCAGATGATGGAAATGTTCATGCGCTCCCCGGGGCGGATCATCAGCGCGGACCAGTTCATGGAGCACATCTGGGGATGGGACAGCGAAGCCGAGATCAACGTGATCTGGGTCAACATTTCCATGCTCCGCAAGCAAATGCAGAAGATCGGATCAAAAGCGGAGATCAAAGTCGTCCGCGGAGTCGGCTATACGCTGGGAGGCGAGGATGCTTAACAGAGCGCGGAGAAAATTCATTATCTGGGCAATGGTCGCCATGATCGTGATCGTGGTGGTTCTGATCGCCGCCGTCAATATCGTGAACCGGAACCTGACGGACAACCGGCTGGACGCGGTCATCAACGAGATCGTGCACACCAAACCGGGCCAGGGCGCCGGGCCGGAGCAGGAGACTGGCATGCTGCCAGGCGCGGAGCAGGAGACGGACTTCAGAGCGTCCGCCAGAGTGCAGCAGGAAACTGGCACCGGGGAATCCGCCGGTGCGCAGATGGAAACCGGCAACGGGGAATCCGCGGGTGCGCAGATGGAAACCGGCACCGGGGAATCCGCCGGTGCGCCTTTGCAGGACGGCGCGCAGATGCCAACCGGCGCGGAAATGCCAGGAAGAAAGACCGGGGAAAAAGGGCAGAATGAAAAAGGCTTCCCGGATCGTTCTTCCGCCATGAACCAGTACGGAAACCGCTATTTTATTGCAGGTATCGACGAAGCAGGAGAATTGAACGATCTGTCCCGGCAGCAGGAGATCGTGTCCGAAGACGAGGCCGCCCGTCTGGCCCGTCTGGTCATGGACAGCGGCCAGACAAAAGGCTACGTGGAAGAGTATAAATTCCTGGTCTTTGAACGCGACAGCGGAAACGCGATCTGCTTCCTGGACTGCTCGGTCAACTTCAGCTCCCTGAACGAGCTGCTGCTGGTCTCGATCGTGGTAGGCGCCGTCGGCATTATCCTGGGATTTTTATTTATCCTGGTCATGAGCCGCAAAACCGTGGAGCCGGTGCGGATCAGCATCGAAAAGCAGAAGCAGTTCATCACCAACGCCGGCCACGAACTGAAAACCCCGCTTTCCGCCATCGCCACCAACACGGACATCCTGGAAATGGACCTGGGCGACAACGAGTGGGTCAGCGGAACCAAGAAGCAGGTGCGCAAACTGCGCAAACTTGTGGAAAACCTGGTGTCCCTCTCCAAAATGGAGGAAGAGGAAGGCGAACTGGAATTCCGGTATTTCTGCATTTCGGATATTGCGGAAGAATGCATCGACGGCTTTGATTCCATTGCGGCTATGCAGGGGATCGAGTTTAAAGCCTCCGTCGAGCCGGGGCTGTATACGGCGGGCGACCCGTCCATGGTGCAGCAGCTCCTGTCCATCCTCTGCGACAACGCCGTTAAATACGCGGTCGGAGAAGAACCCATCGAAGTGAAGCTCTACGGAGACGGCCGGAATATTTGCTTTGAAACGGCAAACGACTGGGCCCACAACGTGGACGAGGATCAGCTGGACTCCCTGTTTGAGCGCTTCTACAGAGGGGACCCTGCCCGTGCCCCGGAAAATAAAAGCTCCGGCCACGGCCTGGGACTCTCCATCGCCAAAGCCATGGCGGAGAAAAATCACGCCAGGCTCACCGTCAGCACCGACAGTGCCGGCCGGATCATTTTCCGCGCCGTCTTTCGCACCGTCTCCCGTGCTGCCTCCCGTAAGGTCGATGCTGAAGCATGATCTGCAGGGCGGAACCGCCTGGCCATTGTAACAAAATCGACGCTATGCATGATTTTTCGGAAAAATGTGTAACAAAATCGACGCTATGCATGATTTTCGGAAATGCCGTGCAACGAAATTGAGGGTATGCACGATTTTGACCCCTGTTTTAGGGCAAAAATCACGCATACCCTCATATTTATTACAAAAAATCATGCATACCTCCACTTTTGTTGCAGAGGAGGCTTACGCCAGCTGCACAACGGCTGATCCAGCTACACAACGGTCGTTCCGGCCATATCACACAGTGCCGGCCGCACACATCATTTCTTCGTTTTTCTCCTCAGATAAGTACAGAAATTATATTCCATGCCGTCATGGACGCCGCCCTTCCGGGTGTACCGCAGGTACCAGCCGGGCTCTTCGTCCAGGTCAGGGATCGAGGTGTCAGCTTCGCAGCTGACGCCGACTTTCGTAATGTAGGCGGTATCGCACAGAGGCAGCAGCTGCCGGTAAATGCTTCCGCCGCCGATCACATACACATCCCCGCTGTCATATTCCGCCAGAGCCTTAGTCAGCTCATCAATAGAATGGACGACA
The DNA here is from genome assembly GCA_017510065.1 of Parasporobacterium sp. Classification (GTDB taxonomy): domain Bacteria; phylum Bacillota; class Clostridia; order Lachnospirales; family Lachnospiraceae; genus RGIG5612. The sequence continues at coordinate 13,883 of JAFWOB010000208.1, forward strand.
ACGGCCCCTTCCGCTTCGTAGCCGGCGCTCTTCGTAAGGACAATGTTCGTACGGCCCTTCAGCGGCCGCTTGCCGGGGAAGCTCTCAAGGGTCTTCCGCCCCATGACGACCACTTTCCCCATGGTCTTTTCCCGGAAGAACTTCATGTCCTGCGGGATGTGCACGAGAAGCGCACCGTCTTTTCCGATATTCCAGTTGCTGTCGATTGCTGCGATCAGTTTCATTTTCGTTCCCTCGTTTTTAGCCAATGCCAGCCTCAGCCCTCAGTGCTTACACCGCAATCCGTTTCCTGCCGGCCACTCCAACACGCGGAGCCCGCGCCAACTACCCCGCACAGACGCTTACACCGCGATCGGGATGCCGGTGATCTGCGGGCCGGTCTGGTAGTCGTCCAGCCGGACATCATCCTTGGTAAACTGGTAGAAATCCTTGACCTTTGGGTTGAGCCAGAACTTCGGCGCGTCGAAGGGCTCCCGGGAAATGAGTTCTTTGATGGCGTCCACGTGCCGGTCGTAAATATGGCAGTCGGCGATCACATGCACGAACTCGCCGATCTCCATGTCGCACACCTGGGCCAGCATGTGCAGGAGCACGGAATACTGGCAGACATTCCAGTTGTTGGCGGCCAGCACGTCCTGGGAACGCTGGTTCAGGATGCCGTTCAGGACCATTTTGCCGGTCTCGTCATTTTTCGTGACATTGAATGTCATGGAGTAGGCGCAGGGGTACAAATGCATGTCGCACAGATCCTGGAAATTGTAGATGTTGGTCATGATCCGGCGGCTGTAGGGGTTATTTTTGAGATCGTAGATCACGCCGTCCACCTGGTCCAGCATGACCCGCTGTTTTCCATCCTTCTCCACGATCTCGGCGCTCGGGTAGGAGGACAGGTCCTCGCCGCCTTCTGGCAGGGTGTGGTGGATGTATTTTTTGCCGATCTGGTAGCCGTAGGCGCTTCCGATGGAACCATTTTCATCGGCCCATTCGTCCCAGACGTGGCTGGAAAGATCCTTGATGTTGTTGGATTTTTTCTGCCAGATCCACAGCAGCTCGTCGGTAGCGCTCTTGATGCCGGTCTTTCTTAATGTCAGCGCCGGAAATTCCTTCTTCAGGTCGTAACGGTTGACGACTCCGAAGCGCTTGATCGTATAAGCTTTTTCCCCGGTGTCGGTCCAGACGGGGCGGACTTTTTCCCCTTTTGTATCGTAGCCGTTCTCCAGAATGTCGCGGCACATTTCCTTAAAAACGATGTCTGCGTATGCCATGTTCCCTCTCCTTTGTCGATTCGGATTCGAAATACTTTGCAGACCATTATATAGCATTCTCCGC
>JAFWOB010000035.1 GCA_017510065.1 Parasporobacterium sp.
GAGCGGAGAAGGAGGGATTTGAACCCTCGCGCCGCGTTAACGACCTACACCCTTAGCAGGGGCGCCTCTTCGGCCACTTGAGTACTTCTCCTCATTGTCCAAAGTCTGAAAGACTTCTGTTCAATTGTACGCATCACGAAAAGTGACGCATTTGGTATTTTACTAAACTCTTATTTCTTTGTCAACAACGGCTTTCTTACCGGGAACAGCATCCGGGTCCTGCTCCGGTACTGCTCGTATCCCGCTTTCTTCGATTGCCTGCCTTCTGCCATGGGAATGCTGACAAACAGAAACATCAGGGTATTGATCAATGCACCGGCGCACAGATACCAGTACTGCGGAAGCACGCAGACAACGGACAGGGCGATTCCCCACCACATCAGGATCTCTCCCAGATAATTGGGATGGCGGGAGTATTTCCATAATCCTGTGCTGATCAGGCCTCCCTGTTTGCTCCTCTGGAACCGGTGCATCTGCCGGTCCGCGATCAGCTGCAGCGTTGCGGCTCCTACACAGATCAGGAATCCGATCACTGTTCCTGCATTTGCCTCAGCGTCATACTGCATCGCAAATACTGCCGGCAGGATACAGGCGTAGACAACCAATGTCGGAAATAAATGGATTCCCAGAAGGTTTACCACCGGATACAGCTTTCCCGTTTTTTGCTTCAGCATGGTATAACGCCAGTCCTGATGACGCAGTCCGTAAAAGACAGACGCCCAGTTGCCTGTCAGGCGGATCCCCCAGTACCAGACAGCGATCACCAGCAGCAGCCGGACCAAAGTCAGCTTGGTACCGATCGCATACAATGTCAGAATGACCGGCGGCTGTACGCTCCAGTAGGGATCATACACCGAAGCATTACGGAAAATGCAACTGAACACAAAAACGACCACCGTTGCAAGTACATCGCTGATCAGAAGCCGCAGCCAGAATACATAGGGAAGCGACTGATAAATGATCAGCCCGATCGCTCCCGCGATTACATAGACAATGGCAATAATGCAAAAGGCTGCTCTTTGCTGTGTATGGTCTGTGGTTGTGACATTGATTTCCCTCATGTCAGTTATTCTCCCGCTTTCAAATATCATTCTGTGCCAGATAGGACAGCAGCAGATACAGACGTTCTCGTTCCTCTTTCAGATCTGTACCTATGATTTCTTCTATCCGGTTGACCCGGTAGATCAGGGTATTTCTGTGCAGGAACAGTCTTTCGGCAGTCAGCGTCTGGTTCCGCTCGCACAGAAGATAGGTAAAAAGAGTTCTGTAATACTCTGTCCCGTTATCTATATCATATTTCCGGAGTTTTGCAAGAGCCGGCGAAGCAAGATCCGCATCAACGGCTTTCCGGAATCTGTCTTTCATGTATTCCAGCGCATAATCTTCACAGCGGTTCAGACAGCCTGCCTCTTGCTGACCATATTCTGCCGCAAAATAAGCCTGCAGATAATTCTGATTCAAGTGATCCAGATCTGTAAAGATGTGGCTGCAGCCGCAGTAGGCGGACTGCTTTTCCATCAGACGGATCAGTTCTTCCTGAAACGCAGCCCGATCCGTGATCCTGTAATTTGCGATCAGCAGATACTGTTCCCTGTATTGAAAGGAATAGACTCCCCGGAACTGCTCTTCCAGAAACCGGATAACAAAAGGAACCCCCAGGGAAACCTCCCCGCAGGGGCATATCAGGAACAGCTGCATCTGCGGATCTTCATTCCAGCCCATTCCCTGCATCCGCAGGGCAATGATCTGCGGATCCGTCTCTTTCATTTCCAGGATGTCCCGGAAGATCGTCAGCTCCGAAAGGACTTCCTCATGAAGCAGAAGCCATAGGTTCAGCAGCCGTCCGAAAACATCCATCAGCTGCATGCGGGAATGCACCTGTTCTCCCTCTCCTCCGGAAAGAGAGACCAGACAGCCTGCCTGCCGGTCCGACCGGGAGAACAGATTAAAGACAATATCCCTGTCTTCCGAAGACTGCACAAGAAATGGCCTGTGATTGCTGCGATTCTCCTGATGCTGCCGGTTGATCTGCTGCATTTCCTCCAGTTTCAGATAGCCCTTCTCAAGCTGGAGCTTTTCCTGCCGGCCTTCGTATCCCACATGGCAGAGCACCTTCCGGCTCATATCCGATACCGCCAGTCCGGTCTGTATGACCGGCACCGCGCAGGACAGGAAGGCTTCCAGGTCCTTCTCGCTGTTCAGCATCTGCATCAGATCGGTCTCCCAGTTGTTATAGTATTCCAGCATTTGCTGGATCTCATTGAAGACTACATAGATGTCCTGCAGATTCAGCACGATCAGATCAGATCCGTTGACACAGATCACATGATCATCCCACTGATCGATATACTGCCAGCCATGGCCGATATACAGATACGCCTGGTTCAGTTCCACATCTTCCGCCAGGAATCTTACTCCGCTGATGATCTGCTGCCCTTCCCGGATATGAGCTTTCGGATGGTACTTTTTCAGCCAGTCATAAACGATCCACATACTCAGCTGCATGGCTCTCTGTCCCCTTTCTCGCAGTCTTTCCGGGATATCTTACTTCATTTAAACACTTTGCACAAGTTGATGGCATCGCATTTTGCTCTATTTAAACAAATGGCATATTTCAAACTGTTTAACACGGCATTATACTTTGTGCAAATCGTATTTTTCACGAACAGGAGGATAATATGGATCAGAATTATGCACAGACCACTACTCCGGCAGAAAACGCTCTGCCTCCCATCGCCGTCAGGAGCATCCGTAACAAGACCGCATTGTCTCTGCACGAACCGGACAGAGTTCCCTTCATGCCGTCAATGAATAATTTTTATGCGCTCCATTATGGCGTAACCGTACAGGAATCCATGACAGACGCCAGGTCCCTGATCGAGCCGCTGCGCAGATTCTGTGAAGACTATGACCCTGACTGGGTCTGGAATCCGGTTCCCTTCCCGATCAAGCCCATGGAAACCATCGATCACAAGCAGGCTCGCTGGCCGGGAGCTTATTTTAATCTTCCGGAAAATACGCCTTACCAGTACGTGGACAAATCCTATCTCACCGAAGATGACTGGGAAGAATATTTCCGTGATCCCTCCATGTTTATCCTCCACAAGGTTCTTCCTTATAAATTCGGCGCTTTATCAGGGCTGCAGTTCATCAACCCCTATGCCATGTGCGGACACGCCATCTTAAGCTATATGCAGTTTGCCAACCCCGCTGTCCAGGAATCTCTGAAAGCCCTGTGCCGGGTCGGCTCGGAAGTGGCGGAATACATGCAGGGCGGCATTGAGCTGACCATGAGCGTCATCCAGAACGGGTATCCGGTATACGGCGGAGCACCGGCCTGTATCCCGTTTGATGATTTTGCCGACAATGTCCGTGGCTTGATGGAGCTGTGCATGGATCTGATCACGGACCCGGACTGCGTAGATGAAGCCCTGCAGAAATGGGGCGACATCTCTATCCCGGCCGCCATTGCCACAGCCAAAATGTCCCACTGCGAAGATCTCTTCCTTCCGCTTCACTGCGGCGTCGACAATTTCATGTCTCTGGAAAACTATGAGAAACACTACTGGCCGACCCTGAAGCGCACGATCGAAGCCGCCGTTGCGGCCGGTCTGACCCCGATCGTGTTCTGCGAAGGCAAATACAACACCCGCCTGGACTGCATTACCGATGTCCCGAAGGGAAAAGTACTTTATAATTTTGAAAATGTGGACTGGAAAGAAGCCAAGCGGATCGTAGGTTCCTATGCTGCCATCGGCGGCGGCGTGGACACCCAGACCCTGATGCACGGAACTCCGGCAGACGTGGAGCGGGTCACCCGGCAGGCTCTCGATATCCTGGCACCGGGCGGCGGCTATTTCATGAGCAACTCCATCGCCCTGGATGAAGTCCCGGTGGAAAACATGCATGCATGGCGGGACACCCTGGAGAAATACGGGAAATATTGAGCCGGTGCATAGACAGCTGCAATAGATTGGGAGGTATGTGTAGTTTTTAAAACGCACATACCTCCTTACTTTTTGCAAACTATACTTAAATGTTTCAGGTAAATAACTCGCCCGCGCATTTAAGGTGCCGCCCATCAGGGCGGCATCGATCAGCTTTTCTGGTTTTGTTTTCTGCACTCTGGGGGAAGTGATCCTGACCATGGCATCAGTTCTTCCAGGACATCTTCCGGAACATTGTTCCTTGGATATTCTTTCAGCTGTTCCATGAGATACTCAAAATATTTATACGGATTTAATCCGTTTGCACGGGATGTCTCTGCCAGTGAATACATCATGGCACTGGCTTTCGCACCACGTTTTGATTCAATGATATGCCAGCTGTGTTTTCCGACGCAGAACTTCCGGATGGACTGTTCCGCATCATTGTTATGCATTGGGATTTCAGGATCTTCGAGAAATACCCGAAGATATGGTTCCTGATTGACAGAATAGTTCAGCGCTCTTTTTAATGCGGAACTGCTGTCCAGATCAGGACGCCCCAGCACTTCCTTCACCCAGAAAAAATACGCATCCACAAGCGGCTTCACGGATTGCTGACGATGTGCAAGCCGCTCTTCATTGGAAGCATCTTTAAACATTTTATCTGTATGGATGATCGCCTGGATCCGTTTCTCTGCCTCCTGCGCAATCTTCTGCCCCGGAGTCATCGTCTTTGATCTTCCTGCAGCCTGAACGATCTCGTGTACTTTTCGTTTTGTATGGACCCAGCATCCGGCGACTTTCAGGTCCGCGGGTCTTCTTTTGGCCAGTGTATGATAGCTTTCATATCCATCGGTCACTAATACGCCCTGGTAGCCTTTCAGGAAAGCATCCGGGACTGCAGCCGCACGGGATCCGTTGTCATACTCGTATAAGTAGACCGGATGGCCCCGGTTCCTGCCCGGCGCATGATAGACCCACATATAGTCCCTGCTCTTAGGATCGCCTTCCTCTTTTTCCCCTGTCATCTTAAATGGAGTCTCATCACAATGGATGATATGGGAGAGGAACAGTTCCGCCTTCATCCTTTTATGTACCTGTTCCAGGTAATACTCATAGATCCGGATCATCCATCCGGCCATCACCTGGCGGGAGAGGGTAATCCCGTTGATGGCATACCATTCCGAGACCCGGTTATACGGCAAAGCGTTCACGAACTTTGCCGTATATACGGATGCTGCAAGAGATGGTGTCAGGATGCTGTGGTTCAGGAGTCTCCCCGGGGTCTTTCCCCTGATCACCGTATCTTCCGCCCCTTTGCCTGCGTAGACCCCGATATGATGCTCCATGACCTTAAAGGTTTCCGGAATGCGGATCAGTTCTTTGTACACTTCATCCTCCAGCTGTTTCCAGCCGTGGGGGAACTTCTCCTGCAGTTCCTCTTCTGTCAGATAATGATCTTCCCGCTCTGTCGGAACCTCTTTCAGATCCAGTTCCCGTTTCCCTTTCGGCCGCGGGGCACGCCTGCGTATGACAACGGTTTCCACTTCCGGCTCATCCGCAAATCCTTCCTCCACCAGGGCTTCCGTTTCATTGAATGCCTGTGAGGAATCCTCGATATCCAAAGACAGCTGGCCGGGAATGTCCTGTACTTTTTCGCTCTTCCGCCCGAACAGCCGGTTGTTCATGATTGAAAGCTGTTCTTTTAAGTCTTCCACCTGTTTGATCAGGGCCTCATTCTGCTTCTGGATCGCAGCAGACTGGTCTGACAAGAGCCGGAAGCTTTCGGCCTGCTGGACCAGCAGGAGTACCAGGGTTTCCCTGGGAAGGGTCTGCAGTTGTTCTTCGGAAAGAGATTGTTTTTTCATGCCTGTATTTTACCACTTATGGCATGAAAAATCCCTGCAAACAGGCATTTTGTGGACGTTTCGCGCATTTTGTGCAGAATCGTTTTCCTGGGATAAATGCTGTGGAAAACCGGCTCAATAAAGAACCGGCTTTACATCTTTGATATGGATTTTTTTCTTTAATGAGAACCCCTGCATCAGCAGCTGATACTGTTCCTGCGTCAGATCCATGACTTCCTGCGGGCTCCGCGGCCACTGGAACGACCCTGCAGTCAGCCGTTTGTAACATAACAGCCAGCCATCCGGTTCGTAAATGAGGGCTTTGATCCGGTCCACCCTCCGCCCGCAGAACAGGAAGATACTGCCTTCCTCTGTGGGGTCCAGCCTGAAGTTCCCTTTGACCAGTGCGGCCAGCCCCTGGACACCTTTCCGCAGATCCGTATAGCCGGTACAAAGATAGATATGCTGGAACCCGGTGGCATCATAAAGCATTTCTGATCACCCCAAGAGTCCTGGAAAGGAGAGCCGGAGAAGTCGAATCTGTTACAATAACAGAGACGTCCCTGATCTGGATCCTTAGTTCAGAAGGGACCGCGGCGGGGTCCGGCGTAACGGATGCAGGAACGGGTGCTGAAGGAAGTTCAACAAACCTCTGCACAGGCAGACTTCTTAGCGCATCTTCCTTAACGATCTTTGCCCAATAAAAATAGGTATCTCTGGTCAGATTGTTTTTCTCGCAGTACTCCTTTACTGTCAGTCCGCTTTGATTCTTATCTTGAATAATCTTCGCCCACTGCTGGATCCGGAACTGTCTGGTTGCTTCTTTGGCGATATTCATCTTTAACCTCCCTGTGTAAAGTGTGAAAAGTGGTACAACTTTTTCCACTTTTCACACTTTACCCGATTCTGAGGCGACCGGGTAGAAGCGGGTTATTGACCTGATAC
>JAFWOB010000036.1 GCA_017510065.1 Parasporobacterium sp.
GCAATCAGGACCAGGCGGACAGGATGTCAGAGGAGGAAATGAAGGCACTGAAAGCTCTGGAACAGGAATGATATGGACGTGATCTTAAAGGAAAACGAAAGAATCGATGACCTGGAACGGAACGGATACCGCATCATCCAAAACAGCAGAAAGTTCTGCTTTGGAATGGATGCGGTACTTTTATGCGGATTTGTCCGGGAAGCGGAGCAAAACCGGGAATGGGACCGGATCGCGGACCTGGGCACCGGAACGGGGATCATTCCGCTGCTTCTTCACGGAAGGCTGGTGGGAAAGGAGAAGATCCCATCGGGAAAACAGATCGTCGGGCTGGAGATCCAGCCGGATATGCAGGAAATGGCAGTCCGCTCCGTCCGCCTCAACGGCCTGGAAGAAGAGATCCGGATCCTGGAGGGAGACATCAAGGAAGCAGCGGCTCTTTTGGGGCGGGGCCGGTTCGAGGTGGTCACCTCCAATCCGCCGTACATGAAGCAGGGCGGCGGTATCGCCAACCCGGAAAGTTCCAAGGCCATTTCCCGGCATGAAGTGCTGTGCACGTTCGAAGATGTCGCGGCGCAGGCAGCCGACCTTCTGGTGCCCGGCGGAAGATTTTATCTGGTACACCGGCCGGAGCGTCTGGCCGAGCTGATGGAGATCTTACGAAAATGCAGACTGGAGCCCAAACGTCTCCGGATGGTCCATTCCTTCGCGGACGCGGACGCCACTATGGTCCTGATCGAAGCTGCCCGGGGCGGCGGAACCTTCCTGAAGGTGGAAAAGCCGCTGATCATCTATAAGGATCGGAATGTTTACACGGACGAGATCCTGGAGATCTATTATTATTAATTTGGGTATTAGCGGGCGCCGCTCCCGGGGCATTATTGCGCTGCCCGGATATTTGAAGGCGCCTCCCGGATATTTGAAGGCGCCCGTCGCCGGGACATTTCTAAAAACAAGGGTCTTATTTTGGCCTTGTATTAGAAAAAAACATGATTTCTAAAAATCAAGGCAAAAATCGGGGCTTATTTTAGAAAAGTCATGGAAAACAAAGGCAACACCCGCTGTTTTCTAAAAAAACAGGCAAAAAGAAGGCCATTTTTCAGAAAACCGAAATTTTTCTAAAAAAGAGCCTGATTTTCAGATGATTTTTTAGAAAATGCCATTTTCAGGGCCCACATTTTTCAGAGCCCGCATTTTGACCGAAGACATCAGTTCGCAGCTGTTAAGAGGATCATAGAAATGGAAAAGAAAACAGGAACACTATATCTGGTCGCAACGCCGATCGGCAACCTGGAGGATATCACCTTCCGGGCGGTCCAGTGTCTGAAGGACGTGGACCTGATCGCCTGCGAAGACACCAGGCATTCGAAGATCCTGCTGGATCATTATGAGATCCGGACCAGGACCACCAGCTATCATGAACATAACAAATACGAAAAGGCTGCGGAGCTGGTGCTTCAGATGCAGCAGGGACTGAACGTGGCGGTGATCACGGATGCGGGAACCCCGGGGATCTCCGACCCCGGAGAGGAGCTGGTCAAACAGGCGCTTCAGGCGGGGATCGAGGTAACATCCCTGCCGGGCCCCAGTGCGGTGGTCACGGCGCTGTCCATGTCGGGCCTTTCCAGCCGCCGGTTCGTATTCGAGGGATTTCTCCCCATGGATAAAAAGGAGCGGAAGGCGGCTCTCGGCCGCCTGGAGCAGGAGACCAGGACCATCGTGCTTTACGAGGCTCCCCATCGGATCAAAAAAACGCTGGAGGAACTGCAGGCGGTCCTCGGCGACCGGGAACTCAGGATCTGCCGGGAGCTGACTAAGAAATACGAAGAAGTCCTGCCCTTTACGATCCCGGAAGCCCTTGCGTATTTTGAGCAGAATCCGCCGAAGGGAGAAATGGTGGTCATCCTGAAAGGTCTGGAGCCGGAAGAGGCGCAGGCGCGGGAAACTGCCAGATGGCAGGACATGAGTATCCGGGAGCATGTGGATCTTTATATGCGGCAGGGGATGGACGAAAAGGAAGCCATGAAGGCGGCCGCCGGCGACCGGGGCGTCAGCAAGCGCGACATTTACCGGGAACTGAAGGTGGATAAGGCGGAAGACTGATTTGTGAGAGCTTATGTGGAGGCATTTTCCGCGATTTATGTAAAATCGTATTTTAAGAATAGTCGACTATTCTTGTTTGGGAGAATCATTTGAAAAACGGATAGATTTTAGCTGAAAACTATCCGTTTTTCGATAAAATCTTCAGTTTGCGAATAGTCAACTATTCTTAAATCAAGGATTTAAGCAAATTGCGAAATAAGAGAAGATGGCATGAGGAAAATGTACCTCAGATAGAGGCCACGAGTATACATAAAAGATATGGAGTGCTATGTGGAAGAAAAATGACAGGATCAGACTGACGATCACGGACATGGGAGTGAACGGGGAAGGCATCGGCAAAAACGAAATGACTTTTTTCGTTAAAAATGCCGTGATCGGGGACGAAGTGCTGGCAGTTGTGACTGCGGTGAAAAAAGGTTATGGCTATGCGAAGGTGCTGGAAGTGCTGAAGGCGTCTCCAGACAGGGTCCGGCCGGCGTGCCCTCTGGCGGAGCGATGCGGAGGCTGCCAGGTCATGCAGCTGTCTTACGAGGCGCAGCTTCGGTTCAAGGAAAATAAAGTGCGTAATGACCTGGAGCGGATCGGCGGCATAAAAGACCTTGCTTCCGTGGTGCAGTTTGAGCCGATCATCGGGATGGACGAGGAGCCTGCGAACGACATTTCCGGGGAGCCGGAGGCCGGCACACATGTGTTTCAGCCCCTTCATTTCCGGAATAAAATGCAGTTCCCGGTGGGATGGGACAGGGAAGGTCATATCGTGACCGGATTTTACGCCGGGCGGACGCATTATATCATTGCCGCGGCAGACTGCCCGGTGTCGCCGGAGGTGAACCGGATGATCCTGGAAGGCGTCCGTACATTTCTGGAAGAACACAGGATCTCAGCCTATAAGGAAGAAACGGGGGAAGGACTCATCCGGCATGTGCTGATCCGGAATGGGTTTCACACCGGGCAGATCATGGTGTGCCTGGTGATCAACGGGGATCGGCTGGAGGAGGAAAAGGGCAGCTTTCGCAAGACCACGGCAAAGTCCTCTGATCTGGAAAAGGAACTGACAGATCATCTGACCAGGATCCCGCTTCCGAAGCCGTGGGAGATCCGGAGCATTTGCCTGAACATCAATAAAGAAAAGACCAATGTGATCCTGGGCAGGGACGTTCGCTGCCTGTACGGAGAGCCTTATATAGAAGAGCAGATCACAGGGATCCGGGATGGTCTTGAACCCCTGACATTCCGCATCGGTCCGTTGTCATTTTTCCAGACCAACACGGTGCAGACCGCCAGGTTGTATGGGACAGCGCTGGAATTTGCCGGACTCACAGGCCGGGAAACGGTGTGGGACCTTTACTGCGGAACGGGAACGATCTCTCTGTACCTGGCAAGAAAGGCAGCTTTCGTCCATGGCGTGGAGATCGTTCCGGAGGCGATCCGGGACGCCCGGGAAAATGCGCAGCGCAATCACATCCAAAACGTCCGTTTCTACTGCGGCAGATCAGAAGAACTGTTCCCGCTTTATGTAGGGCAGCAGCAGGAAAAACCGGACGTTGTCGTTCTGGATCCGCCGCGGAAAGGATGCGATCCCGAACTGCTGGAGGCGATCCGCTGCACAGGTCCGGAAAAGATCGTTTATGTCAGCTGTGATCCCGCTACGCTGGCCAGAGATGTGAAGATCCTCTGTGCGTCGGCGGCAGAACAGGACTCCTGCTATGAATTGAAGAAGGTTCGTCCGGTAGATATGTTCCCGCATACGATGCACGTCGAGACTGTGTGCCTCTTGAGCAACCGAAAACCAGATGCGAGAGTAAAGATCGATGTGGATCTGGAAGATTACTACCGTATCAAGGACGAACAGAAAAAGAATAAAGCCTCAGAATAAAATAAAACACCGAACTTAAAGCGA
>JAFWOB010000209.1 GCA_017510065.1 Parasporobacterium sp.
CGATGCGATATTCGAAGCGATCGAAGAATGGATGCGGACTCTTCTGACAACCATGGTGACGTCCAACCTGCAGACCATGTTCACCGATGTGAATGAGAAAACGGGCGAGATCGCGACGCAGGTTGGGCAGACCCCGCAGGGATGGAACGGCAGCATCTTCAGCATGATACAGAACCTGTCGAGTACAGTCATCCTGCCGATCGCAGGCATGATCATCACCTTCGTTCTGTGTTATGAACTGATCTCCATGCTGACGGAAAAGAACAACATGCATGACATCGATACATGGATGTTCTTCAAGTACTTTTTCAAGATGATGATCGCCGTTTACCTGGTAAGCAATACTTTCAATATCACGATGGCGGTGTTTGATGTGGGCCAGCATGTGGTGAATTCCGCAGCCGGCGTCATCACGCAGGACGCCGCCATTGATGTGACGGAACTGATTGCTTCCATGGAGACGGCGATGGAGGACATGGAGATCGGGGAACTGGTGGTGCTTGCCCTGGAAACCCTGCTCGTCAGCTTCGGAATGAAGATCATGTCCGTGGTGATCACGATCGCCTGTTACGGACGAATGATAGAGATCTATTTGTACACTTCGGTTGCACCGATACCGTTCGCGACCATGACCAACCGGGAATGGGGACAGATCGGTACAAATTATTTGCGGGGGCTGTTTGCCCTGGCATTCCAGGCATTCCTGATGATGGTATGCGTCGGAATTTACGGCGTCCTGGTCGCTTCGATCCGGATCTCCGCCAACATGCACGCGGCGCTGTTCGGCATAGCGGCCTATACGGTCCTGCTCTGCTACACGCTCTTCAAGACCGGAAGCCTGAGTAAACAGATATTCAATGCACACTAAAGGGGGGAAGCAGAATGGCATATGTCAGTGTCCCGAAGGACTTGACCAAAGTAAAAAACAAGGTGGCATTCAACCTGACGAAGCGGCAGATCATCTGCTTCGCCGCAGCCGCGGCCGTCGGACTTCCGTTCTATTTCCTGACCAGAGACCTGATCGGGAACAGCAATGCGGTGATGGGAATGGTTGTCCTGATGGTGCCGGCATTCCTGTTCGCCATGTACGAGCGGGACGGGATGCCCCTGGAGAAGGTTCTGATGAACATGATCACCGTGAAATTCCGGCGTCCGCATCTTCGCCTGTATGAAACGGAAAACCTGTATGAAAGACCGGAGGCAAAGCCCGCGGCAGCCGCTTCCGGAAAGAAACGGAGGAAGAAGAAAATGTCCGGCAGCCGGAAGAAGAAAACCGCATCCGGAGGAAAGAACCTCGGGAGAAACATGAATGAGAGAAGGCCGTTCTCCGAAGGAGCGGCAGGCAGTGCCGAACTGGAGCGCAGAAATGCCCAGGCCGGAATTTACGCGGCCGCGCAGAGAGGAGGGAGAAACCGTGCGAGACAGGGATGATTACTATGCGGATTATGATATGCCGGATGCATATGAACGTCCGCTGACCCGCAGAGAAAAGAAACAGCAGAAAAAACTGGCCAGGCAGGCGGAGGATATCCGCAGGAAGCAGATGGCCATGGAGGAAAAACGCCGGGCGGCAGCCGAAAAGGAGGCGGCAAAACAGGCCAGGATCCAGGCAAAACAGGATGCAAAGATGTTCAAGTGGGAGGAAAAGGAAGCAAGGAAACGGGCCAAAAGGGAAGCAAAGCTTGCGAAAAAAGGCCGCGGGGGATATGTCCCAGAAACCGATGTGAAATACTCTCCCGCCGCGGCGCCTCCGGCAGGAAAGCCGGCCGGGAAAAACGGAAAGGGTGCCGGGAAACACGCCGGAAAGAAATCCGGGAAGCAGACCTCCGCATCCAAAAGGAAGGCAAAGGAGAAGCGGCTCTCCGCCCAGAAATCCATTCCCTACCGCGAGATGGGAAGGGACGGGATCTGCAGGGTACAGGATAAGCTGTACTCCAAGACCATCCGTTTCTATGACATCAACTACCAGCTGGCACAGAACGAGGATAAGAGCGCCATCTTTGAGAACTGGTGCGATTTCCTCAACTATTTTGACAGCACGATTTATTTCCAGCTGTCTTTTATCAACCACAAGACCAACCTGACGGAATTCGAGAAGGTGATCCGGATCGAACCGCAGGATGACGATTTCGACGATGTCCGCATGGAGTATGCCCAGATGCTGAAAGACCAGCTCTCCAAAGGAAACAACGGCCTGATGCGGACGAAGTATATCACCTTCGCAATTGAAGCCGACAACATCCTGGAGGCCAGGCCGAAGCTGGAGCGGATAGAGGCCGACATCCTGAATAACTTCAAGGTGCTGGGCGTAAGGGCATATCCTTTAAACGGTGTGGAGAGGCTGCAGATCCTGTACGAGACTTTTAATCCGGAACAGGCTGTGCCGTTCTCTTTCCAGTATGACCAGCTCTTAAAGACGGGGCTGACCACGAAGGACTTTGTGGCTCCGACGAGCTTTGAGTTCAAGCAGGGGCGGTACTTCAGGATGGGCGAGACACTGGGAGCGGTGAGCTACCTGCAGATCCTGGCGCCGGAACTGACCGACAAGATGCTGGCGGAGTTCCTGGACATGGATAAGAACCTGGTCGTCAACCTGCACGTCCAGTCCATCGACCAGATGAAGGCGATCAAACTGGTAAAGAGCAAGGTGACGGACATCAACCGGATGAAGATCGAGGAACAGAAGAAGGCAGTTCGGTCCGGGTACGACATGGATATTATCCCGTCGGACCTGATGACCTACGGCAACGAGGCAAAGCGCCTTCTGGAGGATCTTCAGTCAAGAAACGAGAGGATGTTCCTGGTCACGGTCCTGTTCCTGAACACGGCGAAAAGCAGGCAGGAGCTGGACAACGTGATCTTCCAGACCTCAGGTATTGCGCAGAAATACAACTGCGTGCTCCGCCGGCTGGATTATCAGCAGGAACCGGGTCTCATGAGCAGCGTGCCGCTCGGCCTTAACCAGGTGCCGATTAAGCGGGCGCTCACCACGACATCGACGGCAATCTTTGTGCCGTTTACGACGCAGGAACTGTTCATGGAAGGCGAGTCCCTCTATTACGGGCTTAATGCCCTTTCCAACAACATGATCATGGTGGACCGGAAGAAGCTGAAGAACCCCAACGGCCTGATCCTGGGTACGCCGGGTTCCGGTAAATCCTTCTCCGCCAAGCGCGAGATCTGCAACGTGTTCTTCGTAACGAAGGATGACGTGATCATCTGTGATCCGGAGGGTGAATATTATCCGCTGGTCCATGCGCTGGGCGGACAGGTAATCCATATCGCGCCGACGAGCCATGACTATATCAACCCGATGGACATCAACCTGGACTACTCGGATGACGATAATCCGCTGGGATTCAAATCCGACTTCATCCTCTCCCTGTGCGAACTCATCATGGGCAGCCGGAACGGGATTGAGGCAGAAGAAAAGTCCGTGATCGACCGGTGTCTGCCGATCGTGTACCAGAAGTATTTTGAGAATCCGATACCGGAAAACATGCCGGTTCTGGGAGATCTGTACGCGACACTCCGGGCACAGTCAGAGGTGCAGGCACAGCGGATCGCGACGGCACTTGAGATCTACGTCAATGGATCATTGAAGGTGTTCAACCACCGCACGAATGTGCAGCTGGACAACCGGATCGTCTGCTTTGACATCAAGGATCTTGGAAAACAGCTGAAGAAACTGGGGATGCTGATTGTACAGGATCAGGTGTGGAACCGGGTTACACTAAACCGGTTCGCCCACAAATCCACCCGCTACTACGTCGATGAATTCCACCTTCTTCTGAAGGAGGAACAGACAGCGGCCTACTCCGTGGAGATCTGGAAGAGGTTCCGTAAGTGGGGCGGCATCCCGACCGGCATCACGCAGAATATTAAAGACCTGCTGGCCTCCCGGGAGATCGAGAATATCTTTGAGAATTCAGACTTCATATACATGCTGAACCAGGCTTCCGGCGACCGGCAGATCCTGGCGAAGCAGCTGAATATCTCGCCTTACCAGCTCTCCTACGTAACCAACAGCGGCGAGGGTGAGGGGCTTCTCTTCTACGGAAACATCATCATTCCGTTCAAGGACCGGTTCGATAAGAACCTGAAGCTCTATGCCTATATGACCACCAAACCGGAAGAGGTGCAGAAACGTAAGGAAGAGGAAGAAAAAGCGGAGGCCAGGGCAGCACAGGAGGAAGAAGCGATCCGGGCATTTCAGCGGCGCACGGAATCCTGGAGACCGGAATCTGACGAAAGCGGTGCCTTGCAGGAGGATGACGATTTTGAAGAAGTGATTCCGAAGGTTTCAAAACCGGAGACGGCATCCGTCCCTGCAAAGACGTCAGCTGAAAGGACTGAGGTAAGACCGGCCACTCGGATTGAAAATACTCCTTCCGGATCGATACCGGCTCTGCCGGAAAAGAAACCGGAGGCTGTCCGGTCCCGCCGACCGAGAAAGCCGTTTGTCTGGACTCCGGGTGAACTGGAGGATGAGGACTACTGGCTGGATGCAGATCTGCCGGAGGAGCCTCTGGATGAGGAGAACCCGGACAGGCGTTATATCCTGCCGGATGACGACGATGATGAAGACTGAGAACTGCGATGACTGCAGTCGGGAGGACGATGGATTATGAGGAGATGGCTGCAGGGAATCCTGCTGATCATATCGGTAATCCTGATTTCCATTGCGATTTATTCGCTGATGGGGATGTTCGGGGATTACCGGAAAGAACACGATATGCATGAACATTTGAAACAGATCCACGAGCAGGAAAAGCCGCAGCCCGAACCGGAAGGTGACGGCGGCGAAGGGGATTCTTCGGAAGATACGGCCGAAACAGAAGAAATGATTGTGATCGATGAGGGCCTGCTTGCTCTTCACGAAGAAAACCCGGACTGTATCTACTGGATACGGATCCCGGATACGCAGATCGATTATCCGGTCATGTACCATCCGCAGGAGAAGGATTACTACCTGAAGAAAGATTTCTATGGGGAGTACGCTTATGCCGGAAGCATTTATCTTTCTGATTACTGTGATCCGGAGGAAAGTGACAACCTGATCATGTACGGGCACCATATGAACAACGGTTCCATGTTCGCGGATCTGGATAAGTATAAGAATCCGGATTTCGGGAAGACGCATGACCGGATCGAGCTGCAGACACTGCACGGTGCGGAATACTACCGGGTGATCGCGGCGTTTGCCGTTCCGGTTTATACGGGAAATGACTTCCTGTTCTATGGCTTTACAAAGGCAGAAAGCAGGCAGGAATACGACAACTTCATAAAGGAGTGCAGGGAGAGATCCCTGTATGAGATGGAGAAGACCGCTGTATATAAGCAGCGGCTTCTTACGTTATCGACCTGTGAATACAGCCACAAAAACGGCCGGATGGTCGTGGTGGCTGTGCAGGAGAACGGATGAGAAGACTTTGATGATGGCGGCGATCATACCGCCGGAAAGGAAATGAAAAATGAGAATGAATAAGAAAACCCACGCAGCAGGCACAAAGAGACCGGCACCTAAAAAGAAGGACAGATCCGCAAAGAATGATTTCAGGAAGAACCCGTTCGTCAACCTGAAGGAGGATCCGGAAAGAAGCTGCCCGGGAGAAAACCGGACAGAGCATATGGGCAATAAAGAAGCTGAACAGATCGCGGAGATGATCGGATGCGTTCTGGAGCAGATCTTCAGCGGCCACGGAGAAGGCGGCATGCGTCCCATGATGGGAGTGATCGAGCTGACTCCGGAAAACCAGCTGTCCATGGAGATCCGGGATTTAGAGGACCGGACAGAGAAATGCCGGGAGGATATTGTCGAAAAGCGCAGGAAAGTAATCGAAAAGAGCAAGGAAATTGCAGGGAAGATCAGAGAACAGGAAGGGAAGGATCGGGCCCTGCCGCCTGCTGACGGCTGCGGAGAAGAGGTGTTTCTGGAAATGCTGGGGGATCTGAACTTCATGGCAGAGATGATTCTGGAAGCAGACCACCTGATGAAGATGGTCAGCGAGGAAGGCGTTGATCCGGAGAATGCCAGATGCGTCACTTACCTGAGTGTCCGCGATGCCGGCGATATCATGGAAAAATGGGATAAATACCGCAGATGTGAAATCTGATCCGGTAATCCCGGAAGGGAGGATTTTAATGGCCGGGAAGGAATTTAAGGCGAAAGAGCGGACGGTGCAGAAGATGAGCCGGGACGGCCTGGTGGAAGAAAACCTCCGGACCGGAAAGACAAGAAAAGCAAGGGTTGCAGCAGATACGGGGGAACGGATCGGAGACCGCCCGATGGAGGAGTATTCCGAAAGGCGCTCTTCCGTTCCCGCGGCAGATGATGAAAAGCATCTCCGGTTCAACCGAAGGGACGAAGCCGGTGAGCTAAACGGGGAAGTCCGTATGGCGGATGGAACCCGGGTGGCTGCAGATGAGCCGGTGGAAGGATCCGGCAATACGAAAAATAGGAGGATGGCTGTAAAGAGGGGGTCTTCGTATCAGGAGACTCCTTCTTCTTTGGAAAAAGCAGGTGGGGAGGCTGAAGGCGCAGAAAATGAGGGACTGAAGGGTGACGGCGCTTCTTCCGGCACACGCCTGAAAAATGCCAGATATGCAGCCGCCCTTCGGAAAGAACGTGGATCGGATACGGGCAGGATCTCCGGGGGCGGAAGGAGGATGGCCGAAGGCGTTGATGATGCAAGGCTGATCGGAACTGACGATAAAGGCATCGGAGAGGAAGCATCGGATGGAAGCCGGAAACGGCTTCGTGCAAGAAGCAGTCTCTTTCATAAAGCTGCAGAAACGGAAAGCAAAGCGGATCCGAATGGGTCCGGCAAGCTGTCTTACAGGGAACCGGATGCGGAGGAAGCCGCTATGTCCGAGGAGGATCCTGCAGAAGATCTGGTCTCTTCACAGTCGAAGCGGGTGCAGCGGATCAGGGGACATCCTTCTGGAACGGCAAAACAGGCGGCCCGGTCCGCAGCGGAGGTTCGGCATGCCCGGACAAAGAAGCAGGTGTACGACTACGCAGCCAGTGAGAGGAAAAAGGAGTCACGCCTGAAAGAAACAGCTGAGGAAGCTGTGGATCTTACGGATGCGAAGGAAGAGATCCTTGGGAAACAGAAAAAGGAACGGCTGAATCAGGAGCAGAGGAAGATCCGGGGCAGGTCGAGGCTGTCCTTTGATGACGGGAACGGAATGGTGCAGGGATCCGGAATGGGATTCGGGCGTAAAACACGGATGACCATAAAGGACGCAGCCTTCGGCGCAGCAGGAAAAGCTGCAGGGGCTGCCGGGTTTGCCGCTCACGCAAAGCTGTCTGATGCGGAAGACGAAAACGTCGGAGCACAGGCAGCACACAGGACAGAGATGGCAGCGGAGGATTCGCTGCGCACACTCTCCGCAAGGCGGGTGCGAAGTTCCAGCCGGAAAGCAAGGGCGACGAGGCGGAAGGCAGAGGAAGCCGGCGTCAATCGTCTGTTCTTTGCAAAAGAGGAAGGCACCAGGACCTCGAAAGCGGCAAAGATCGAGGCGGATAAGAAGATCACGATCAAGAAGTTCTTTCAGAAACAGCGCCAGCGAAGGATGTACGCGGCGGCGAAAAAGGAAGAAAAGACCGTGGAAACACTGATCAAAACGCAGCAGAACCTGGTGACCAAAGCGGCTGTGGTCGTGAAGGAGGCATTTGTCCGGAACAGTAAGGTCTTTATGATCCTGGGACTTATGGGTGTCTTCTTCCTGCTGATCTCGGCCAGCCTGACAAGCTGCACGGCACTCATGCAGGGAGCCGGCAGCAGCGTGGTCGGAACGACGTATCCATCCACGGATGAGGATATTTATGCCGTGGAGAACCGGTACCGGGAACTGGAACGGGGGCTGAACGCGCAGATCAATGCTATGCGGTCCGCCCATCCGGAATATGACGATTTCCGCTACCAGATCGACGAGATCTCCCATAACCCCTATCATCTCATCTCCTATTTCACCACGAAATACGGGGAGTTTACCTACGACCAGGTGAAGGATGAACTGGAGGAGATTTTCCGGGAGCAGTACGGTCTGACGACCAGCGGGGAACGGAATGTGACGGTGACGGAGACCAAAAAGGTGCGTGTCGGGGAATCCCTGGGGCAGGTAGTCACAAGCGGGTACTGCAACTGCCCGATCTGCTGCGGCCAGTGGTCCGGCGGACCGACGGCCAGCGGCGTGTATCCCACAGCGGCCCATACCATTGCGGTGGATGCCTCCAATCCGTTTGTGCCGATGGGAACCCATGTGGTCATGAACGGCGTGGAATACGTGGTCGAAGATACCGGCAACTTTGCCAGGTATGGCGTACAGTTTGACGTCTACTATGACGATCATGGAACCGCGCAGAATCACGGACACCAGACCTGGGATGCTTATCTGGCCGATGACAACGGGTCACAGGAAATCGAAGTCACCACAACGCAGACTGTCAACCGCTACAGCGTATCCCTTACCAACCACAATCTGGATACGGTTCTTAGGAACCGGATGACGGACGATGAAAAGGTACGCTACAGCCTGTACAACCGGACCTTCGGACACAGGGACTATCTCTTCGATCTGAACAGCCTGCCGACTTACGGAGGAAACGGCTACACCATCCCGCCGGAAGCACTCAGCGACGAGCGTTTTGCCAGGATGATCGAGGAGGCGGAAAAGCACCTGGGTACGCCATATGTCTGGGGCGGCTACGCACCGGGCGGATTTGACTGTTCGGGCTTTGTCAGCTGGGTGATCAACCACTGCGGGAACGGATGGGATTACGGGAGGCTGACCGCGGAAGGGATCCGGCAGGTCTGCGCCTATGTTTCACCGGAGGAAGCAAAGCCCGGGGACATCATCTTCTTTGAACGAACCTATGACACTGTCGGCGCAAGCCATGTCGGTATTTATGTCGGGGACGGGATGATGATCCACTGCGGCAAGCCGGTGCAGTACACAACGATCCACACGGACTACTGGAACAATCATTTCATGCAGTTCGGGCGTTTACCATAAGGAGGTGAGGGCAACGAGCCGGAGACTGAAAAAACTGATTGAAGATGAGGAAAAGACAATGGCCCGGATCGCTGAACTTCAGGATTTTCTGAAGGAAATCCGGGAAGCAAGGAAACAGGAAGAGGATCTGGAGATCGTACGGAGCATCCGCAGCATGAAGCTTGGTGCCCGGGATCTTTTTGATCTGCTGACCGCCATACAGGACGGGAACCTCAGCGATGAACTGCGGGAACAGCTGCTTGCCGCGCAGGAAGACAAGGAAGAAGAAAATCTTCCGGACTTTCCCGGCAGGGACAGAACCGGCAGGAATGCTGAAAGAACAGAGGACGGAATCAGGGAGAATACCGGATCTGATCCTGAAAATGATGAAGATGGCGCGATGATGACGCCGGAAAGAGAGGAAAACAATAATGACAGGCATCACAATTAAAAAACGGGCACTGATGGCACTGGCGGCAGTTCTTGCCGCCATCTGCCTGCTGATGAGCTGCGACGGAATTCCGGCCTATGCCAATGTGGATCCCACCTGGGAAGAAGAAGAAACGGTGATCCCGGAACAGACACCGGAGGAGACCCCGCCGGAAGATACGGTATCGGAGCCGGAAGAAACGGAACCGGAGCAGGGATTTACTACCCCCGGCAACGGCGACCTGGGGGATGAGATCAAGAACTCCACAGGGAAGGACTTCTACACGATACGCACGAAAAACAACAACACCTTCTATATGGTCATTGACCACAGCAATTCCACGGAGAATGTCTATATGCTCTCCCTTGTGGATGAGAACGATCTGGCGGAGTTCATGGAACAGACCGAAAAGGAGACCGAGGCGGAAGTGACGCCGGCCGTGATTATTCCGGAGACGACACCTGCCCCGGTGGAGACAGAAGCCCCGAAGCAGCCGGAAACGGAGGTCGAAGAGCCGGAAAAGAAAGCCCCTTTTGAGAACAGCAATCTTCTGATCCTGGGAGCAGGGGCGATTGTATTTGCCCTTCTCTACTACTTCAAGATCTATAAACCGGGCCATGAAGAAGAGGAATCGGACGATGAAGGAATTGAGATCAGCGACGGTTTGGACACAGAACGTGAGGACTGACAACAGAAAAGCAGGAGGAATAGAACAATATGAGTGAAAAGAGAATGAGTTTTAATGAATTTGTGGATGCAGTAAAGGAAAGCATTAAGGACTACCTTCCTGAAAAGTTTCAGGACGCGGAAGTCAGAGTGGAGCCCTTCCAGAAGCTGAATACAGCATATCTGGGACTGCAGGTAAGAAGGGAAGATCAGACCGTTGTGCCGAACATCAACCTGAGTGCGATGTTTGAAGAGTATCAGAGGGAAGGCCGCTCAATGGGCGCCATGCTGACTGCGATTGCCGGACAGGTACAGCTTGCTCCGGAAATGCAGACCGGGTGGCTGAAGGATTACGACCAGGTGAAGGAACATCTCTTCATCCGTGTAAGCGATGCGAAGGAGAATGAGGCCTTCCTGGCAATGTCCCCGCATAAGGAAGTGGACGGCCTGGCTATCTCCTACCATATCGCTTTTGAGGGACTGCACGGGGTAGAGGCTTCCACTCCGGTTTCATACAAGATGATGGAGATGTACGGTGTTACGGCAGAACAGCTGCATGCGGATGCTTTGGAGAGCTCGCAGAGGCTGTACCCGGTCAAGTTCCGGAGCATGAATGAGATCATGGCCGAGATGATGGGAATGGAACCCGATATGGCCGCAGACATGATGCCGCCGATGGAAGGGCCTCAGCTGATGGTGCTCACCAATATGCAGGGAATGCATGGTGCCGGGGCGATGTTCTATCCGGATCAGCTGGAGACGATCGCACAGCAGATGGGAACAGATTTTTTTGTCCTTCCCTCTTCCGTCCATGAGGTCCTGATCCTTCCGGATGACGGGACAACGGAGCCGGACAGCCTGCAGTTTATGGTTCGGGAGATCAACCAGTCCACGGTGGCGCCGGAGGACCGGCTTTCCGATTTTGTCTACCACTATGATGCGCAGGACCATGTGCTGGAAAGGGCGGAAACCTTTGCCGCACGGATGGCGCAGAAGGAGCAGGAAGCGGAAAAAGCTGCCTTGCAGGAACCGGAAAAAACGGCAGAATCCCATGAAGCACAGCAGGCGGATGTCAGGGAGCCGGAACCGGAGCGGAAGGAAAACACCGCCGGAAAAGAAACCCGGGAAGGGACTGAAAGGGCAGACCACCGGGATGAAAAACGCATTTCCCGTGATGAGGAGAAAGAGGAAGCCGGCGGCAGGAAGGAACGCAAGTCCGTGCTTGGACGCCTGAACGAAAAGAAGGAGCAGGTGAAAGCACAGCCCAAGAAGAGCGGTCCGAACCGCGCACAGGAGGCATCCATCTGATAGGGGAACTGCAGTCAAAACAGTCCGCAGGACACAGGCTGCTTGGAGCAGCCGGAAAGGAGAAACGTATGGATCTGAAGAAAATATGGGCCGAGCGCCTGAGACAGTACCAGCTGCTGATCGCCTTTGCGGCAAAGCAGAAACAGACGGAAAAACAGTGAGCATTGCAGCGGGCATCCGGGAAACCGGGTGCCTGTATTTTTTTAGGCGTGTACGGAGAAAGAATGCTGTACGCGGGAAGGAGGTATTATGTATCAGAATCCGTTTACAGAGAGATTTTTAGTCATAGCGGAAAAGCCGAGCGTTGCCAGGACAATCGCACAGGTCCTGGTGTGCGAGGACAAAAAGGACGGTTATCTGGAAGGACCGGACGGCGTGGTCAGCTGGTGCTTCGGCCATCTGGCGGAATATGCCATGCCGGAGGCCTATAATGAGCGCTACAGGAAGTGGTCGCTGGATGCCCTGCCGATCATTCCAGACAGGTGGAAACTGGAAGTGACCGAGGATAAGGCGAAGCAGTTCAGGGTTCTGAAAGAGCTGTTAAGCAGCAATGAGTTCGCCTACGCCGTAAATGCATGTGATGCCGGGCGTGAAGGCCAGAGCATTTTCGACCGTGTATATGAATTGTCCGGAAGCCATATGCCGGTGAAGCGGCTGTGGATCTCTTCCATGGAAGACTCGGCCATCCGGGAGGGCTTCCGGACACTGAAAGACGCAGAAGAATACAGGAACCTGTCGGAAGCATCCGTCTGCAGGGCACAGGCGGACTGGCTGGTCGGGATGAACGCTTCGAGGGCATTTACAAAGGTTTATGATTACCGGCTGTCCGTCGGGCGTGTACAGACACCTACACTGGCCATGCTTGTTGATCGGGAAGCCACGATTACAGATTTCAGGAAGGAACAGTATTTCATTACACATCTGCTGATCGGCAGCCAGGGAAAGATGATCGATGCGGTATCCGAACACTTCACATCCCGTGAAGAAGCCAACCGCCTGGCCGGCATGTGCGAGGGGAGAAATGCTCTGGTCACTTCTCTGGACCGGCAGACGAAAACGGCTGCCCCGCCGAAGCTTTATGACCTGACAACGCTGCAGAGGGATGCCAACCGGCTCTTCGGCTATACGGCGGCAAAAACACTGGAGTGTGCACAGTCCCTGTATGAAAGCAAACTGATCACCTATCCGAGGAC
This sequence comes from Parasporobacterium sp., assembly GCA_017510065.1. GTDB lineage: Bacteria > Bacillota > Clostridia > Lachnospirales > Lachnospiraceae > RGIG5612. The sequence goes on from JAFWOB010000209.1 coordinate 12,598, forward strand.
CGACAGCAATTACCTGACGGATGACATGGAACAGACGGCGAGGAATGTGATCGCAGTAAGCAAAGAGGTATTTCCGTTCCTTGCTGCAGACCCTGCGGATGAAACCGGCAGGCTTTTAAACAGCAAAAAGGTCAGCGACCACCATGCGATCATCCCGACAGTGGAGATCCGGAAGGCGGAGTTGTCCGGATGCTCTGCCGAAGAGAGGAATGTGCTGATTCTAGTTGCGGCAAGGCTTCTGTGTGCTGCGGGAAGGCGGCATGTCTATGAAACAGTGAAGGCTGACCTTCAGTGCTGCGGATATTCTTTTACCGCTTCTGGCAAGTCCGTAAAGGAACCCGGGTGGAAAGCTATAGAAGATGCCATGAAAAAGCAGTGCCGGGCAGATGCGGAAAGTGAAGCTGACGATCAGAACGCTGCCGGTGCTGGGCAGGATCTCTCTTCCCTTTATCAGGGCGCCTCGTTCTCACCGGTGCACACCAAAGTTTCAGAGCACTGGACACAGCCGCCGAAACATTACACTGAGGATACGCTCCTTGCGGCGATGGAGCGGGCAGGCAGTTCCGATATGGAGGCAGATGTCGAACGCAAGGGCCTCGGTACGCCGGCGACCAGGGCAAGCATCATCGACAAGCTGATCCAGTCAGGCTATGCGGTCCGCAAAAAGAAGCAGGTAATCGCAACGGATTCCGGAAAACAGCTGGTATCTGTACTTCCTGATTATCTGAAGTCCGCGAAGATGACGGCTGACTGGGAGAACCAGCTGCTTTTGATCGAGCGGGGACAGTATGACAGCCGCGCCTTTATGAACGGGATTACCGGAATGCTCCGGAAGATGCTGGATGAATGCCGGCAGATCGATGGTGATGAGAGGAACCGCTTCGGAACACATAAGGAGCGTGAAGTTATCGGCACCTGCCCTGTCTGCGGTGCTCCGGTCTATGAGGGAAAACAGAACTTCTACTGTTCCAACCGGGAGTGCCGGTTCGTCCTCTGGAAGGAAAACCGGTATTTGGAACGGATGCGGAAAAAGCTGGATGTCCGAATGGCAAAAGACCTGCTGGCAAAAGGGAAAACCAGGGTGAAAGACCTGTATTCGGCGAAGAAGGACCAGCTGTTTACGGCGGATCTTCTGATGGAGTGGAAAGAAGGCAGGGCCATGTTCAGCCTTGATTTCCCGAAGACTTCCGGCGGCCGCCAGAAAGGAGCGGGAAACAGATGAAGGAAGAAACCATGACGCTTGCGCAGCTGAAGGAATACATCCGGGACATGCCGGAGGATGAAATCTTAACGATACGGTTTGAGGAGGAAGACGATCATGGCAGAGACAATGGAAATGACGGAAACGAGGCAGTATAAGCTGCGTGAAGTCCGGATCCGTCTGGAAGAAGGACGCTCTCTCCTCTCCGCTGTGCCCATGTCAAATCCCGAAGCGGCGATGGATGTGATGCGCAGGGAGCTTTCCGGTTATGACCGGGAAGTTCTCTGTGTGGTCAACCTGAACAGCAGGCTCCAGCCCATCAATTTCCATGTGGTCAGCGTCGGGGACCTTAGCCAGTCGATTGCCTTCATCCCCAATATCCTGAAATCAGGGATCCTGTCCAATGCGCAGTCATTCATGCTGCTGCACAACCATCCGAGCGGGGATGTCACGCCCTCCCGGGAAGATATCCAGCTGACCAGAAGGGTGCTGGAGGCAGGAAAAATCCTGGGGATCAGCTGTGTGGATCACATCGTTGTGGGTGGAGGGAATGAGACTTATTTCAGTATGCGGGAGCAGGGTACTTTGGACTTTGCAGACCAGACCATCTCCATGGCGGCGGAAGATATCCTCCGCGTCGGGGAGGAAACGAAAACTATACAAGGAGGAAGTGAGCATATGGCAGAAAGAGATCAGAGAGAACAAATGGAGCACACTGAGGCTGGTGAGAATGCGCAGTCCGGCCGGAACGCTTCGGATGAAAGGAATCAGCAGAGTTCAGGCGGGAGAACGCGGCCGGAGGGTGAGCGCCCCGCATATCCCAGCCGGCGGGAACAGCTGAAGGAAATCACGGACCGTCTGGAGGCGGGTGTGAAGGAATATATGACAAGCGATGTGCAGTTCCGGAAAGTACTGGAAGCGATGTCGAAGTTTCATCATTACAGTGCCAACAACGTGCTGCTGATCGCGATGCAGATGCCGGAGGCGACGAGGGTGGCGTCCTATACCACCTGGAAGACGAAGTTTAACCGGCAGGTAATGAGAGGCCAGAAGGGATTGTCGATCATCGCGCCTGCACCGGTGAAGGAACGCAGGGAACGGGAGGTGGTTGACTCCCGGACAGGCTCTCCCATCCTGGGTGCAGACGGGAAGCCGAAAACAGAGGAAGTGGAAGTAACGATCCCCCGGTTTAAGGTGGAGAAGGTCTTCGACTTGTCCCAGACAACAGGCGAGCCCCTTCCGGAGCTGGATGTGCCGGAACTGACAGGGGATGCGAAGCATTTCCAGATGTTTCTGGATGCACTCACGAAAGTAAGCCCGGTGCCGATCCGCTTTGCCGAAATCGACAGCGGCGCAAAGGGATATTATCACACGGTTGACAAGGAGATCGTCATCCAAAAAGGGATGAGTGAGAGCCAGACTTTAAAGACCCTGGTGCATGAGGTCAGCCATGCAAGACTCCATGATCGGGACGCCATGAAGGCGGAGGGCGTCGCAAAAAGCGCCCAGCAGAAAGAACTGGAAGCCGAATCCATCGCCTACACGGTGATGTTCCATTACCACATGGATACCTCCGGTTACTCCATTCCCTATCTGGCAAGCTGGTCGGGCAGCCAGGATACAAAGCAGCTGAAAGCCTGCATGGATACGATCCGGAGGACGGCGGGCGAGATCATCGAAGAGATGGATTCCTTTATGGCAGAACGGATGAAGGAGCGCTCTGCCGAGCACAGTGCCGAGCAGGATCCGGACCGGTTCACGATCTATCAGATCCGCCCGGACTCTCCCGCCGGCGTCTTTGAATTCATGGGAATGGATTTTGTCAGGCAGAAAGGCTTTGAAATCCGCCGGGAGGATTTTCAGGAAGTGTACACCGGCAGCCTTGTTCCGGGGACTACGCTGGAAGATCTTTATGTACAGTTTAACGGCCCGAAAATGCCGGAGGACTTTACCGGGCACTCCTTAAGCGTCAGCGATATCGTTGTGATTCACAAGGACGGCGAGGATCATGCCTACTATGTGGACCGCTTCGGCTATGAGGAAGTACCTGAGTTCCTGGCACCGGTCCAGACGCAGGAAAAGTCCGTACAGGCAGAGGCGGTGAAGGAAAGTTCAACACCAGAAAAAGCTGCACAGGAACCTTTGAAAGGAACGGAGGCCGCACTGAAAACACCGGAAAAAGCTGCCAAGCAGCCGGCCGGAAAGCTGACATTCTTCGTTGCGGAGTGCATGGAATTTCCGGTAATGGGTGAGTATCACGGAGATCTGTCACTGATCGAAGCACTGAAGTTATACAGGGAGATGCCGGACGGCCAGATGGGCGGTAAAGGAATCGGGTTTATCCTGCATGACGGGAGTGAATTCGCCGGTGACTTTGCGCTGGTAGCCGGCGGAAAGGTCCAGGAGGATGTGATCAACGGCGTGGAGCACTACCGGTTGAATCCGGATATCCAGGCAGCGATTGCGGAGGCAAAAACGTATGTGCATCCGGAAGCCGGTACACCTGAGCATGGCAGGGACGATCAGAAAGACCAGCCTTCTGGCAGGAAAGGTTCCGTGCTGGCGAGGCTCAGCGAAAAACAGAGAACGGTAAAGGCATCCGAAAAGAAGCAGCCGGAGAAACCGGTGAAGGCACAGACAGCAAAAAAAGGGAAGGGAGAACAGGCATTATGAGAAAGATTGCATTTGATGAAGAAGAACTCCTGGTTCTGGCGATCCTGGAGCCGGATAACCGCAGGAATACAGTCCGACAGCTGGAGATGATCCTTCCGGAGATCAAAGAGGATCCGGATATGGAGGCGATTGTAGTCAGTGCTGCAGAGAAGCTGAAGCGGATCTCCGATGAAGCCTTTGCCGGACTGGATCTGGAAACGTATCGGGAAGAACTGAAGGAAGAAGATGAAGAAGGGGCTGATGTATGAGCGGAGGGAGAAAGCAGTTCGCGGTGTACCGGCTGAAGAAAGGACCCTGGGAGAATGAAGCACTGCGGTATCGCTCCTGGGAATTTCTCCAGAAATACCATGTGCAGGTGAAATCCGATCGGTATGAACAGATCTGCGTCTCCCCGTTCTCATGGGACCTGGACTCTTCCGACCTTCGCAGGCAGCTCGAAAACGGGCTGCCTGCCTCTCTCTCCGGAGAAAAGCTGGAGGTCAGCGATGTACTCGCAGTTACGAAGGAGGGAATCACGACTGCTTATTACGTGAATCCCGAGAAACTGATCGTTCTTGCCGGATTCTTCCATACGACAGCATCCACTGCTCTTCTTTCCATTGACACGACAGATTATCAGATCGAAGGAAGGGACGGGAATTTCCTTGCTGCAGATGAGATCTGGATTGACGGGCAGCATTTTTTCCTGATGCAGAGCCAGCAATTTGGCAAAAACGCAGCTTATGTGGTTTTGGACAGTAATGGAAAGGTAGCTGCTGAAGATACAACAGTGGGTTTCACGGAGGAAGTGATCCGTCAGATCCGGGTATATATGGAACGGCAGAATGCAGCCAGATCTCAGCCAGTACAAGCTTCGGCGACACCTCCGTTGGAGAACTGGCAGAAAAGTTATGAGAACGGGGAATATCTTCGCTCTGCTGAGATGGCTGAGGAACAAAACTATTCGATGATCGACGGCAGGATGAACAATATGCCGCCGAAGGCGCCTGTCCATCGCCGGCAGCCCGGGAAACGCCGGAAAGGTAAACTGCCATTAAAGGGAAGGGAATCCGTTCTGAAACGACTCCGGGAATACCAGGAGGAGCTTTCTGTGCAGAAAGGACAGGCGGTCGTGAGTCAGGAACCCCCCGAATTGCAGGAGCGAAAGAAAGCATAGCAGACCACTTGGAAGGAGGAAGAAGGTGTTTTGAAATCAAAGATCATAGCAGCTATGGATGCCGCGGGTTATTCATTTGATGAACTGGAAAGTACGGATGATAACCTGCGTTTTCTGGGAGAAGGCGGAACGCTCATGCAGATGTCCGGTTGGAAAGACGCAAAGGAATGGCTGGAGGGTGTCGTCTTTGATGATCCGGATGTTTCAGACCGTGTGGAGAAAATCCTGCATCCGGAGCATTTTAAAGAGAAAAGGCCGTCCATATTGAAAAGGCTGAGCGAGAAGAAAGCCGAAGTCCGGGAACGGACCGGAAAAGATCCGGTTAAGGAAAAAGCAAAAGATGTGCCGCATCTATAACTAATACCCGGGAGTTTATAGCAGGAAAACAAATGTCAGGGGAGAACGTGTATCAAATATGATACGCCTTCTCCCCTGCTTTTTTATGCTGATTATTCTTGAATGCGGCACATATCCTCAATCCATTCCCTGCGCTTGATGGCAGAAAGCCACTCTTCCGGAATGGAGTCATATCCGTAATACAGTCCGGCCAGTCCTCCAGCGATTGCACCAACGGTGTCGGTATCGTCTCCAAGGTTGACCGCTTTCAGAAGCGCCTGATCAAAACTGATGGTTGTAATCAGAGACCATATGGCAGCTTCCAATGCATCCACGACATATCCCGTACTCTTGATTTTGTCTGCAGGCAGGGATTTAAAAGAATCCAGATCCTTCAGCCGGTCATAGTAATGCAGATTCTCCTTGTCAGCGAGGTAGGACTCATAGAATGTGAACCCTTGCGAGAGTCCTTCCTGCATTCTTTCATGCAGAGAACCTTCTCCGAGCAGGATACGTTTTACCATAAAGAAATACAGCCCGCATGCAATATTCGAACGAATATGGGCGTGGGTAAGACCTCCGACAGAGTGTATGGCATCGATCGCATCACGATCAGAATATATCCCGCTTGTTTCCATTACAGTGCAGTAAATACAGGCGGGCATGATCCGCATAAGGCTTCCGTTGCCGTTATTCCATTCCTCATCACCACCGCATTTCTTTGCTTTTCGGTTTTTTCTGTAACGATTGATGGCCTGCATTGTGCCGCGGCCGATATCGTAGGATTTTCCATAAGGAGTAAATTCTCCGTCGTAGAGCCATTTCATAAAGTTCCCCATGATATCATCCAGATCGATCTTCCCTGTGCGGCGGATGCTTTCCAGCAAAGCGATTGTCAGGCTACTGTCATCTGTCCATGAGCCTTCCGGAAGATTAAACGTGCCATATCCGCGCATGCCGGTAACCGGATGCCGGGCAACTTCTTCCCGGGTTTCAAATTGTACCGGGCAGCCAAGCGCATCTCCGACAACAACTCCCATGATTCCATTCAGCCAGATGTTGGTATTTTCAGTCATGTAATCATCTCCTTCACTTAAAACCTTTGGATTATGAACCTATCATACCATACGATAAAAAGCGGAAGGTCGTTTCTCAGACGACATGCAAACGTTGTGGATTATAATTCCGGCTCTGCTTTGCGTTTTTCTCTTCTTTGTACCGGCGTTTCTCCAAGGATAGTGTCAATATTTGTGACAGCCGTTTGCAATTCTTTCTGCTCCCGGCGAAGTGAAGTCTGCAGCTGCTTCTGTTTTTCGATGAAGAGTTGCAAGTGTTCTTTCTCTGCTTTCAGTGATTTCATGGCGGGGACTTTTCCCCCGGCATTCTCTTTGAAGTAATGGACAGCCTCGTTATACTGATCAAGTTCTGATCGGTGTTCCTCCCGGAACTTTTTCTTGTTTCTGGATTTCAGGAACGCTGACTGAACGGATCTGGAAGCATAATACTGTCCTGTATAGTGGATCCGCTCATTCGTTTCTTTGAGTTTAGCTTCAGCTTCGCTCAACGAAGAAGACACTGTATCGACCTTTCCTGAGATCTCAGTCTGATAGTGAAGCAGATCCTCTCTTGTATCATAACCATGCTCCTGAACATAGACAACAGTTCTTGCCATTTCCTTCAGATTTGAAATCTTCACTTTCCGCGCATATGCTGCACTTTGCTGTGCCTTGATGTTTGTCTGCAGGTCAACAACAAGACGCAGATGCGAGCGGATATAGAGGATTGCGACCGGATCTGCATGATAGTCATAAGCCGGATTAAAATCTTTACGATCAGGTGCCGGATTACGATCGGACGCAGAATCATTAACGGCAGGTATTGCTTCATGATCATGATCCTGATCCTGAGTATTCTGAATATCCGGATCTTTCGCCTGGTAGTTTTTCATGATCATCTGCTCCACATGTTCCTTTTCAAAATCACTTCCCAATGCATGACCTGTAATGAATTTACTTCTTTCCGGATGCAGGTAACTGAAACGTCCTCTTCTTTCTTTGACTTCAATACCGTATTTTTCTTTCAGCAGAGTTTTGAAATCTTCCACTGTTGCAGCATTTCCGGCACTGTCCATTATGGCATCCCGCAGGAACTGCTTCTGTGTCTGGAAAACAGTCACTGCCGGTTTCATTTTAGCGGCCACGATCTGATCATTCAGTTCATCCAGTTTCTTCTGTCCGCGTTGTTTCGCCCGGTATTCTTTATCTGAGATTCTAGTTTTTGCCGGAGAGAGCAGATCCACTTGATGCAAGCCCTGCTGTTCACACATCTTCATCACTTCCCTCTGCAGGAATTCCAGATATCTTTTTGTCAGATGATGCTTGTAGCCGGCGCGGCAGTCGATTTCCCGCTCCATATAAGTTTCTTTCTCCACATCCAGTTTCCGCACACTGTTGAAAATGATGTGTACGTGGATATTGCCGCTTTCATTATGGCCGTCAGTGTGCGTACAGACCATAATCTGATGTCCGGGAAAATGCTTCCGGGCAAACCGCATCCCGAGTTCATGAGCCAGCTCTGCAGTCAGCTTTCCATCTGCGTTGTCAGCCGGATCGAAGCTGATGATATAGTGGTGCGATTTAATATCTGAGTATTTCTGATTCTTATGAACTTGAGCGTTCAGCATCTCGCATTCCTTGTCATAGGAATACGGGTTGCAGTTTATCCCATCCAGAAGGAACTGCTCCCGCATGATCATGTCGCCTTCGGCATTCCGGACCGGAGAGCCGCTTTCCGTGTGCTCGAACATCAGGTATTCCAGAGATTTGCCGTAGTCAGCATTTTTACTTGCGATGTGTTTGAGTATAGCCACGATATTCACCTGCCATTTCTATCACGTCTTTCCGCATCCGCATGATCTCATTGATGCAGCGGGTCAGTTCATCTGTCATTGCCTTCGATTTCAGACCGCCCATATGAAAGTACCTGGTCAGCTGGTTCAGGTTGTTTCCGATCGCGGAAAACTCCTGAGTCAGTTTCTCAAGCTTCGGGAAATTCGCCACGATATGATTATGGATCTCCACTTTCCCGTAAACGGCCTGACGTCGGATGTATTCAGAGATACTCATCCCGGCTGAGCTTGCTGCACTCTGGATCAGATCGTATTGGGCGGCATCAAGGCGGACTCTGATATTATGGGTTTTCCTTTGCTGTTCCTCTTTTTTGTTGGGCATTGCTGTTCCCTCCTGTTGCATTGTGAAAGCTGCTTTATTCCATGCACAGCATGGCCGATGAGTTGCGACGGAGGAGAAAATCAGCGCTGCGACACTTTCCCAAGTGGAGCCAAAAAACATTTTCCGAAACGGGCCTTTGTGGTCAACGTGTACGGAAAACGATGTCAGAGGGTATGGGGAGCGTTATCCCCATCAAGGTTGC